>NZ_MTQB01000002.1:0-373657 GCF_001974855.1 Pseudoalteromonas sp. SK18 | reverse complement strand
ACGTCATTACTGGATGCATAGTCATATTTAAAGTGAGTTTAAAAAGTAACAACACTTGGTTTTTTGAATAAAAAGATCAAGAAAACACAGCTGCCTGCTTGACCGGAACTTTCTAATGGGTGACCCCATTTGGTTTGACCCCATTTGGTTTGTTTTGCCGGTTTTATGGCAAAACAAGTGACAGTTTGCGGAGTCAGATTGCATTGCCTTGTTATGTGCAATTACATCACCTTCCATTTTGTAACTCTATCAATGCTTGGTCTAAAGAATTAATAGCTTGAACGATTGTGTTAACAGCAGCCCGATCAAATTCACCATCACGTTGAGAGTCATGAGTCCCACTATTAAGATAACCCCATTCAATTGAGCCATTAGCCACCCCTAATAGTGAGTCCAAGGCCCCAACAGAGTTGAGGATTCCTTCTGATTGATTTGGCCCCCGCCTTAATGTAGAGCGAATTTTATTGCATTTATTGTTTAATTCCCACGGAGATCTAGGCCCACTCAGCTTAAGTTCTATTCTTCCATCACCACGCCGTCCCATCCAAGTCCAGAGCCTATCTGTTAGGCTTTCTATAGCAGCTCGGGAGTAATAAAGAGCATCACGTTTATCATCATTATCAAATGCCTGCTGAGCTCTGATTACATAGTTTTTTGTAGGAGGATTGCTATCAACTCGCAAATGGTGCTCACCCTGATGCGGAAGGAATTTATACATTTTTATATTATTTGCACGATCAGCGCCAAGCTCCTGCTGTATTCTGTGAAGGAACTCTTCAGCATGAGAGGTTAAAATTACTTGCTTTCCATCTAGCAACCCATCTTCAAAGAATGTTCTCCATATACCATTTCTATGTTCATCATCAATAGCATTTACAACATCATCAAAAACAACTATTGGGCATCCTTCTTCAATATTTTTTGCTAATAATATTGCTAAACCTAAACACTTAATATGGCCCTCACTAAGTAGCGTCAATGCATCAAATCGAACCCCTACTTGCTCTTGAAATTCCAATTCGATTTTGCCGTTTTCAGCAATTGGTAGCCACAAACCATGTAGTAAATCCACAGGTAAGTCATCTCGATTAAACGAGTTGTATAAGTCCCGCGCACTATCTCCTAGGCCTTGTAGTAATTGTGCAGGAAGGTTGCTTAGGTAGGATTTTATTTCGCGCAAAAAACCATCGTATGCTCGCTTAACTCTATGATTAAATTCAACAACTGTTCCTTCCGCTGCTACTAATTCAATTAGTTCACGATTTGCCTCGTCAAAGCTAGTAACCGTATTTCTTGCTTCTAACAATTGTTCTTCAGCAGTTTGGCGAACTAATTTGGCACGCTCTATTTCAAGGCGGTATCCATCAAGTCTACTCCGCTCAACTGCCAATTGTTGTCGTTGGGCAATAATTTGACGAGCATTAATATCTGAAGCTTCAATGTCAGCACTCATGCTCAACAAATAATTCCATGCTTTATTATTATCGTTCACCCAAACCTGCAACCATTGGCCAGTTGAAGTGGGGGGAAGTTCAGGTAAGGCTTCCATCTGGAACTTATCAGGGCAAACCACTGATGCAGCTCTAATGGAACTACCCATAATAAGATGAAGATTTCTCATTGATTCTTGAAGTTCTTCACTTTTTTCTTTTGACTGGCGTTGAAGTTCTGCTAGCTCTCCAAGCTGCTCAAGCCCTAAAGCTGCACTTTCGTATGGGTTTTTGGCTGTTGTTAAAAGGCTGGTCCCACATGCTGGACATTCATCTTGATTTGATGATGCCAATTGAAGTACCGCTTCGTAAAGCTGCTTATATGAAACCTCACCCGAGCGGCGGGTTAATTCTACGGTTATTTCTTGCAGCGCGTTGTTTATGGAAAATACTTCTGCAAAACTTTCTGTGAGTTTCAACGGTGTTAAGTCGTAAACTTCTGGCGAAGGAGAATCGAGCAAGCTCTGAACATAATGCAGCCGCCCCTGTTGCTCATGATTGCCAAGAAGCCAGAGTTTTATAGCTTCATAGTCACTTCCAGGATTAATTCGTGCTGCAAGAGTATTTTCATCAACTCCCAATTGCATTAGTTTTTGGGGATGCTCCTGAATAGTTTTTTCAGCGCTTGATAGTGCGGCCCGTTTTGCTGTCAGCTCCAATGATCGCTGACCAATAAGGTTCAAATTTTCGTCGAGTGAAGGGTTGAACCCCCTTACAAAATCTGAAAACTGATCTATCCCAAAAAGTGTTGCAATTATTTGCCTCTGATCACTTGGAGTCTTTGATGCAATTCGAGCAAAGTCATCTAATCTGTTCTTTTCGATAAAACAGAACCTATACTCTTCCTCATTTGGTGTTAAATTAACTGGAGGATTATCTCCATCTACTGTTGTATAATAGGTGCTACGTGCCGTCTTAAACGTGCATTATCGCAATATGTATTATGATTTATTCGTTTAACTTGAGCTTCACTAATAGAACCTAAAAAGGCTGTTTCTAAAGCTTCGCAAAAACTACTTTTTCCAGTGCCATTAGCACCATAAACAAGTGTAATTGGATTGCTAAGATCAAAGATTTCTTGATTCGTAAATCCTCTAAATGGACCCACTCTTAATTCGTGTAATCGACCAGTATTAAGCTCACCTTCTTCAACATTATTGAACGCGGGGAGTTCAGAAGAAGTTTCAGCTAGTTGGTTTATTGCTAGTGGTGCTAACCGTAAAGATCTCCCTCTACGTGCAGTACCTACCTGAGCTAATTGTGGAAGATTTGTATATACCAAGTTCGCCATGCGACAAACATCTTCGTCCACAGGTCTTAAAGCTAGCGCTCCCAGAAACCTTTGGTATTCAGCTATTACGCTGGCCATATATTTCCTTATTCATAGATGCTATTTTTACAAGTAGCCAATTGTTCGAAAGGCACATAACAACTTTGTCTACGACAACTGTCGTTTTATAAACCGACAAATGTCCATATATTACATTGCATTTATCTTAACCCTCAAATAAACACCTGTAAACAACTAGTTAACTACAGCTCATACTTCATAAATACAGAGATACCCCAAAATGGTGGAGATCAGTAATATTGGACAAAACACCATTACTGTATAAATAAACAGTACCGCTAAATATGCCATTTTTCGCTTATAAAACATTCAGCTCACTGGCTGGTAATTTAGCTAGGTGGTTTTAATTTTTGCCGCTGTTGATTATGATGTTCGTATTCCCTGCCTTTTTAAATCCATTAAGGTTTTTCAGTCATTTTATTAAGGATTATCTCATGTCTAGCTATAACGAATCTCCAGAGCAAATTGCACAGGCCACTGAGGGCTATGTGATGCAGCAAACTATGTTGCGTATTAAAGATCCAAAACCGTCGCTGGCATTTTATGAAAACGTATTGGGCATGAAACTATTAGGTAAGTACGACTTTCCTGGTATGGAATTTACCTTGTACTTTTTAGGCTATGAGCAAGATATGCCAAAAGGCGATGATAAAGAAAAAACTCAATGGGTGTTTCGCCGCCCTGCGCTGATTGAGCTTACCCATAACTGGGGCACTGAAAACGACGACAGCTTTAGCGGTTATCACAGTGGTAATGAAGAACCAAAAGGCTTTGGCCATATTGGTATTAGCGTACCTGATGTATACGCTGCCTGTGAGCGCTTTGCTAAATACGATGTGGAGTTTGTAAAACAGCCAGATGGCGGCTCAATGAAAGGCCTTGCCTTTATTAAAGACCCAGACGGTTACTGGATTGAAATACTCTCACCAGAGGGAATTACAGACATTATTCAATCACAATAAAAACTATTAAACATAAAAAAGCCTGCAAATGCAGGCTTTTTGTTTACAAGTACTGTGAAAAACTTGAATTTTTTTAACGACGTAGTGCGTCTATACGTGCATCAAGCGGTGGGTGAGATGAAAACAACTCAGCCATGCCTTTACCACTGGCTATACCAAAGGCCATCATTGAGCCTTCTAATTGCGATGGGTGGTTTTGCTTTAATCGCTCAAGGGCTGAACGCATTTTATCTGCGCCTACCAACTGAGCTGCACCGTTGTCGGCTGCAAATTCACGTTTGCGGCTGTAATGAGCAACCACCACACTGGCTAATACACCAAATAATACTTGGAATAACATATCAAATAAGAAGTAAGTCCAGCTGCTGCCGCCCTCTTCTTCATCGCTATTTATAAAATTATCTACAATTCCCGCCAGTACTTTTGCGGCAAAAATAACAAAGGTATTAACCACGCCTTGAATAAGCGTTAGCGTTACCATGTCGCCATTAGCCACGTGCGATACTTCGTGCGCAAGCACTGCCTCGGCTTGATCTTGGGTCATATTGTGTAATAAACCCGTACTTACCGCCACCAGCGAGTTATTTTTACTCGGGCCGGTTGCAAAGGCGTTCATTTCTGGGCTGTCGTAAATAGCCACTTCAGGCATATTAATACCAGCTTTTTTAGCTTGCGCGGCAACCGTGTTCATTAACCACTGCTCGGTTTCGTTACTTGGTTTTGTAATAACCTGTGCACCGGTTGATTTTTTCGCCATCCATTTCGACATATACAAAGAAATAAACGACCCACCAAAACCAAATACAGCAGCTATTAATAAAATACCACCCAAGCTACGATGGCTTAAGCCCAGCGCACTCATTATGATTGAAAGCACAACACCTAATACCAACATAACCGCTAAGTTAGTTAATAAAAACAAAAATACACGTTTCATACATGGTCTCCAAAAATAACATTTATTGCTGAGCGATTTCTTTTTGTTGATCGGCTATAGCAATCACTGCGTTATGACACACTATGTCATAACGTCAGCGCTATTCTGTGACAAACTATGTCACAACACAAGGGTTATTTATGGATTTAGTAATAATTTTTCAAGCAGGGTTTTATAAATTTGTAATTTAGGGGTTTGCTCGGTATAGGGGCTTATAGCAAGCAACGGGAATGGTAAACGTGCTTTAAGTGAATCTAAGTTTGCTTGGTATTCATCCATAGTGCCATCAACTTGGTTAGCAATCCAGCCAATGCAATTAACACCCATACTTTGCATATGGGCTGCAGTGAGTAAAGCATGATTAATACAGCCAAGTTTCATCCCTACCACTAATATTACGGGTAGTTGCTCTGCTTTTACCCAGTCGTATAAATATTCGTTATTATTAATTGGCAATGCCCAGCCGCCCGCACCTTCGGTTAACAGGTAATCGGCACCTTGCTGCTTAACATGTTGATAAGCCGTGCTGAGCTTTTCTACTGTTATGTTTAGTCCCGCTTGCTCTGCAGCTATATGGGGAGCTATTGGCGGCGCAAATGCAAATGGGTTAATAATGTCGTACTTAGCGCTCACGGTCGCGCTTTCCATTAGCATTAAGGCATCGGCATTCACAAGCTGATCAAACGCAAGTTCACACCCTGATGCAATCGGTTTAAAGCCTATTGCGCGCTGTTTATGTTGAGCGAGTAACTTTAATAGCAAACTGGTTACGTGGGTTTTACCAGCGTCGGTATCGGTACCGGTAATAAAAAATTGCTGCATTGCCTTACCTTTAAATTTTTGCTTTTTCTAATGATAACAATATCACATGGTAAGATACATGGGCTTGGTTGTTTATAAGCGGATACGCAGCACATACTTTTTGCAGCGCCGATTTAGTTAATAAACCAGGGCGTTGGGTTGCTTTATTTTGCGACGTTGCGCCAATGGCTTTAATTGAACTAATCGCTTTAAGCGGGCTTGTAAACTCATCGGTATAAATAACCTCTGTCGCACTATTAATAATAAACCCTGCCTTTTCGACCGATTGGTTTATATTGTCGCTACTTAAAAAGTTATTAATGTGGCTATGCGAATCGAGCGCGGCAAACGCCGTTTTTATTTCATGTAGTGAGCCTTCTACCACCGTACTTATGTACGCCTGCCCGCCGGGCTTTAAAGCTGAATGTAATGAATGCATTAGCATTTCAAAATTAGCCGACCACTGCAGCGCAAAATTACTAAATACCACATCAATACTATTTTGTTGTAATGGTAAGTTATCCATGTCGGCGCAAATACGCGGTGCGTTTACTGCACTATTTTTAAGCATGTTGAGGCTTAAATCCATGGCAATTACCTGTTTATATATTCCTTGTAACTTTTGGGTATTCACTAACGGCCCTGCGCCTAAATCAACACAGTGTTTGTGCTTTGTGCTCGCATCAAGCTTTATGAGTTTAATTAAATCGATTGCGGCTTGTTTTTGCACATGCGCATGGGCTAAATATTGGTTTGCCGCTGTTGAAAACTTGCGTTGCGTTACCTGCTTTAAACCATTAACAGCTGAACAAGCTAACGGTGACTTTATTCGCGAGTTCGTATTTACAGCGTGTGCGCTTATCATGCAATGGCCTTTTTTAAACAATTTACCAATGTTGTAATATCTTGCTCGGTATGGGCGGCGGTTAAAGTAACGCGTAGCCTTGATGTATTATGCTGCACCGTGGGCGGGCGAATAGCGGTTAGCCAAATACCCTGCTGTTTGAGCTGCTCACAAGCTTTTAAAGTCTGTTCGGCACACCCTAAAACTAAGGGTTGAATGGCAGTGGTCGAATCCATTAAGGCAATTTTGTGCTCATTGGCTAAACGTTTAAATAAAGCAATATTAGCGTTTAATTTGGCTCGCTTGTCGTTAGCATCACGTATGGTTTTAATTCTTGATAATGTATGCGAAGCAATAAAAGGCGACATTGCGGTCGAATAAGTGTAATCACGGTTAAACTGCAGCATGTAATCAATAAATTCACTCGAACCTAATACACACGCCCCGCTACTTGCTAGCGCTTTACCAAAGGTGATCACTAAAATATCTGGCAAATTCTCTGCCGCTATAAGTGGCTCACAGCTTCCCAAACCCGATTTTCCCAGTACGCCAAAGCCATGCGCATCGTCTATCATTAACCAGGCGTTATGTGCTTTAGCTAAACTCAGTAACTCAATTAATGGTGCTTGGTCGCCATCCATTGAGAATACACCCTCACTCACGATCAGTTTATACTTAGCATTGGACTTTTCGAGCCGTGAACGTAAATGATTCATGTCGTTATGGTTAAAGCGCACAAGTGCTGCGTTTGCATGCAATGCGCCGTCGATTAAGCTCGCATGATTAAGTTTATCCTGAAAAATCGCACTTTGTTGAGCAATGGCTTTATCTTGAAATAGCGCTTTTATAACACTGCTATTAGCACTAAAGCCCGAATTAAACAGCATGGCATTGTTATAGCCCAACTGAGCACATAAGTATTTTTCGAGCTGTTGCTGCGCACCTTGATAGCCAGTAACTAAAGCAGAGCTATGACTTCCTAAGCTATGCATACCTTCAAGCAAAGTGGGCTCATCCGCAAAGCCTAGGTAGTCGTTACTAGCAAAGTTAAGATAGCGTTTATTATCAACTATAATTTCACGCGCACTGGCTTGCTCAATAACATAACGCTTGCGGTTAAGCGCGCTTTGCTGGCGCGCTTGTAAATGGCTATTTATAAAATCAAATGACATAGCAATACACAATGTTAAGCAGGATAAAACAATTCTGAACTGGCTTTATCGGCCACTTTAGAAGATAACGACGCAGCAACGGCTTCATCTGAATAGTCTTCTGCCGTTTCAGGGTTCATACCCAGTTTTTTAATTAATTGCATATCGGCATCAGCTTCTGGGTTTTCTGTAGTAAGGAGTTTATCACCATAAAAAATGGAATTAGCACCGGCAAAAAAACACATCGATTGCATTTGCTCATTCATTGCGCTGCGCCCTGCCGATAAACGCACATAGCTGTGCGGCATCATAATACGCGCGGTGGCAATAGTACGAATAAACTCAAACTGATCTAAGTCGTCTACGTTTTCAAGCGGTGTCCCTTTTACTTTTACTAGCATGTTAATGGGGACGCTTTCTGGTTGCTGCGGCAAATTAGCCAATTGCATTAATAACCCATAACGATCGCTGGGTTGCTCACCCATACCGACAATACCACCAGAACAAACTTTCATACCGGCATCACGCACATGATCAATAGTGTTTAGTCTGTCTGCAAAGGTACGGGTAGTTATAATTTGCTCGTAGTATTCAGGTGAGGTATCTAAATTATGATTATAGTAGTCAAGCCCTGCATCACTCAGCGCATGGGCTTTTTCATTGGTGAGCTTGCCCAACGTCATACAGGTTTCAAGGCCAAGCTCTTTTACTTCTTTAACCATTTTTGAAATGTACGGCATATCACGATCTTTAGGATCTGACCACGCAGCGCCCATACAAAAACGGGTGGCGCCTTTTTGTTTTGCAAGGCGTGCTTGCTCTACTACTTTTTCTACTTCTAGCAGGCGCTCTCGTTCTAGGTCGGTTTTATAATGACCAGACTGCGGGCAATATTTACAGTCTTCAGGGCAAGCACCTGTTTTTATTGATAGTAAAGTAGAAATTTGCACCTGATTAGGATTAAAATTAGCACGGTGTACGGTCGCGGCTTTAAAAAGCAGATCGTTAAACGGCATTTCAAATAAGGCTTTAACCTCGCTATGGGTCCAATCGTGGCGAACTGTTGCAAGCTCCATAATACTCTCTTTTATTTTTTGCTCTTGGTGTTATTGGCTTAGAATACGTATTGCCGTACCATTGTCAACGAAGCTCACTTAGTTAAAGTTTACATATGAACACAAAACACACAATAGACCTTGATTTTGACCGAAATCACATTTGGCACCCTTATACATCAATGACTCAACCAATTCCGGTTTACCCTGTTACACACGCCAATCACAACCTTATCTACTTAGAAACAGGTGAAAAACTCATTGATGGTATGGCCTCTTGGTGGAGCGCAATACATGGCTACAATCATCCCGTTTTAAATCATGCGATGACAGAGCAAATCAATAAAATGAGCCATGTAATGTTTGGCGGCATTACCCATTACAGCGCAGTGGAGCTTTGTAAAAAGCTAGTAGCGATAACGCCCGAGCATTTAAATAAAGTATTTTTAGCCGACAGTGGCTCGGTAAGTGTTGAAGTCGCGATTAAAATGGCACTGCAGTATTGGTTAAGCCAAGGCATTAGTACTAAACAAAAGTTAATGACTCCGTTTAAGGGCTATCATGGCGATACTTTTGCGGCCATGAGTGTGTGCGATCCGGTTAATTCTATGCATAGCTTGTACTCTGGCTTTTTACCTGAGCATGTATTTGTACCTGCGCCTGTTAGCCAATTTAATGACGAGTTTAATCAAGCCGAGGCGGATGAACTAGAACACTATTTTTTAAATCACCACCAGCATGTTGCCGCCTTTATTATTGAACCCATAGTACAAAACGCAGGAGGAATGAACTTTTATCACCCTGATTATTTAGCCTGTGTGCGCAAGTTATGTACTCAATACGATGTACTGCTCATTTGCGATGAAATTGCTACGGGCTTTGGCCGTACCGGTACAATGTTTGCTGTAGAGCACGCCAATGTACAGCCAGATATACTTTGCATTGGCAAGGCACTCACCGGCGGCAGCATGACTTTATCAGCCACGTTAACGACCGACAAAATAGCAATAGGCATTAGCGAAGGTGAAGCCGGTGTTTTGATGCACGGACCTACATTTATGGGTAATCCTCTCGCCTGCGCCGTAGCGTGTGCCAGTATAGACTTGTTGCTGGAACAAAATTGGCAACGGCGAATTTGTGAAATAAACCAAGCGTTACAGCAATTACATCAGTGTAACTCACTTACTGATGTAGCAAATGTTCGAACTTTAGGTGCCATTGGCGTGGTAGAGCTGACAGATGAGGCAGGAATAGTAGATGTAGCTAAAATTCAGGCTTATTTTGTTAGCCAAGGAGTGTGGATACGACCCTTTGGTAAACTAATTTACCTAATGCCGCCATATATAAGTGACGATACCAGTATAAAACACCTTTGTGATGCAATATATAACGCTATAAAGGGTAAACATTACGTATAGATGGTTAATTATTTTAGCCACGAAAGTTAAAATTTAATTGATATATCCATTTAGTTATTATTCCTCTGTAAAGTTTAGTAAATTTAGTCCTTTGGCTTGATTTAGTATGTTGATCTGAGAGTTCTTTAGGGATATGATAATGACTATCATTTACAATAACATTTATGGACTCACTTGCTATGAAAATATTACTTAAGCCTGCCAAGACATTAAGTGCAACTTTTTTACTCGCCTCTGCGATTTTTGCACAACCGGCACTTGCTAATGGCCCAATTGGTGAGCATGTTAATCACCTTCAAGCTAATTTAAAAACCTACAACGAAGACGTTGAGTGGATGGTTTCAAAGGTTGATACCCTAGTAAGCAATTACGAGAAAAAAGGCGCTAAAGCAGTTAACACTGATGACTTAATTGAGTACTGGGAATCGGTTAAATTTCACAGTGCCATAGAAACAAATTATGTCCCTGTGTATGCCTCTATTTGGCAAGGTTTGTATGGCATAAAAATGGCTATTGATAACAAAAAGCCAACGTCAGAAGTACGTACGCAGCAACAAGCAATGAACAATGCATTATGGCAAGGCCTTGGCGCAGTTAAGCTTGCGGCTCAGTTTCAACAAAAAGGGTTATTAAAAAGCGTTACAGCCACAGCAACAAAAGAAATGACGCAAAGCGCGACCATTGATGAAATTAAACACAAATTAGACCGAGTGGTCGCTAAATACGCAGAACGCTTAAGCGATGAAGCAACGAGTATAGTTCACGATACTTACCTGCATTTATTTGAAGGCGTTGAAGGCACACTCATTGAGCAAGACGCTAACTTAGTAGAAGTACTTGAAAAAGACTTTAATGTAACGCTACCGCAGGCTATTTCAACTAATAAAACTGTAGACCAAGTACGTGACGTGGTTGTTGATATGCAAACTAAGTTAACTCGTGCACAAACGCTAATTGAAAAAGCTGAAAAATCACGTAAGGATGTATTTTAAGTGAAGCGCAGAACCTTTATTCAAGGCTTAGCTGCGTTAGGGGTAGCGGGTGCTTTGCCGCTATCGCTTTCACGCGCTTTTGCCGCTGATATTGCTATTGCAAACCCCGTGTCTGTTGATACATTGCCTAAATTAAAAGGTGCATTGACCCTTTATTTAGGCCGTGGTGAAGGTGGCTTATACGAAAACGTTTTACAAGCCATTCAAAAAAAGAACCCAGATTTAGATCTTGCTATTCGACGCGGCCCAACTGCAGCTTTGGCTAATACGATTGTTGCCGAAGCTAAAGCAGGTGTTAAACGTGCTGACTTATTTTGGGCTGTCGACTCGGGCGCTATTGGTTTAGTAACCGATGCAGGGCTTGCTAAACCTATGCCTAGTGATTTATCTGCACAACTACAACCACAGTTTAGATACGATGAGTGGGCACCTGTAACTGGTCGTATACGTACTTTGCCATTTAATACTGAGCGCTTAACCAAAGAGCAAATTCCAACAAGCATTATGGAAATTGCAGACAGTGATTTAAGTATTGGTTGGGCACCCGCTTATGCTTCTTTTCAATCGTTTGTTACCGCTATGCGAATTTTAGAAGGCGATGATAAAACTGCTAAATGGCTTAAAAAAGTGCAAAAACGCTCAAAAACTTACGCTGGCGAACTCGGTGTGGTAATGGGCGTTGAACGTGGTGAAGTAGATATTGGTTTTGCTAATCACTACTACACGTTACGTTTGAAGTCTGGTAAGCCCGACGCTAAACTTGATCTTGCATTTACACAGCAAGATGCCGGTTGTTTAGTGAATGCCTCTGGTATTTTATCGTTATCTGACGACCCACTAGCAACTAACTTTATGCGCTATTTACTCAGTGTTGAAGTACAAAGTTATTTAGCGAGCGAAGCGTATGAAATTCCGCTAGTAAATGGCATAAAGCAACCTGATGGCTTGCCTAAATTAACCAGTATTTCGCCACCAAAGATAGACTTAACTCAGTTGGCTGACTTACGCCCAACTATTGACTTAATGCGCAGCAGCGGCGTTTTATAATGCGAATACCACCATCTTATCCTATGGCGCTGCTTGCAGCGCTTGTTACCCTTACCCCTATTTTTGTTTTAATAACGCTTGCCAGTGATGCAAGCTCTTTTTTTGATAGCCATAATTTAACCATTTTAAGCAATACCCTTTCGTTAATGGGCTTAACCGTATTAGGCTCAATTTTAATTGGTGTACCACTGGCGTTTATTAGCGCTTATGTACAGCTGCCATTTAAAAAGTTTTGGTTAGTGGTATTTGCCGCCCCCCTTGCTATACCAAGTTATATTGGTGCATTTACGCTTTATGCTGCATTTGGCCCTGGTGGTGAAATACATAACATACTTGGTTTTGAAACCCCCTCTATGTATGGCTTAACTGGCGCCGCCATTGTCATGACCTTGTATACCTTCCCGTTTGTAATGATGACAACCCGCTCCTCCCTACTTAGTCTTGATGCCAGTATGGTCAATGCAGCGCGTACATTGGGGATGTCGATGACACAAAGCGTATTTAAAGTTATTTTGCCCCGTGTTGTAAACGGGATAGCTGCGGGCTCATTACTCGTTGCCTTATATACGCTATCAGACTTTGGTACACCGGCAATGATGCGTTTAGACACCTTCACTCGCGTTATTTATGTAGAATATAACGCCTTTGAACTGAGCCGTGCTGCTATGCTGTCTATGCAGCTAATGGTAATTGTTGGCTTTTTATTAATGATTGAATCGCAAATTAAAACTGCGTCTGAACGCCAAGGCCGGCCGCTTATTTTATTCCCAAAAAAATGGCAATTAGGCGCGATGTTTGCCACCTTTGCCCCTATTTTATTACTTGCTATTGGCTTACCACTCGCCGTATTTACACTTTGGCTAGTGCGTGATGGCTTTAGTTCGTTTGATTTTAGTATTGCATGGCACTCTACTTACGCTTCAGCGATTGCAGCTATTGTTACAGTTATTGTGGCTATTCCTGTGGCGCATGCAGCATTAACCGGAAAAGCAGGTAAGGTAATGGAGCGCGTTACTTACTTTGGTTTTGGTATTCCGGGAATTGTTATGGGCACAGCGCTTGTATATGGTGGCTTACAACTGCCATTTTTATATCAAACGCTAGGCTTGTTGATCATTGCTTATATGCTACGTTTTTTACCACTTGCGGTTGGCTCTGTGCGCACCAGCACCGAGCACCTTGATCCAAGCTTAGTAAAATCTGCCCGGGTATTAGGCGCAAGCCCGCGCGAAGCTTTCACACGTATTACTTTACCCTTAACGATGCGGGGTATTATTGCAGGTGCCGCTTTAGTCTTTTTAGAGTCAATGCGCGAATTAGAAGCCACACTTTTATTAGGCCCCACCGGCTTTGAAACCTTATCAACGTATTTATGGCGTGTTTATGAAGCTGGTTATTTTGGCCGCGCAGCAATACCTGGTTTATTGTTAGTGGTGATTTCGGCGGCGGCTTTAGCTATTATGATGTCTGGCGAGAAACGCAACCAGTTTGAACATTAAGGATTTTATATAAATGCTATCTGTAAGTCAGTTGTCTATAGATTATGGCAGTAATCGTGTTGTTAGTGACTTAAATTTCACTTTAGGTGAAAGCGAAATTTTAATGCTTGTTGGTCCAACAGGTTGTGGTAAAAGTACTATTTTACAAGCCCTAGCTGGGCTTTTACCAATTAGCGAGGGTGAAATTAAAGTTGCTAAATGGACTGCTACACCAAAGTATACTGTAGCCCCTGAAAAACGCAGTGTAGGTATGGTGTTTCAAGACTTTGCGTTGTTTCCCCATTTAACGGTTGAGCAAAATGTGTGTTTTAAACTAAAAGACACAAGCCCTGCTGATCATTGGATAAAGCTACTCGGTTTAGATGCGTTTAGACATAAAAAACCAGCGACACTTTCTGGCGGACAAAAACAGCGTGTTGCATTAGCGCGCACCCTAGCCCACCAGCCAGACTTTGTATTACTTGATGAGCCACTATCAAACTTAGACGCGGCTTTAAAAGACATGCTACGTTGGGATATACGTAATGCCCTTAAAGAAGCCGGCGTACCCGCTATTTGGGTAACGCACGATCAAGAAGAAGCACTTTCGGTGGGCGATCGCGTGGGTGTACTAAAAGGCGGAAAAATACAGCAAATTGATAGCCCAGAGCAATGCTTTAGTGCACCCAACAATCGCTTTGTAGCACGCTTTTTAGGTGAAGCTAGTTTTATTAAAGGAACGCTGAATAACGGCCAAGCACTTACCGATATTGGTAATGTACCCGCTCATGGTGTTGACTGTGAAAACGGTGAGGTAGAAGTGTTACTTCGTCCAGATGATTTATTATTAGTACAAAGCAGTGTAGGAAATAATGGCGAAGTAATTTGGGTACGCTTTGAAGGCGGCAGCAGATTATGCGCCATAAAACTAGCCTGTGGTACTGTGGTTACAAGTCGCGTGAGTCATGAAGTGGTTGTACACCCGGGTGATAACGTACATGTATCGCTAAGTACCTCTCATCCACTAGCGGCATTTAAAAGCTAGCGCTTTATATATTCTACTTTGGAGGAAACTATGAACGGACCAAATCCAAACAATCCATCACCTATGGAAGGGTTTCCTCAAGTAGGTTATTTAAAAAACTTTATCACCTCTGCAAATATAGACGTTGGTGATTACACCTATTACGACGACCCTGACGGCCCTGAAAACTTTGAAAAAAATGTACTTTACCATTTCGATTTTATCGGGGATGAACGGGGTCTGTTTATCTTTCGAGATTAAATTTGCAGTAGTGTGTTTGGTTTTTAGGCAAGGCGGAGCCTATGTAGTGTGGTTTTTCCACATAATTAGGCGATAACGCAGCATTAATGCCAAACACGCACTGCCCGCAGGGTTCTGCCTAGGGACAATTAACTTTTTGTTGCTCGGTTTTTACTTAGCCCACTAGGTTACAAACTTCGCGCCGCAATTTAATCGCCCCTAGGTTGAACAAATCTTAATCCTGATAGGTAAACAGACCCCAAATCGGTAAGTTTTGTGCGATAGCTAAAGACGTTACTTTTATAATGAATGGGGCTAATCATCAAACCTCCGGCTTTTCTACTTATCCATTTTTTATATTTGGTAATGGCTGGGAAAAATCTGCACCTCAACAAGGTGACTTACCTTTTAAAGGTGATACTGAAATAGGTAATGATGTGTGGATAGGTTACAACGCTACCATTATGCCTGGGGTCAAAGTTGCTGATGGTGCCATTATAGCAAGTAAATCTGTGGTAACGTCTGATGTACCAGCCTATGGCATTGTAGGCGGTAACCCTGCAAAATTGATAAAAAAGCGTTTTGATGATGCGACAATTAATAAACTTTTAGCGATTGCATGGTGGGATTGGAGCAGTGAAAAAATCACTGCTCATTTAGATGCCATTACACACTCTGATATAGACGTATTAGCTAAAATTTAACGTTTACCATTCAAACATGTAAGCCATTTTACTAATGGTTTTTAACGGTATGTTATGGCTATTGCGTTTGGCGTATAAGTGTTGCATTGATTTATCTTTCACTTCGCCAACAATCACTTCTTTTACCTGATAGCCTAAAGCAATGGCTGCTTGTGAATAGGCAATAAATTCCCACTTTTTAATATTGGTGTTATCCACTATTACCAGTTCAATGCCTTGTGCTAAGGCATTAATAAAACGCGCCAAGTTTAAATTATGATATTGCGATAATTTAAACTTATCAAAATGGTAATCACCCTGCTCGTTAACAAAGTAATCATCTGTTGAGCAAATAAAATATTGGCTTTCATCTGCTCCGGAAAGTTCCTCGGCGAGATTTTGCGCATAATATGACTTACCACTGCCTGGTAGTCCTCGTAAAATAAAAACTTGTTTCATAGCATCCATTTTTTATTAATACGTCAATTCGGTTTATTTACTAATAATGCCACAAATTGATTAAATTTCAGAGCAACAAATGGTAATAGTGGTTATTTAACTGTAAAAGTTGGTTAAAAAAACAACGTACCATTAAAAACTTTTAAAGAGTTGCCCACAACAGTTTTTTTATTTTACTTTACTAGGTATTATACAAGGTTCAAGTGCAGTGACCTCAAATGCTAAATAGCACGAGTAACGCACAGTTAATTTATATAGTTAGGCAACTTATATCATTGGAGTGAAGATGAGCCATTTAGCGATTTCAGAGCTATTAAAAGGCAATGTTGCGGTAGACAGCCAAGTAACCATTAAAGGCTGGATCCGTACACGCCGCGATTCAAAAGCAGGAATATCATTTTTAGCCGTTCATGACGGTTCGTGTTTTGATCCTATTCAAGCGGTAGTTCCTAATTCACTGAATAATTATGATGAAGTTACAAGCTTAACAGCAGGCTGTTCTGTGTCGGTTACCGGTGTATTAGTACAATCAGCAGGACAAGGTCAATCTTTCGAAATTCAAGCTAACTCAGTGACTGTGTTAGGTTGGGTTGAAAATCCAGACACCTACCCAATGTCGGCTAAACGCCACAGCATTGAGTATTTACGTGAACACGCTCACCTTCGCCCTCGCACTAATATGATTGGCGCAGTAACACGTGTACGTAACTGTTTAGCACAAGCAATTCACCGCTTTTACCATGAGCAAGGGTTTTACTGGATCAGCACGCCAATTATTACTGCAAGTGACTGTGAAGGTGCGGGTGAGATGTTCCGTGTATCAACGCTTGATATGCAAAACCTGCCAATGACAGACAAAGGCGAGATTGATTACAGCGAAGACTTTTTTGGTAAAGAAGCCTTTTTAACGGTTTCAGGCCAACTTAATGGTGAAACGTACGCTTCAGCTATGTCAAAAATTTACACCTTTGGCCCAACGTTCCGTGCAGAAAACTCTAATACTTCACGTCACCTTGCTGAATTTTGGATGGTAGAGCCAGAAGTTGCGTTTGCTGATTTAGAAGACATCGCAAAACTGGCTGAAAACATGCTTAAGTACGTGTTTAAAGCCGTATTAGAAGAACGCCGTGACGACATGGAATTTTTCGCATTACGAGTTGAAAAAACAGCCATTAGCCGTTTAGAAGAATTTGTAGAAAAAGACTTCGCCCAAGTTGATTACACCGACGCTGTAGAAATTTTAAAAGCGTGTGGCAAGAAATTTGAGTACGACGTTGAATGGGGTGTAGATTTACAGTCTGAGCACGAGCGCTACCTAGCTGAAGAACACTTTAAAGCACCGGTTGTTATTAAAAACTACCCGCGTGATATTAAAGCATTCTACATGCGCCAAAACGAAGACGGCAAAACTGTTGCAGCTATGGACGTAGTAGCACCAGGTATTGGTGAGATCATTGGTGGTTCACAACGTGAAGAGCGTCTTGATGTATTAGATGCACGCCTTGAAGAGATGGGCTTAAACAAAGAAGACTACAGCTGGTACCGCGATCTACGTAAATACGGTAGCGTGCCACACTCTGGCTTTGGTTTAGGGTTTGAGCGCTTAGTTGCTTATGTTACTGGTATGGGTAACGTACGTGATGTGATTGCATTCCCACGTACCAAAGGCAGCGCAACGTACTAAGCTAAGCTTTGTAACGTTAAATAAAAAAACCAACCCGCGGGTTGGTTTTTTATTGTCTGATATATTAATGTGCATAAATACTTGAACAATTTGCCTCCCGCTTAGGGAAGAAAATTGTTATAAATACTAAATCTTTATAAATATTTTTCGTTTATAAAGCATATTCGAAATTACCCAAAAGCCAATAACATGCAATAAAGCAAAGGTGAACGATGCCAATTTAGCGCTCATAACCAAGGCGAGTTGCTGATACATCCAATCCCCCAAGTTTAGCTCGCCAATATTAATCAGTGAATAGCTCAGTACCCACACAGCCGATAATACATATATAAACAGTGGGTTTGACCCATACACAATTAATGGATTAACAAGGCGCTCAGGTTTAACAATGTCGCAAAGCCAAACAAAAAATGCCAACACAATACAAGCAATCCCGGATGTGTAAATAACAAAGCTACTAGTCCAAAGCGATTTATTAATTGGCATCACCATTGAGGTTAATTGCCCAATAACAACTGCAACTACACCAATAACTAACAGCCGTTTAATACTTGCCCACTGGCAACTTGTGCTCGTTAACAGGCGCGTTACTTCAAAACCAAATAAGACACTCACCACAGCGGGTAACGTACTGATCAGCCCTTCTGGATCAAATGCGAGCCCTTTGCCTTGCCATAAATGCGACTCACCTAGTACGGCAATATCAACCGCTCTAACTAGGTTATGTTCGAGTGTATAAGCGTTTTCAGCGCCAACGCTTAACAGTAATAACCAATAAGCAACTAAGATAATAACCGATAGCGTTAACACCCCTCGCCTATTTAAAAACAACACACAGATAGACGCTAAAATATAGGCTATCCCTATACGTTGCAGTACACCTAATATTCTCAAGTTTTCAATATTGGTAGTAAAGGGATAAATATTTAAAGCTAGACCAATGGCAAATATAATTGCTCCACGTTTAACTAGTCTTAATACTTGGCTAGCACTGGCTGCACTGTTAGTTTTTTTGAACGAAAAAAACATCGCAGAGCCAATAATAAACATAAAAAACGGAAAAATTACATCCGTAGGGGTACAACCATGCCAATCTGCATGAAGTAAAGGGGCATACACATGGGACCACGATCCCGGAGTGTTTACCAGTATCATTAACGCTATGGTTAGCCCACGCATAGCATCAAGTGCTTTATACCTTGTCATTTTGGCACCTATTTAATAATTTGTATTTCTACAAATGACAACGCTGTCACTTTGTAATAAAAAAACCTAAATCGCAAGTAATTTAGATAAGTGGAGTTGTTGAATTAAAAAAGCCGCAGAATCAATAATGAAACGGCGGCTTTAAATCAGAATTTGTTACTTTAGGAGCTGCTTATTGCTGTTGCTTATAATGCTTGCTCTAACTGTGGTAAAACATCAAATAAGTCAGCAACTAAACCGTAATCAGCCACTTGGAATATTGGCGCATCAGGGTCTTTATTAATGGCAACAATAACTTTTGAATCTTTCATACCCGCAAGATGCTGAATGGCACCACTAATACCCACGGCAATATATAAATTAGGCGCAACAATTTTACCTGTTTGCCCTACTTGCATGTCGTTAGGCACAAAGCCCGCGTCAACCGCTGCACGTGATGCACCAATAGCTGCACCGAGTTTATCGGCAATACCATTTAATAGTGCAAAGTTTTCACCATTTTGCATACCACGACCACCCGAAATAACCACATCTGCAGCCGTTAGCTCTGGACGCTCTGATTCAGTTTGTTCAACACTAACAAAACTGCTTAACTGTGAATCAGAGACTGCATCTACAGCGGTTACATTAGCTGGAGCTTGCTCGCCTTGTAAATCAAAGCTACTTGCACGTACTGTGATCACTTTTTTACTATCGAGCGATTTAACCGTTGCAATAGCATTACCCGCGTAAATTGGGCGCTTAAATGTATCTGCGTCAATTACGTCAATAATTTCTGAAATCTGCGCTACATCTAATAATGCGGCAACACGCGGCATAAAGTTTTTACCTGTAGTAGTTGCACTTGCCACAATATGGCTGTAACTATCTGCAAGTGATAACACTAGATCTGTAATGCTTTCAGCAAGTTGATGCTCATAAACTGCATTATCAGCAAGTAAAACATTCGCAACACCCTCAATGCTCGCGAGTGACTCACTCATGGCGCCAAGGTTTATGCCTGCTAATAATACATCTACGTCAAAGCCTAATTTTTTAGCGGCATTAATCGTTTTTGAGGTTTCTGGTTTTAAGGCACCGTTATCGTGCTCTGCAATTACAAGAGTTTTCATTTAAATCACCTTTGCCTCTGTTTTAAGTTTTTCTACAAGCTGTGCAACATCTTCAACAATAATCCCGCCGCTACGTTTTGCAGGCTCTTCTACACTGACCAATTCAATACGCGGGGCTAAATCTACACCTAGCGAATCAGCCGCAATAACTTCTAACGGCTTACGTTTGGCTTTCATAATATTAGGTAGCGACGCATAACGAGGCTCATTTAAACGTAAATCGGTGGTGACTATTGCGGGTAAATTAAGTGCAACGGTTTGTAAACCGCCATCAACTTCACGAGTAACATTTACTTTGCCATTTTCAATAACCACTTTAGAAGCAAACGTACCTTGACCACGGTTAGTCAGCGCCGCTAGCATTTGACCTGTTTGATTATTATCAGAATCGATTGACTGTTTTCCTAAAATAACCAGTTCAGGCGATTCTTGTTCAACTACTTTGGCAAGCAATTTTGCTATATGTAAAGACTCTAAATTTTCTTCTGTTTCAACATGAATCGCTTTATCTGCGCCCAAAGCCAGTGCTGTGCGTAATTGTTCTTGAGATGCTTTAGCGCCAATCGTAACAACAACCACTTCGGTTGCAGTACCCGCTTCTTTTAAACGAATCGCTTCTTCTACCGCAATTTCACAAAATGGGTTCATGGCCATTTTTACGTTAGTTAAATCAACACCGCTGTTGTCAGGTTTAACGCGAGCTTTTACGTTGTAGTCGATCACTCTTTTTATTGGTACGAGAACTTTCATAGGGACTCCATAATTATTTAAACCTATAAGCTAACGTACACGTCAACCTATTTATTTTATGAAATCAGACTACTTCCTGTTGACGTAAACGTCAACCTAAAATAACCTTAAACTATTCACAACCTGTAACGTTTAATTTGCATAACAAAGAAACGGGTTGCTTAGCTTACTTTTTGCCAAATAAAGCAAAGGTGAGTCCGTCATAGATAAAGAGGTTATTATGATTGAACGCGAAACCATGGAATTTGATGTTGTTGTTGTAGGGGCAGGTCCTGCGGGGCTTTCAACAGCAATTAAACTCGCGCAGCAAGCACAAGAAAAACAACAAGAGTGCATGATATGTGTAGTTGAAAAAGGCTCAGAAGTTGGAGCACATGTATTATCAGGTGCCGTTTTTGAAACCAAAGCACTGGACGAATTACTGCCAAATTGGCAGGAGCTTGGCGCTCCTGTGTCGACTAAAGTGGTAAATGATGAAATTTACTGGTTTAACAACGAACATAAAGCAACCTCAATTCCTCACTTTGCTACACCTAATACGTTTCATAATAACGGTAACTACATTGTTTCTATGGGTAATGTATGTCGCTGGTTGGCAGAGCAAGCAGAAAACCTTGGAGTAGAAATATTTCCTGGCTTTAGTGCGCATTCAGTCATTATTGAAGATGATGTTGTAAAAGGCATCATTACTGGCGATATGGGTGTAGATAAAAATGGCAATGAAAAAGACGGTTACATGCCAGGCATGGAGCTACGCGCTAAGTACACAGTATTTGCTGAGGGCTGTCGCGGTCATTTAGGTAAGCAACTGATCAATCAGTTTGCTTTAGACGATGAATGTTCACCACAGCATTATGGTCTAGGTTTTAAAGAAATTTGGCAAGTTGATGAATCTAAACATCAGTTGGGTAAAGTTGTACACGGAACCGGTTGGCCATTAAGTGGTGACACTGGCGGTGGCGCCTTTATGTATCATAGCGAAAACAACCAAGTGGTTGTGGGGTTAATTGTTGATTTAAATTACTCTAACCCACACTTAAGCCCATTTGATGAATTTCAACGATTAAAACATCACCCGGTATTTAAAAACACCCTTGAAGGCGGAGAGCGCATTGCTTACGGTGCACGTGCTATTGCTAAAGGCGGTTTACATTCATTACCCAAAATGCACTTCCCGGGTGGCTTGCTAGTGGGTTGTGATGCAGGCACGCTTAACTTTGCAAAAATTAAAGGCAACCACACGGCAATGAAATCAGGCATGATAGCCGCTGAAGTTATTTTTAATGCCCTACAAAACGATTTAGCCAATACTGATTTAACTCAATACACTACTGAGTTTAAAAAGTCATGGGCGTATAAAGAGCTGTATCAGTCTCGCAACTTTGGCCCTGCTATGCATACCTTAGGTAAATTTGCAGGCGGCGCATACAACACGCTTGATCAAAATATATTTAAGGGTGCCCTACCGTTTAGCTTTAAAGATAACGTACCTGACCATGCAACTTTAAAAGACGCTGACCAGGCTGAAAAAATTAACTACCCTAAGCCAGATGGAAAACTCAGTTTTGATAAGCTTTCTTCGGTATTTTTATCTAACACTAACCATGAAGAGTCGCAGCCATGTCATTTACAGCTTAAAGATGCATCAATCCCGATTAAGGTTAACTTAGTTAAATTTGATGAACCCGCGCAGCGCTACTGCCCTGCTGGTGTTTACGAAGTGCAAGAGGTAGAAGGCGAGCAAACCTTTGTGATCAACGCGCAAAACTGTGTGCATTGTAAAACCTGTGATATTAAAGATCCGAGCCAAAATATTACCTGGGTAACACCTGAAGGTGCTGGTGGCCCTAACTACCCTAATATGTAACATCCTTTCTATTGAAATTATAAACTTATCCTAAATTGCAGGGGCTTCGGCCCCTTTTTTGCGCTATGCTGTTAAGTAATATGAATAAATGAGAGTGTGTTATGGCGTCGTCGAGTGTAATTTTTCGTTTTTTAGCAGAGCCAACCGATGTAAATTTTGGTGGTAAGGTGCATGGCGGTGTGGTCATGAAGTGGATTGACCAAGCGGGTTATGCCTGTGCTGCGGGCTGGAGCGGCCATTACTGTGTAACGGTATCGGTTGCAGGCGTTAAGTTTAGCCGCCCTATTTTAGTGGGCCAAATTGTAGAAGTTGAGGCAAAAATTGCACATACCGGCAAAACTAGTATGCAAATTTTTATTCAGGTTCGCTGTGGCGATCCGAAAACGCAAAACCTAGTTGAAACCAACCACTGTGTTATTAGCTTTGTTGCTATGGATGAAACAGGTTACCCCGTGGCAGTGCCAGAATTTAAATCGGTTACTGACGAAGACAAAAAGCTTGAGAACTACGCAATTAAAATGAAACAAATAGCCATAGAAACAGAAAACCTATTAGATAAAGTTTAACTTAGTACCTTTTGCAGGTATGTATAAACTACAACAACCTGTAAAAGCTACAATTTTTTAATTTTTATACATTTACAGTACGCTGAATGCCTGAATATTTTGCGTACTAAACACACCAAGTTAGTTCAATAAATACCCACTAAAGTACAAATTTTAGGCTAAGCAATACTTGGCACGCTCACTGCAATTAGTAAATTGATGTTTGATAAATTAAGTCGAACACATCGATATTATTTTTTAAAGGAGCTATACAATGATTAAAACACTTTCTCTTTCTGCACTTGCTTTAGCAACACTGGGTTTTAATTCAGCGGCACAGGCTGATGTTACCGACATGGACTCTCCACGCATTTATACCGGTATTGGTTATGGCCAATATTCATTTCAGTTTGAGGATAGCGAAAACGACATCGATTTTGATGACGACGCGCAAATGTTAAAAGGTTACATTGGTACTCAATTTAATGAACATTTAAGCCTTGAGCTTGCTTATCAAAACTTTGATGAAGTGAGTGATATAGACAGTAAAGCAGAAATTGATGGCGTATCGTTAGCCGCGCGGTTTGCAGCACCTATCACTGAAGACTTTTCTGTTTATGCAAAAGGTGGTTGGTTTGAATGGGATGCTGACGTTACTCAAGAACTACCCGTTGGCAGCATCAGTGCATCTCAAGATGGTGGTGACGTATTTTACGGTGCAGGTATTGAATATGCCTTTACAACCAATATGCAAGTGCGTTTAGAGTATGAACGTTACGAATTAGAAGATGATATTGATCCAGAAATGGATGTTGCGTCAGTATCATTTCAATACATGTTTTAATAACAACTCAATAATTGCAATGTGAGGGTAAGGCTAGGTTTAGCCTTGCCCTTTTTTATTCCACATTTAAACCAATCAGTCTAAAATTTCTTTATGCTGATTATATTAAGCTAATGCCAGCAACGTTAATAACAGGTAGAATAATGCTCTATTTTTTCTATAACCGAGCATTATGAGCGATTATCAAATTTCGGCTATTGGCCATATTCAATCTCCGTACAAACAAAAATTTGCTATACCTAGGCAGCCACGTTTAGTGCCTGAAGCTAAAGCTAAACTTATTTTTGCCAAAGAGTTTAATCGTGAAGAATTTGTTCGTGGTTTAGATGAATTTAGCCACATTTGGCTGATATTTCGTTTTCATGAAACTGCTGATAAAGGCTATTCAGCGATGGTGCGCCCGCCTCGCTTAGGCGGTAACGAACGCAAAGGCGTATTTGCCACCCGTGCTACTTTTCGTCCAAATGCCATTGGTATGAGCGCTGTAAAGTTAGAGGGAATTGAATATAAGAACGGGCAGTTAGCGTTATTGCTCGCCGGTATAGATTTACTTGATGGCACACCCATTGTAGATATAAAGCCTTATTTACCCTATTCAGACTCATTACCGGATGCAAGCGCTGGATTTGCCGATACGCGTCCAGAAACTCAAATGAGTGTTGAATTTAGTGAGCAAGCGCTCGATTTTATTGCTAAGCAACAACACTACCCTGAGCTACAAGCGTTTATTAGTAATGTGCTAAAACAAGATCCACGCCCTGCCTACAAAAAGCAAAAACAAGGCATGCAAAGCTATGGTATGAATTTGTATGAATACAATATTACTTGGCAAGTGACTGACTCTCACCATCTCGTTACTGATATAGAAATTAGTTAAACCTACTGTAAAGCCCTGCTATGGCTATAAAATGCGATAAAAAATCACTTAGCGCTTTAGTGTCAATGCAACCGCTGGTAAACTGAGCGCCTTAATTAAAAGAACATATCACTCTATTTCGGAAAAAACATGCGTACTAGTCAATATATACTCGCTACACTTAAAGAAACGCCATCCGATGCGGAAATTGTCTCGCATCAATTAATGCTTAGAGCCGGAATGATCCGTCGCGTCGCTTCGGGTTTATACACTTGGCTTCCCTCTGGCTTACGTGTGCTAAGAAAAGTAGAAAACATAGTACGCGAAGAAATGGATAAAGCCGGCGCAATTGAAATGCTTATGCCTGTTATTCAGCCTGCTGATTTATGGGAAGAGTCTGGCCGCTGGAGTGAGTTTGGTCCTGAGTTAATGCGCTTTACCGACCGTCATAATCGTGAATTTGCTATGGGTCCTACCCATGAAGAAGTGATCACCGATTTTGTTCGTAAAGAAATTAACAGCTACAAACAACTACCAATTACTTTGTACCAAGTACAAACTAAAGTACGTGACGAGCGTCGCCCACGATTTGGTGTTATGCGTGCCCGTGAATTTACTATGAAAGATGCCTATTCATTCCATTTAACCGATGAATGTTTAGATGCAACGTATCAAGTAATGCACAAAGCCTACTGTAATATTTTTGAACGTTTAGGCTTAGATTACCGCCCAGTAATTGCAGATACAGGCTCTATTGGCGGTAGTGTATCGCATGAGTTCCATGTACTCGCTGAATCTGGCGAAGATGCCATTGCTTTTAGTGATGCCAGCGACTATGCCGCTAATATTGAAAAAGCCGAAGCACTAGCGCCAACTGAAGCGCGCCCACAAGCAAGCAAAGAGCTAAAAGCATTCCCAACGCCTGATGCTAAAACAATTAATGAGCTGAAAAAACACTATGGTGTAAAACCCCATCGCGGTGTTAAAACATTAGTGGTTTATGGCACTCCTAATGAAGACGGCGTACGCGGCCTTGTTGCATTAGTACTGCGTGGCGATCATGAACTAAATGAACTTAAAGCTGAAAAACACCCACTGGTTGATTCTCCACTAGAAATGGCAACCGAGGCAGATATTGTTGCTGCCATTGGCGCAAAACCAGGGTCTTTAGGGCCTGTTGGCTTAAACATGCCTATTATTGTTGATAGAACAGCGAATGTAATGGCTGATTTTGTAGCCGGTGCCAACAAAGACGATGAGCACTTTAGTGGCATTAACTGGGATCGCGACGTAACAGACTACGAAGTTGCTGATATCCGTAATATCGTAGAAGGCGATCCTAGCCCATGTGGTCAAGGCACGTTGCAAATCAAGCGCGGTATTGAAGTGGGTCATATTTTCCAACTAGGTACTAAGTACTCAGAAGCAATGAAAGCAGGTGTACTGAGCGAATCAGGTAAAAACCAAATAATGACTATGGGTTGTTATGGAATTGGTGTATCACGTATTGTTGCTGCAGCTATTGAGCAAAATAACGACCAATACGGTATTACATGGCCTAAAGCTATCGCGCCTTTCGATTTAGCAATTGTGCCAATGAATATGCATAAATCGCATCGTATTCCTGATATTGCTAATAACCTATACCAAGGTTTAAAAGATGCAGGCCTAGATGTGCTATTTGATGACCGTAAGGAACGCCCTGGTGTTATGTTTAACGACATGGAATTACTTGGTGTGCCTTACACGCTTGTAATTGGTGAGCGTAACCTTGATGAAAACAAGGTAGAACTTAAAAACCGCCGCACTGGCGAAAAGCTAATGATAGATATTGATAGCGCGATTGAAACAATCAAAAATCAATTTAATGCATAAGCTTAAAGTTAATAAAAAAACCGCTGTATGATTTTTTCATACAGCGGTTTTTTATTAATTGCTTATCTAGTAACTTTCAAACACAGAGCTTAGATTAAGCATATAGCACTCTCTCATCATGATAATTTATAAAAAAAGGTCGCTGTGCGACCTTTTTAAATACTTTGCAATTAAAATGGTTATCTAAACAACACGTCTTCGCGGTTAAACCACTTAACACAAAATGCCAGTAGCGCACCGGCTATCAGTGCCGTAGCTAAAAATATCAATCCAACCAGCGTGTAATCGACGGTGCCTTTAATAATTTCTTTAATCGCTAAGGCGACGTTAGTAACCGGAATAAAGGCTGTTTTAGCGGTCAGTTCCATATTAGGCATTATGGAAATAATAATTGGGAAAAATACCACCATACTTAATGGCGTCATGTAATTTTGTGCTTCTTTAAACGAACGTGCATAGATTGATATAGCCAATGCTAATGCAGAAAAAATAGCTGCAATTGGCAATAACAATACAAAAATCATCAGCAAGTCTGTAATACCTAATGTACTAAACGCGGCTTTAATAAACTCTAGATCAGCAAATGCGAGTGCTAATGCTATCCAACACCCCATACTAATCACGGTGATAGTAGTTGATGCGATTGAAGTAGTGAGTAGAGTTATAAATTTACCCAATACTAGCTCTGTACGAGTAATTGGCGTAAGTAGTAAAGTTTCTAACGTGCCACGTTCTTTTTCGCCAGCGCCTAAATCTATTGCTGGGTAAGTTGCCCCCATCAGTACTAACGGGATAAGTAAATAAGGTAAAAACCCACCTACTTTTTCACCTAAGTTTTCACGTTTGTCTGCAGTATCAACTTTAACCACATTAATTGGCTTTAAAATAGATTGTTGTGCGCTTTTATCAATACCAAAGCTTAATAGTTTACTTTCTTGAAGTGTATCGCTGTACTCTTTAGCAAGCTCTTTTACACGCTCAAATAAGAAGTTAATTGATTTTGAATCATTAAATACAACTTGCCATTCACTTTGCTTTTTATCATCTAATGTTTGCACTGCATCGCTTGGTAAGTATATCCCCATGTCGATATCGCCAGCAGTTACGCCTGCTTTTAGCTCCTCAACACTATTGAAGGTTTTATCGCCTTTATATAACTCAAAGCTTTTATGATAAAACACTTTATCAGTAAATTCTGGGGCAAAGTCGCCATTGATAATCGCATAAGTATTCACTTTTTGCTCTGCATCAAGCGCGGCTTGCGAAGAGATAAACGCAACCACAGCAAATAACAACGGAAAAACCACAATCGGAAATACCACCACGAACAACAAGGTTTTTTTATCGCGTAGCAGCTCTGTTAATTCCTTTTTAAATACCTCAAACATCTTGCTTCTCCGTTAATATGTTCATAAACGCTTGGTTTAATTCTTCGCTGTTACCCGCTTGTTTAAATTCAGCGAGGGTGCCATCAAAACAACTTATACCTTCATTAATGACCGCTACACGGTCGCATAAAAGTGCAACTTCATCTAAATGGTGCGTTGAGAAAATAACCGGAGTTCCTTGTGCTTTTAAGCCTTTAATAAAGTTAATTACTGTTTGCGTGGTCATAATATCAAGCCCGGTAGTTGGCTCATCAAGAATAACAACATCTGGGTGATGCACTACAGCACGCGCTATATTGGCTTTTTGTTTCATACCGGTTGATAAGTTTTCAGCGCGCTTATCAATAAATTTATGCATATCGAGTAAGGTAAATAACTCTTCACAGCGTGCCTTGATTGCCTGCTTGCTCATGCCATGTAGCTTTGCAAAATATTCGATATTTTCTTTTACCGTTAAACGGCCATATAAACCAGTAGAGCCAGACAAAAAACCGATAGATTTACGCCCAATGAGTGGCTTTTTAATTATGTCATTTCCAGCAATAGTAATACTGCCATCATCCGGTTTTAATGCGGTTGAAATCATTCTTAAGGTGGTGGTTTTACCCGCGCCATTAGGCCCTAACAGCCCTAATACTTCGCCTTTTGCACAGCTAAAGCTGACATTTTTTACTGAATGAAAAAAGTCTTTATCTTCGCGTGGGTCTACTTCATCTGTTTTATTTTTTTTATGATCTTTAGTGAGCTTAAACTTCTTCTTAAGCGCGGTGACTTCTATCATTTTCGTGTCCTTCGTTTCGGTCTAAAATAGTCCGTGTTGTCGTAAAATGATGAATTGTTATTTTCCTCACACCAACCAGGAACACCTAATAAGGGTAAGGGTGAAAGCTGTTTATTATCGGCTAAACAATCATCGTGTTTAATCATCTCATAAAGTCGCTGATCTAGGTACTGGTATTGCGTTACTAAATCTTTACAAAATATTTCATCCGGTACATTTACAAATAAGGCTTTGCCTGTGAGCCCAATATAAGGCTTAGTCAACATTTCATAATTAGCATGACCAAACATAAATGGCGCTATGGTTTTACCCCACAGCTCTCTATGCTGTATAAACGCTGTTTTCCATTGGTGGTCTCTTAAGCACTCTTTCCAGTTAGAATCACTAATAGCTAAAACCACACCGCATTCGTCAAATAGGGTTAAAGCGTTACGATGTTTACTACGCTGTTTTAATCCATGCAACGCTATTTCATCAACATGACGCTGATTAATAAGGGCTTTTGTTTTTGGAAATAAGCACCAAATAAAACCACCAAACAGATCATGCCAATTTTGTTGGCGCGTGGGGACTTCCCCTGTTTCAAAAATGACTTGTTCATAATAACGCTCTGCAAAGTCAACCTTTGCATCATCGACAAAACGAATGGGGAGATTATTTGCGTTTATGGCGTTTAGGTACGGGGAAAAATACGCAGGTTCAGGCCAGTCTGATTGTTGATGAATTTTAAACAACTGACGTAAGTGAGCAAATGCCCCTGTGTTTAGGCTAGTTGCTTGGAATTGTTCTGGGGGAGTAAAACGCTTCATTGTTACCTTTACTGTACATTTTTATCCCTAACAGTTTACCGCAAAAACTGGTTCTAATTAACAGAAGTTCATATACTAACGCCACTTAGAACAAAAAAAGAGCCAATATGAAACGTTATTTTTCTTTGACCTTAATCACAACCGCAATTTTAGCAGGTTGTGCAACAACAAGTATCACTTCTGACGATGTCGCTAAAGGCTATAACAGCATTCAAGCCGATGAAATTGCAAAGCACGTAAAAGTGTTAGCTTCTGATGAATTTGGTGGCCGTGCCCCTTCCTCTGAAGGTGAAAAGCTTACGCTTGATTACTTAACAAAAGAATTTACTGCATTGGGTTTTGAACCGGGTAACGGTGATAGCTTTTTTCAAGAAGTACCGCTTGTATCATTAGAAGCAGACTCAGACATGGTGCTTAATATTGGCGGTAAAGACTACCAATACAAAAAAGACATGGTAATGGGTAGTAGCCGTATAAGTGCGCAAGAAGGGATTGAAAATTCAGAGCTGGTATTTGTCGGCTACGGTGTTAACGCACCTGAATATAACTGGAATGATTACGAAGGCCTAGATGTTAAGGGTAAAACCGTCGTGATGCTGGTAAACGATCCTGGTTTTGCAACTAAAGATCCAAACTTATTTACCGGTGATGCCATGACCTACTATGGCCGTTGGACTTATAAATACGAAGAAGCAAGCCGTCAAGGTGCAGCGGGCGCTATTATCATTCATGAAACAGCACCGGCGTCTTACCCTTGGTCAGTGGTTGAGAACTCGTGGAGTGGCGAGCAGTTTGGTTTTGTAAAAGATAATAACAACATGGATCGTGTTGCTGTTGAAGGTTGGGTTACTGTTGATGTAGCAAAAGAGCTATTTACTAAAGCAGGCCTTGATTTTGATACTGCTAAAGCAGAAGCGGCTAAAGGGGCTTACCATGTAGATATGGGCGATTTAGCAGCCACTGTGAATGTAAAAAATACCATCAAAAAATCGGTATCATATAACTTTATTGCCACTCTTCCGGGTAGTAAAACGCCAGATGAGCATATTATTTACTCTGCGCATTGGGATCATTTAGGAACGGATAAAAATCGTAAAGGCGATCAAATTTATAATGGTGCCCACGATAATGCGACAGGTACAGCCGGTATGATCGAAGTGGCTGAAGCCTTTACTAAACTAGGTAAACGCCCTGACCGCTCAATGACCTTTTTAGCGGTAACCGCTGAAGAACAAGGCTTGCTTGGCTCAAAATATTACGCCGCTAACCCGGTTATTCCAGCAAATAAAACCGTTGCTAATATTAATATGGATAGCTTAAACCTATTAGGAAAAGTAAAAGATATTAGTGTGGTGGGTATTGGTAAATCGCAAATGGATGAACTATTAGCAACGGCTGCTAAAGAGCAAGGTAGAACAGTATCGGGCGACCCTAAACCATCTTCAGGTGGTTACTACCGCTCAGATCACTTTGCCTTTGCCAATATGGGTGTACCTGCTATGTATGCCGGTGGTGGTTCAGAAGCATTTGACGAAGAAACGGCTAATTATCGCAAGCGTATGAGTTTAGTATTGCGCGGTTGTTACCACCAGCCTTGTGATAGATATCGTGATGAGTGGGATTTATCAGGTGCGGTTCAAGATTTACAACTATTTTATAAAGTAGGTTTTGATATTTCACAGCAAACTCAATGGCCTACTTGGAATGAAAACTCAGAGTTTCAACGTAAATAAACGTTCTCAAGAAACCACCCAAATGATATTGATTATCATTTAATGAAATAGTACAGTGCGATCTAGTTTATTAATTAGGTCGTACTGTATGTTTTTAACAGAACATTTGGGAGTTATTTCGCCAGCTGCAAAACGTGTTTTTCATCAAAATAAACGCCTAATTTTACCACTGTTAATTTTAGTTTGTTTAGCCCTGCCCAGCTTACGCACTATAACAATCACTGCACTTAGTGATGCTTTTTTTCAAGTCAGTGTATTTGTTGCTGCGACCCTATTTATTTACTACTACGCGATTGATCATTTACCCCAACTAGAGCTTCGTTATCTAAATGCTAAGTCTCCTGTGTTAGAGGTCAGCTTTGCTGCTTTTTTAGGTATGCTGCCAGGCTGTGGTGGTGCAATCATTGTGGTGACTCAATTTACAAAAGGACAAGCAAGCTTTGGGGCTATTGTCGCGGTATTAACAGCCACTATGGGTGATGCTGCGTTTTTATTATTAGCTACACGCCCTACTGACGGGTTAACAATAATGGCGATAGGCTTAGTCGTTGGAACGCTAGCAGGCTTGCTAGTTAATAAACTACATAAAACGGGTTATTTATGCCCTACCAATCAAAAGCAAACACAACCGGTGACTGTATTGCCAACCAGAATAATAAAGTTGAGCAAGCCTATTTGGTTAATGGCTATTATTCCTGGATTATTGATTGCTTTTATACTGGCGTTTAATATTGATTTAAGCCAATTTGGCAATCATGTAGTAAATGCGGTCAGCTTTTTTGGTGCTTTAATGGCACTATTTGTGGTGTTTATGTGGGCGCTATCATCAAAAGGTGAAAGCTATAAAGAAGTAACCTCAGAAGATGATGTATGCAGTCCGCCTTCAAAAATAACAAAAGTACTTCAAGATACTCATTTTGTAACTGCGTGGGTGGTTGCCTCCTTTGTGTTATTTGAACTACTGGTTACCGTGTTTGGCCTTGATTTAAAAACATGGTTTTTAAATTTTGCCTATTTAGCACCATTTATTGCGGTATTAATTGGCTTTTTACCCGGTTGTGGACCGCAAATCATTGTCACCACTTTATACATTCAAGGCGTGATACCGTTTAGTGCTTTAGCTGCGAACGCCATTTCTAATGATGGCGATGCGCTTTTCCCTGCCATTGCTATGGCACCCAAAGCGGCCATTATTGCCACACTATATACCGCAGTTCCGGCGTTATTAGTGGGTTATGGACTGTATTTTTTCAGCTAAATCGCTTTACCTTTTATTAATTTACTTTTCAAGATATAAAAAAACCAGCTAATTTGCTGGTTTTTTTATTAACAACTTAATGAAAAAGATTAGCGCATTGCCATCATCATTTTAGCTGGTTGCTCTAAGTATTCTTTCCATAAATTGTTAAAGCGCGCTATCGTGCCGCCATCAATTACACGGTGATCACCTGACCAACTTACTTGCATAATTGCACGTGAAACTACCTGCCCATGCTGATCAAAGCGTGGAAGGTGCTGTAATTTACCAAGTGCCACAATCGCGACTTCTGGCTTATTTATGATTGGCGTTGCAATAGTGCCGCCAATTGCACCAATGTTAGAAATGCTAATAGTGCCACCTTTTAAATCATCAGGTGCAACTCGCCCTTCGCGAGCAGAATCAGTAAGCTGAGTTAAACTGTTAGCAACCTCTACAATGCTTTTAGTTTGACAAGCTTTAATATTAGGCACTAATAAACCGACTTTAGAATCTACCGCAACTCCAATGTTATGATCGTCATAGTAAGTAATTTCGCTACAATCATCATTTACTTTTGAGTTAAGTACTGGAAATTGACTCATAGCCAACGATAACGCCTTAATAAAGAATGGCATCATAGTTAACTTAACGCCCTGAGCTTTATATTGCTCTTTCAGATCAGTTCGAAGTGCAATTAAATCAGTTAAGTCAATTTCATCACTGTAGGTAAAATGTGGAATAGTAGAAACCGACGCTACCATTTGTTTTGCCATGGCCGCTTTAATACCTTTAATCGCTTCTGTTCGCGTTCCACCTGTGCTCGCTGCATGTTCAGTACTGCTGGTTTTTTTACTCTCAGAAGCTTGTGGTTTGTTAAGCTCAGAAGTATCCATACCAGATGGCACTTCATTTTTTATAAACGCTTCAATATCTTGTTTATAAATACGACCATTTTTACCACTGCCTGGTACGCAAGTTAAATCTACATCAAGCTCTCGCGCTTTACGTCTAACCGCAGGTGAGGCAACTGCTTTTTCGTTAACAATCGCAGTTTGTGGTTGTGTTTGTTTAACCGGTGCATCGGTAGTTGCATTGCTTTGTGCTTTTACGACCGCTTGATTAACATCAACATCTTCTTTTGCAGCTTGACCTGCTATGGTCATTTGAAACAACGGGCTGTGTACTTTGGCAATTTCACCTTTTTGATAATATAGCTTTTGTACAGTACCGGTATATTTAGCCGGTATCTGTACCAACGCTTTATCAGTCATTACATCACAAACAGCTTGGTCTTCTTCAATCTCATCGCCTTCTGCTACTAACCACTCTACAATTTCACACTCAACAATACCTTCACCAATATCGGGTAAGATAAAATCTTCTAAGTGTTTACGAGTAGATGTTGGTGCCGATGATGTTTCAGTCTTTTCGCTGGGTGCTTCCCCGGCAACATCCATTGCAAATAATGGCGCATGCACTTTAGCAATATCGCCTTTTTTGCAATGCAGCTTAGTGATCACCCCATCGTGTACCGCAGGAATTTGCACTAAGGCTTTATCTGTCATCACATCACAAATAGGCTGATCTTCTTTTACTGTATCACCTTCTTGTACCAGCCATTCGACTACTTCGCATTCAACAATGCCTTCACCAATGTCGGGTAATATAAAATCTTTAGCCATGGAAACCCCTAAAAGTTCACTGATTGTTTAATTGCGGCCATTACTTTCAATGCATCTGGAACATATTCTTTTTCAAGCGCCAGCGGGTATGGTGTATCTAAACCACAGACACGTAAAATAGGTGACTCTAAATGCAAGAAACACTCTTGAGCGATGGTTGCCGCAATTTCGGCGCCAAAACCATTAGTAATAGGTGCTTCATGACTAACAATAAGCCGACCCGTTTTTGTCACTGATTTAGCAAGAGTTTCAACGTCCCACGGTAAAATACTGCGAAGGTCAATCACCTCACAGCTAATACCTTGCTCGCTGGCTTGTTTAGCGGCTGCTTCTACGATTTCCATTTGTGCGCCCCACGCCAATAAAGTAACGTCAGTGCCCTCTTGAACTACCTCAGCTTTACCTAGTTCAATGCTGTAATCTTCTTCTGGCACTTCACCCGTAGATGCACGATATAAACGTTTTGGCTCAAAAAATAGCACTGGGTTATCGTCTTTAATACATGCGCGAAGTAAGCCTTTAGCTTGATAAGGGTTACGTGGCACGACAATTTTTAACCCTGGTGTATGGGCAAAATACGCTTCTGGCGATTGCGAGTGATACAAACCACCAGCAATACCGCCGCCGTAAGGTGTGCGTATTGTTAGATTACCCACGTTGAATTCATTACCACTACGGTAACGAAACTTAGCCGATTCATTCACTATTTGGTCAAACGCAGGAAAGATGTAATCAGCAAATTGAATCTCAGCAAGCGCTGGTGCACCAAATGCGGCCAAGCCATTAGCAAAACCTAAAATGCCTTGCTCTGTAAGCGGCGTGTTGAACACTCGGTGCTTACCGTATTTTTCTTGTAAGCCTGATGTTGCTCTAAAAACACCGCCAAAATAACCCACGTCTTCACCAAAAATACACGCTTGAGGGTGCTCATTCATAGTGATATCTAAAGCAGAATTAATTGCATGTAGCATGTTCATTTTAGCCATTACTTAATTCTCCCTGCTGTTGTTGGGTAGGCATCAGGATGGGCTTTTATATGTGTTTTAAGCTCATCATATTGGCGTTGTAAAGATGGAATTGGTGTATCGTACACATCAGAAATCAGCTCTTCTAAGGCTGGTTTATCAATTACTTCAGCGCGTTTAAGTGCCGCCAAAATATCATCACGAATTGTTTCTTTCGCTTTTATATCTTCTGCGTCATCTAACCAGTTTTGTTTTACTAGCCATTTTCTAAAGCGCTCAATTGGGCACGCCTTATAGTTTGCTTCTTCATCTTTTGAACGGTAGCCACTAGGATCATCTGACGTTGAGTGCGCCCCTAAACGATAAGCTATCGATTCAATAAGTACAGGTTCACCTTGGGTTGCTGCAATTTCTCGGGCTTTTTTAGTTGCTGCATAAACAGCGAGTGCATCGCTGCCATCAACACGTATGGTTTTAATACCATACCCTACGCCACGCGATGCAATACCATCACCTTTAAATTGTTCATCAGCTGGGGTAGAAATAGCATAACCATTGTTACGTGCAAAAAAGATAACCGGTGCCTTGTGCACTGCAGCCATGTTAAGACCTGCGTGAAAATCACCTTCTGAAGCGGCACCTTCACCAAAATAACAAATGGTGACGTTATCAATAGTGCTTGCTAGTTCACCTGTTTTAGCATCGATATGTTTTACTTTTTGACCGTATGCGTAACCGGTGGCCTGTGGAATTTGAGTTCCTAATGGCGATGAAATTGTCATGTAGTTAAGTGCTTTAGAACCATAATGGATCGGCATTTGACGGCCTTTACCAAGATCTAATTCGTTAGAAAACATCTGATTCATAAATTGGTCAAGCGTAAAACCACGGTAATGCAACGCCGCTTGCTCACGGTATTGCGCCATAATCATATCATCTTGATCAAGGGCTGCCGCAGAGGCTGTTACGGCAGCCTCTTCACCTAAACACTGCATGTAAAAGCTAACACGGCCTTGGCGTTGAGCACCCTGCATACGTTCATCCAATAAACGAATAAAACGCATGGTTTCGTATAATTTAATAGCGGTTTGTTTAGAAATGTCAGGTGCAGGAGCACTAGGATGAATGTCGCCGTCCTCAGTTAAAATACTAAGGGTTGGAATATTAAGCGCGTGGCCGTCGATGAACTCAAGCTCATGGTTAATATTCAGCGATACGTTATTGGGATTACTCATAACCTACCTTCTCTTGTTGTCGGTATCACAGTGCCCCTTTAAATTATTATTATGGGTGATTGTTGCTGAATAAACTTTGCAACATCTGCACTGTATTTAATTAAAGCTGCCAACACTTTACGTTAACGTAAAGTGTTATTCAACAAAACTGTGACCAAACAAAAGTAAATATTGAGCAAAAAACTGGCAAGTTAACTATACATAAAATTAACCACTTATTAATCAGTTGGTTAAACTTTAATAACAAGTGGTCTGATGTGTTGAATTAACTAAAGCGGCTGTCTACTTGCATAGGGACAACCGTTAATAGTGCACGTTGTCCAATAGCAACTTGTGCGTTAGGAAAAATAATCGCTTCCCCTTCTACGTCCGCATAAATTGCATTATCACCATCAGTTGCTAAAAGCTCACCCTTTGCAAAGCCTGTAAAGTTCTCGGCATCATCAGAAAACGGAAAGCTAAAGTTTTGTTCTGTTCGGTTAATTGTGCGATGAACAGAAAACAACTCAAAGTCATTTGCATTAAATTTAGGGTATTCCACTTCTTTTTGACTAATTAATGCAGTTAATGTTTGCTTGGTTTTTGTAAAGCGTGACATGTCGTTTTCACCAAAGGGTTTTACTTGGCCAAGCTCTACAGTAAACGAGTCAGCCCCATGCACAAACGATGAATAGTAGCTAAACGTGGTAGCAGGTGATTTCATCATTAATACCGTATTCACACCACAACTTAATAAAAATTGCAGTTGCGACTTTTTCCACGGCTTACCATGTAAAAATGGGTAAACAGCAAACTTTTCATTTTTAGAACCACGAATAGCGGTATGTAAATCATAATGACAGCGATACGTGTCCTGCTCTGAGCGTGCATAAAAATCGCTAACGTAATGTTCAAGTTTTGCAGCACGAACACGTTCGTCGTTCATCGCAATGCCATCAACAGTATGGTAACCGTTAAACAAGCGGTTTAAGTTCTCTTCTACAAAGCGTTTACCAATATTAATTGACTGAGGGTTACCAAAAATAAATAAAACCCGTTGTTGTAATTCAAGTTGCCCACTAATAATGTGTTTAATCAGTTCATCGCAAATTTCAATGGGGGCTGTTTCATTGCCATGAATGGCACTTGAAAGCACCACATTCTTTGACGTTATACAATCAGGTTCAAACTCAATCACACCGGTATCATGCACAGTTACTTGCGTATTATTATTAAGGGTAAATTGGCCTGCATCCAAATGCCATTCATGGTTTCGAGAAAGCGTTAAAAAATCACCATCTTGTTTTAATTGATTAATATATTCTGAAGTGGCTGACATCACTATAAGAGCCCTTTTTGTTTTATAAATTGTAGATACAAAAACGGCTGAATAAATCAGCCGTTTGTAATTTTAATTGCAGATTAGCTAATTACTGAATCAACCAGTTTTTTAGCTTCTTTTTCTAATAAGGCTAAATGCTCTTCGCCTTTAAATGATTCTAGATATATTTTATATATATCTTCAGTACCTGACGGACGCGCTGCAAACCAGCCACTTTCAGTTACTACTTTTAATCCACCAATTGCTGCATTATTACCTGGCGCATGAGTAAGTTTTTGCATAATTGGCTCACCGGCTAAGGTATCGGCTTTAACATCGTCAGCACTGAGGGCTTTTAAACGTGATTTTTGCTCAGGCGTCGCTGGCGCATCTAAACGTTTATAAATTGGTGCACCAAATTCTTGCTCTAGTTCTTTATATAACGTAGACGGTGTTTTACCTGTAACTGCAAGAATTTCAGCAGCAAGTAGCCCCATGATAAAGCCATCTTTGTCTGTACACCATACAGTGCCATCAAAACGTAAGAAGGCTGCCCCAGCGCTTTCTTCACCACCAAAAGCCAATTTACCTTTATTTAACCCCTCAACAAACCATTTAAAACCAACCGGCACTTCTTTAACTTTACGGTTATTACGCTCAGTGACTTTATCAATCATTGAGCTAGAAACGAGGGTTTTACCAATTTCAACACTGGCATCCCAGTCACGATGTGTTAGCAAATAATCAATGGCTACCGCTAAAAAGTGATTTGGGTTCATTAATCCGTCTGGTGTTACTATGCCATGGCGGTCATAATCAGGGTCATTACCTATCGATAAATCAAAATCATCTTTAAGGGCAATTAAATTCGCCATTGAATAAGGCGATGAGCAATCCATACGAATTTTGCCATCTTTATCCAGCGGCATAAATGCAAAACGCGGATCAACACTGTCATTCACAACGGTTAAATCTAGATTATATTTTTTAGCAATCACTGGCCAAAAGTTAATGCCTGAACCACCTAATGGATCGATACCAATTTTAATACCTGCATCACTAATCGCTTTTAAGTTAACAATGTTTTCTAGATCATTAATGTACGGTGTCATTAAATCTTCATAGCGGATAAAACCAGAACGCGACGCTTTAGCAAACGGAAACAGTTCTACTTCAACTAGGTCTTCGAGTAAAAGCTGATTGGCTCTATCTTCAATCCATTTTGTTACATCTGTATCTGCAGGACCGCCGTTAGGTGGGTTGTATTTAAAACCGCCATCTTCCGGTGGATTATGAGACGGAGTAACAACAATGCCATCGGCTAATTCATTCGGGTGGTTTTTATTGTAGCTAACAATAGCGTGACTAATTACCGGTGTTGGTGTGAAGTCGCCATTTTCTTGGGTGATCACTTGCACTTCGTTAGCAACCAGCACTTCTATCGCTGAGTTAAAGGCCGCTTCGCTTAACGCGTGGGTGTCTTTACCCAAAAATAATGGACCAAATATATCGTTTTGCTTTCTGTAATCACAAATAGCTTGGGTGATTGATAATATGTGGGATTCATTAAATTTCACATCATACGCACAACCACGGTGCCCTGAGGTTCCAAAGGCAACACAATGTTCTGGGTTTTGCTCTAGATCAGGCTCATTTAAATAATACGCAGACACTAGCTTTGGTACATTCACTAAAACCGATTGTGGTGCAGTTTTGCCTGCGCCGGAATGAATTGCCATGGTATTTCCTTAAAGATAATCACGAATTTTTTCAGCTTGCTCATTGCTATAGCCCAAGCTAAGTGCAACTTCATGCAGCATCATTTTTTTACGTGTAGTATTCGAATTGGTCATCACCCAATATTCACTGTCGGTGATGTTTTTAGGGTTCATACTACTGCCGCTATTGACTAAGTCTTCTTTACTGGTCGCAAAATAAACACGATCGCGGCCTTTTATATCAAGCACTGCTGAAAAGTCAGTTTTGTGCGTTCGGTAAAATGCACTTAATATAAATAAGAAACGACCAACAACACCTTTTTGCATTGCCAGTTCTTCTTTATTTAAAATATTAAATACGTTTGCATTCTTTTTATTTACTGGCGCTTTCGCCACAGAGGCTGGCTGTTCAACGGCAGCGACTTGTTGTTCTTCAGATGAATTAGACACACTAACGGTTTCATTTTTATGATCAGTGTCTGATTTTGTGGTGTGAATTTTTTCGCCGCTGAGATTTAATAAACGACGTAAAATAGTCGATGCACTTTCACCAATACTCTGGGTATTGCTAGCAATGTACTGATATAACTCGTCGTCTATGTCGATTTGTTTCATGTTCTTCCTGTCATTACGGGCCACATTTTTCTTTCGATATGATTATACCCAAATCACCTCAAGATGCGAGTTTCAGTTGGAATTAAAAGCGATTTAAGCAAGGCATTGATTACAAACAATAGTCATTCTATTGCTAAAATCAATAACGCAGTATAAATCGCTTTTAAACCAACCCTCTGGGCGTTTCACAGGAACTTACTCTCATCGTTGTTAATTTTTAAAAGGGATTGCCATTGTTGCAAACTAACGCCTTGATATTAAGCCCCGGTGAAACGCTGAATTCTGTATCTTGTGATGGTTTGGGTATATACCCAATCCAGTTAGAAATGCGAGTTACAACCCACGCTACCCTAAACATATAATTAATAATGACCAAATAATCAGTAAGCTAGCTATCTTTGCATCCAGCGTTTAAATAATATCTGTATTTTTTGCTTTTTAAGTTAATGCTCGGCAAACTATGCGCAAAATTATGGGAGATGTTTATGCAATTAAATTACAAACAAATTGGTCAAGGTCCTGATGTTGTTTTGATCCATGGACTGTTTGGCTCTTTAGAAAATCTTAATGTGATTGCAAAGCCATTAAGTGAACACTTTCGTGTAACCAATGTCGATTTACGAAACCATGGTCTTTCCCAGCACAGTGATGAAATGGATTACTTAGCCATGGCCAATGATATTGTGCAATTAATGGCGACATTAAAAATACAAAAAGCACACATTGTTGGGCATTCCATGGGTGGTAAAGTGGCGATGCAAGTTGCATTAACTCATAGCGAACTGGTCGATAAATTGGTGGTACTTGATATTGCACCAGTGAGCTACCCTGGTCGTCATACCCAAATTCTTGAGGCATTAAATGCAGTAAAAAATGCCGATATTAGTGATAGAAAGCAAGCTGATTTAATAATGCAACCGTATATAGAAGAGCTAGGGGTACGTCAGTTTTTATTAAAGAGCTTATATAAAAATGATGAAGGAAAATTTGTTTGGCGATTCAATTTATCAGTGCTTGATAATAAATATTCAACAATTACCGACAACATTAATGCAAATAATTCTTGTTTATGCGAAACTCTGTTTATTAAAGGTAATGACTCTGACTACATTTTAGCCGAGCACCGTGACGCGATTAATGCGCTGTTTAAAAATGTGAGTGCAAAAATCATTCATGGTGCGGGTCATTGGTTACATGCCCAAAAACCACAGGCTGTAAACAAAGCAATCAATGATTTTTTAACTACAGTTTAATGTTATTTTTGTGGCGTGTTTTTGATTTATCACACTAAATAATTAAAGATTTATGTGCTATAGTACGCGCCGTTTAATTTAAAGGTTATACGTCGATGGTCAGTCAGTTTATTAACGAATTTGATACCTTAGGGTTGTATTTTGGCTTAGCAGGTATTTTTATTTTTATCGGCTTGGCAATAAAAGACGTACTGAAAAGCGGCAATGTGCCTAAATTTGGTCGTTATATTGTGTGGCTGGTACTTTTTTTAGGTTGCTCTGGCTTTATTGCCAAAGGACTTATTCAGGTATTTTGGCAAGGTGCGGGTGTAGGTTAAGCATGGCCAAGTCAGAAACAGATAGAACAACGCTTGATTTATTTGAATACGAGAAACGTCCAGGTAGACCAAAAACCAATCCCCTTCCACGGGATATGCAGTTAAAGGTCAATAAACGTAATCAAATAAAAAGAGATAAAGCACGTGGTTTAAAGCGTGTTGAATTTAAAGTTTCGTCACAGTTGTATCAGGCTTTGAGTGATATGGCAGATGCACAAAATATTAGCCGTAGTGCGTTGATCGAAACAATTTTACAAGAAAGATTGGCTATTGATAGATAAAAGGTTTAAATCCATGGCAAGTGTAGGCATTTTTTTCGGAAGTGACACAGGTAACACAGAACACGTAGCAAAAATGATCCAAAAAGAATTGGGTAAAAAGCTCGTTGCTGTGCATGACATTGCAAAAAGCTCTAAAGAAGAGATTGCTGAATTTGATCTGATCTTATTCGGTATTCCAACTTGGTACTATGGCGAAGCGCAGTGTGATTGGGATGACTTTTTTCCTGAGCTTGAAGAAGTAAGCTTTGAAGGTAAGCTAGTAGCTATTTTTGGCTGTGGCGACCAAGAAGACTATGCAGAATACTTCTTAGACGCTATGGGTATGATCAACGATATCGTAACAGAGCGTGGTGCTATTGTTGTTGGACATTGGCCAACAGACAGCTATGATTTTGAAGCATCAAAAGGTATGGCTGATGACAAGCACTTTGTAGGCTTAGGTATTGATGAAGACCGTCAGCCGGAACTAACAGAGCAACGCGTTAAACAATGGTGTGCTCAAGTATATGATGAAATGTGCTTAAGTGAGTTAGCAGATTAATCCCCCCTTTTTTATGCTAACTGTTTAAAATATTATCAAACAGTTAGCATTTTCCGCGTTAATATTGATATAGATCAATTGTTCTTTGCACTTCCTGCTAAGGCACGTTATCCTAACTGTTATTGTGACGAGTACATCTTGCAAGATGTCTAGTATAACTAAATAAAATTGAGACAGATTTAATGACTGATCATAACTTGGAACTTAAAAAAGCCGGGCTAAAGGTAACTTTACCGCGTATTAAAATTTTAGAGATTCTTCAATCTCCAGATAACCAACACATAAGCGCTGAAGATGTTTACAAGGTTTTATTAGATCTAGGCGAAGAAATTGGTCTTGCGACTGTTTACCGTGTTTTAAACCAATTTGATGATGCGGGTATTGTAAGTCGTCATCATTTTGAAGGTGGTAAGTCTGTATTTGAACTTTCTGGTAGTACTCACCATGACCATTTAGTATGTTTAAAATGTGGCAAAGTTGTTGAGTTTGAAGATGACTTAATTGAACGTCGTCAACTCGAGATTGCTGATGAAAACGGTATTAAGTTAACTAACCACTCTCTTTACCTGTACGGCGAGTGTGAAGATAAAGACGCATGTAAGGCGTTTGCACAAAACAATAGTTAATATTATTAATTGCATAAAAAAACCTGCTTTAAGCAGGTTTTTTTGTATCTAAAATAGAGCAGAATTACTTCTGTTCTATTTTAGCCCATGAGTCACGCAGACCTACAGTTTGGTTAAATACCACGTTCTCTGATTTAGTATCACGTGAAAAATAGCCGGTACGCTCAAACTGGAAACCTTGCGCAGGCTGTGAATTTGCCAATGAAGGTTCTAGTTTTGCATTAGTAATAACAACTAATGACTCTGGGTTTAATGTGCTTTCAAAATCTTCTGCTGCTGCAGGATTAGGCACACTAAACAGACGGTCATATAAACGTACTTCTGCTGTTACCGATTCTGGTGCAGATACCCAATGGATCACCCCTTTTACTTTACGCCCATCGCTTGGGTTTTTACCCAATGTTTCAGGATCGTAAGTACAGTAAATAGTGGTAATTTCACCGTTATCGTCTTTTTCAACACGCTCGGCTTTAATTACATAAGCGCCACGTAAGCGTACTTCTTTATCAAGTACTAAACGTTTAAATTTATTGTTTGCTTCTTCGCGGAAATCTTCACGTTCAATAAAAATTTCACGAGTAAAAGGCACGTCACGGCGACCCATTTCTTCTTTATTTGGGTGATTAGCAACAGACAATGTTTCAACGGTGTCGGCTTGATAATTCTCAATCACGATTTTAACCGGATCAAGTACAGCCATAGCACGCGGTGCATTTTCGTTTAAGTCATCACGGATACACGCTTCAAGCATACCCATTTCAACCATATTTTCTTGTTTAGTAATACCAATACGTAAACAAAACTCACGAATTGAAGCCGGTGTATAACCACGACGACGAAGACCTGCAATCGTTGGCATACGTGGGTCGTCCCACCCTTCTACCTTGTTATTTACCACTAAGTCATTGAGCTTTCGCTTTGACATAATTGTGTATTCAAGATTTAAGCGTGAAAACTCAATTTGCTGTGGATGGCATTCAAGGCTGATGTTATCAAGTACCCAGTCGTAAAGACGACGGTTATCTTGGAACTCTAAGGTACATAATGAATGTGTAATACCTTCAAGGGCATCCGAAATACAATGCGTGAAGTCGTACATTGGGTAAATGCACCACTTATCCGCTGTTTGGTGGTGATGAGCAAAACGAACGCGGTAAATAATTGGATCGCGCAACACCATGAATGAGCTGGCCATATCAATTTTTGCGCGCAATACACACTCGCCTTCTTTGAATTCACCGTTGCGCATCTTTTCAAATAATGCGAGGTTTTCTTCAACCGAGGTATCGCGATAAGGACTATTTTTACCTGGCTCTTTTAATGTGCCACGGTATTCACGAGCTTGATCGGCAGTTAAAAAACACACATACGCTAAACCTTTTTCAATTAGCTCAACTGCATAGCCGTAAAGCACATCAAAATAGTTTGACGAATATTTAATCTCACCATCCCAATTAAACCCTAACCACTGTACGTCTTCTTTAATTGAATTAACGTAGTTGATATCTTCTTTTTCTGGGTTTGTATCGTCAAAACGAAGGTTACATAAACCGTTATAGTCTTTGGCGATACCAAAATTTAGGCAAATTGATTTTGCATGGCCAATATGTAAAAAGCCATTTGGTTCTGGTGGAAAACGGGTATGCGTTGTTGCATGTTTTCCACTTGCTAAATCTTCATCAATTCGGGTTCTAATAAAGTTACTTGGGCGATTCTCGATTTCCGCCATAGGAGTATAAACCTCTGTATATTGCGTGATAACAAAACTAATGCATTATTACAAAAACCAAGCGTAACATACAGTAATAGATACGGGTTTATGCTGGTAATTAACAAAGTTTGTTTAATAAGGGATAGTTTATGAACAAAATTTGTTTTAGCGCAATATTTAAGTCATCAAAGCATTCTATAGTATAAAATAAACCCAACTTACAGGAACGAAAGATGGCTTCATTAAATCAACACCGTGTTTATATCCCAAGCAATGCTAGAGCAAACCATTATTTATTAGCTGAAATCACGCCAAACGATGACTTTTATAAGAGCTTTAGTAATATAAATTCGTGTTATCAGCGTATTGCTCGCCAACTATTTGCCGCTTGTGATGAATATGAACTTCACAATGTGCATTTACTCGCCAATGATAAACTACCGGTCGTGCGATTTCATGATGAGTCTTATCAACTTGAAACCGATAAGCAAATGTTATTTTTTTATAATCCTCGTTACCATGAAGCACATAAACTTCATTACACCGAAGATCAGCAAAGCAAAAAGATTCGCTTACTGTTTTTAGCCACTGGGGATGATATTCGTGCTCACTCCGCACAATTTCATAACAATGTACAAAAAGTATTGGATCTTTTACAACAGCAATTATTTGTAGACCAACCTAGCTTTAAATTACGTGATCATCAGCATTTAACCTATGATTTATTCGCTAAAGAAAAAGGCAATAAAGAAAGTTACGGTTATAAATTAAGAAGTTTGTACCCTCGTTATCAATCAAGACAATGCGAGATACCAAGTACACATGCAGAAATGACCTATGTCACCTTCTCGGTACCGGTAACACGTAATATTAAAACGCAGTTTCAAAGTGAAATTAACAGCCAAACTTACCAGCCATTCTACTCTCACTTTTCAAAACTATTTACCCAGTTATGTGAAGATAATAAACTCACGCACGCTGCGATGGTTGCTAATGGCGCAATGCCAATAATTCGCAACAGCCAAGTAGATCGAAATGAGGGAAATGAAGAGCTACAAAAAATTAGTTTTGATATAGAAGATTCAGCGCCACAAATGAAAGTCTTTTTTGAAGCCGATAAATTAGTCGAAACACTGCATTTTGTCATTGTGGCAGCTGAGCATAATAAACATGAAATTGGCTATGGTCGCTTTATGAACCAAGTAGAAAAAACTATTCATGGCTTATGTGATGAGTTAGCAATTAATAAACAACGCCAAGATTTAGCTGTACGCTTTTTTCAGCATATAAGTTACCCGTTTTAAAATTAAGGGCTATATGCTCTTGCTATAAATAACAAAAAGGCTCGCAATTGCGAGCCTTTTTTAAAGAATAAACGCTGATTACCAGCCTGTTTTCTCTTTAAGTGCTTTACCAATATCAGCAAGTGAACGTACAGTTTTTACGCCCGCAGCTTCTAATGCAGCAAATTTCTCATCAGCAGTACCTTTACCACCAGCGATGATTGCGCCAGCGTGACCCATACGCTTACCTTCTGGTGCAGTAACACCAGCAATGTAAGAAACAACAGGTTTAGTTACGTTAGCTTTGATGTACTCTGCAGCTTCTTCTTCTGCAGTACCACCAATTTCACCAATCATTACGATTGCTTCAGTTTGTGGATCTTTTTCGAACAATTCTAGAACGTCGATAAAGTTAGTACCAGGAATTGGATCACCACCAATACCAACACAAGAAGACTGACCAAAACCAGCGTCTGTAGTTTGCTTAACTGCTTCGTACGTTAAAGTACCAGAGCGAGAAACAATACCTACTTTACCAGGCTTGTGGATGTGACCAGGCATGATACCAATCTTAGTCTCACCAGGAGTGATAACACCTGGACAGTTAGGACCGATCATACGAGTACCTGTTTGATCTAGTTTAACTTTAACGTCAACCATATCAAGTGTAGGAATACCTTCAGTGATACAAACAATAAGCTCGATACCTGCATCGATAGCTTCTAAGATTGCATCTTTACAGAAAGGTGCTGGTACATAAATCACAGATGCAGTTGCACCTGTTGCTTCTACAGCGTCACGTACTGTGTTAAATACAGGAAGACCAAGGTGCGTTTGACCGCCTTTACCTGGGCTTACACCACCAACCATTTGTGTACCGTACTCAAGCGCTTGCTCTGAGTGGAAAGTACCTTGACCACCAGTGAAACCTTGACAGATAACTTTTGTATCTTTATTGATTAATACAGACATTATTTGCCCTCCGCAGCAGCAACAACTTTTTCAGCCGCGTCTGTTAATGATTCAGCAGCGATGATGTTAAGATCAGACTTAGCAAGTACTTCACGGCCTAATTCAGCATTAGTACCTTCTAAACGTACAACTACTGGAACTGTTACACCTACTTCTTTAACTGCGCCAATGATGCCTTCAGCAATCATGTCACAACGAACGATTCCGCCGAAGATGTTAACTAAAACAGCTTTAACGTTGTCATCTGAAAGGATGATTTTGAATGCTTCAGAAACACGTTCTTTAGTCGCGCCGCCACCAACATCTAGGAAGTTAGCTGGCTTGCCACCGTGTAGGTTTACGATGTCCATAGTACCCATTGCTAGGCCTGCACCGTTAACCATACAACCTACGTTACCATCTAGGGCTACGTAGTTAAGCTCGAAGCTTGCTGCGTGAGCTTCACGTGCATCTTCTTGAGATGGATCGTGCATTTCACGGATTTTAGGTTGACGGTAAAGTGCATTACCATCGATACCGATTTTACCATCTAGACAGTGAAGGTTACCTTCATCTGTGATTACTAGTGGGTTGATTTCAAGTAATGCGAAATCGAAATCGTTGAACATGTTGCCAAGACCCATAAAGATCTTAACGAACTGCTTCATTTGTGTAGGGTTAAGACCCAATTTAAAACCAAGCTCACGAGCTTGGTAAGCTTGAGGACCTACTAAAGGATCAATCTCAGCTTTGTGGATAAGTTCTGGTGTTTCTTCAGCAACCGTTTCAATTTCAACGCCGCCTTCAGTAGACGCCATGAACACAACTTTACGAGAAGCACGGTCAACAACAGCACCTAGGTACAGTTCGTTAGCGATGTCTGTACAGCTTTCTACTAAAATTTTAGCAACTGGCTGGCCTTTCTCGTCTGTTTGGTAAGTAACTAGGTTTTTACCTAACCAGTTAGCTGCAAACGCTTTAACTTCGTCGATAGTTTTAACTAGCTTTACACCGCCAGCTTTACCACGTCCACCTGCGTGAACCTGAGTTTTAACAACCCACATATCGCCGCCAATTTTTTCAGCAGCTGCTGCAGCTTCTTCAGGTGTATCGCAAGCGAAACCTTGAGAAACTGGTAAACCATATTCGGCAAAAAGTTGTTTTGCCTGATACTCATGCAAATTCATGATGCTTTATCCAATTTTTTATATTAAAAGAGCTGAATATTTATGCAAATAAACAACTATCCCAAATTGCGCGCCTAGTATAGATCTCATGGCGCTTCATGAAAACCCCAGTGTGACCATAGGCGCAAAAAAAAAGCTGTGATTTTAACTCACAGCTTATATTTTATACTACTTAATTAAACATCCAGCAGTAAACGTGTTGGATCTTCTAGTAACTCTTTAATTGTCACTAGGAAACCAACTGATTCTTTACCATCGATTTGGCGATGATCATAAGATAACGCTAAATACATCATAGGTAAGATTTCAACTTTACCATTAACAGCCATAGGACGATCTTGGATTTTGTGCATACCTAAGATTGAAGACTGTGGTAAGTTAATGATTGGTGTTGATAGTAATGAACCGAATACACCACCGTTAGTAATAGTGAAATTACCACCAGTCATATCGTCAAGTGTTAGCTTGCCATCACGACCTTTAAGCGCTAGTTCACGAATACCTTTTTCGATTTCTGCAACTGATAATTTGTCACAGTCTTTAAGTACTGGCGTTACTAGACCACGTGGCGTAGAAACAGCAATACTGATGTCGAAATAGTTGTGGTAAACAATATCATCGCCATCAATTGATGCGTTTACATCTGGGAAACGCTTTAACGCTTCAGTTACCGCTTTCACGTAGAAAGACATGAAACCTAAACGGATACCATGGCGCTTCTCAAATACTTCTTGGTACTGCTTACGAAGATCCATAATTGGCTTCATGTTAACTTCGTTAAACGTAGTTAACATAGCTGTTGAATTTTTCGCTTCAAGAAGACGATTAGCAATGGTTTTACGTAATCGTGTCATAGGCACACGTTTTTGAGTACGGTCACCCATTGGTGCAGCTGGTGCAGCTTCTGCTTTCTTAGCTGATTGTGCAGGTGCTTTTAAGAAAGTGTCGACATCTTCTTTAGTTACACGGCCATTCTTACCAGTACCCTTGATTTTAGAAGCATCAAGGCCTTTCTCAGCAATTAAACGACGAACTGACGGTGTTAACACATCTGAACTGTCGCTTGAGCTTTCTTCTTTGGCTACTGGTGCATCCGCTTTAGCTTCTGATTTAGCTGGAGCAGCACCTGCTTTTACTTTACCAATAACTTGCTCACCAAGAACAGTATCGCCTTCGTCATGGATTATTTCACCCATTACGCCGTCTGCTTGGGCAACAACTTCAAGTACAACTTTATCTGTTTCAATATCTACCAAGTTTTGGTCGCGTGTTACGGCGTCGCCTGGTTGAACATGCCAAGTAGCAATTGTTGCATCTGCAACTGATTCTGGAAGTACAGGTACTTTAATATCCACTTCTTTACCTTCTGATGCTGGTGCTGATTGCGCCGCTGGCGCGTCTTCTGATTCATCTGATGCTGAGTCATCTTGTTTTGACTCTTTAGTTGCCGGTGCTTCATCTGCATCGCCAATTAAACCGATCACTTGGTCGCCAAGTACCGTAGCACCTTCTTCTTGTGAAATTTCAGTGATTACACCATCATTTTGTGCAACCACTTCTAAAACCACTTTGTCTGTTTCAATATCTACTAAGTTTTGGTCACGGCTTACTTTGTCGCCAACACTAACATGCCATGTAGCAACGGAAGCATCTGCAACCGACTCAGGAAGAACAGGAACTTTAATTTCTGTGCTCATTGCTTATCCTTTCTTTTCTATAGTAAGCGCGTCGGCAACGAGCGCTTGTTGTTCTTTAGTATGTACCGACATATAACCACATGCAGGTGATGCTGAAGCTTTACGGCCAGCATATTTTAATTTTGCATCTTGTGGAATTGCATCAATAAAGTGATGTTGAGAACAATACCAAGCGCCTTGGTTTTGTGGCTCTTCCTGACACCATACAAAATCTTTAACATGCTGATAACGTTCTATAATCGTCTTCATTTCGTCATGTGGGAACGGGTATAGCTGTTCAACACGAACAATAGCAATGTTGTCTTGCTCAAGCTTACGACGCTCTTGTAATAATTCGTAGTAAACTTTACCACTACAAAATACAACGCGTTCTACTTTCTTCGCATCAATATCATCAATTTCATCGATCACATTGTGGAATACACCCTCAGAAAGCTCTTCAAGTGATGATGTAGCTAATGGGTGACGTAGCAATGATTTTGGCGTCATAACAATCAGTGGACGACGAAGAGGTCTTACCGATTGACGACGAAGCATCGCATAAACTTGTGCCGGTGTTGATGGTACACACACTTGCATATTATGATCAGCACAAAGCTGTAAAAAGCGCTCAAGACGCGCAGAGCTATGCTCAGGACCTTGGCCTTCATAACCATGTGGCAATAAACACGTTAGGCCACATAGACGGCCCCACTTTTGCTCGCCTGAACTTAAGAACTGGTCGAATACAACCTGTGCACCATTGGCGAAATCACCAAATTGCGCTTCCCACAGAACAAGTGAAGTCGGCTCTGCAGTTGCATAACCATATTCAAATGCTAATACCGCTTCTTCAGATAAAACCGAATCAAATACTTCAAATGTACCTTGATCTTCACTGATGTTTTGTAGCGGCAAGTACGTTGCACCGTCTTTTTGGCCATGAACAACGGCATGGCGATGGAAGAAGGTACCACGGCCAGAATCTTGACCTGTTAGGCGAATATCCGTGCCTTCAGCAGCAATAGTTGCATACGCTAAAGTTTCTGCCATACCCCAATCAAGTGGTTTTTCACCGGCTGCCATTGCTTTACGATCATCGTATATTTTCTTAACACGTGACTGTGCTTTGTGATCTTCAGGGTAACTTGCAACAATGTTACCAAGTTCTTTAAGCTTCTCTACAGAAACAGATGCATCGTAGTCAACATTCCAATCATGACCAACGTATTTAGCCCAATCAGAAGAGTGTGACGTTTCTGGTTGAATTTCTTCAACCACACAGTTGCCATCATCTAAGCCATTACGGTAATCATCAGCAAGCGCTTTGACTTCATCTTCTGTAAAAGAACCTTCTGAAATTAACTGATCGGCATAAATTAAGCGCGGAACTGGATGCTTTTTAATTTTTTGATACATAACAGGCTGTGTAGCATTTGGCTCATCAGCTTCGTTATGACCATGGCGACGGTAACAAACCAGGTCAATCACTACATCACGCTTAAACTGGTTTCTAAAATCAAGCGCTAGTTGCGTAACAAACGCAACCGCTTCAGGATCATCAGAGTTTACGTGGAAAATTGGTGACTGGACCATTTTTGCAATATCAGTACAGTAATCAGTAGAGCGAACATCGTCTTGTTTGCTTGTTGTAAAACCAACTTGGTTATTAACAACGATACGAATACTGCCACCACAACTAAATGCATTAGTTTGTGATAAGTTAAACGTTTCTTGTACAACACCCTGACCTGCAATTGCAGAGTCGCCGTGAATCGTAATAGGAAGTGCTTTACTGCCCGTTTTATCGTTTAGACGATCAAGACGTGCGCGTACAGACCCCATTACCACAGGATTTACGATTTCTAAGTGCGATGGATTAAACGCAAGTGCCATATGCACATTGCCGCCTTTAGTCGCGAAATCTGAAGAGTAACCCATGTGATACTTAACATCACCCGAGCTTAATGTGTCTTTGTGTTTACCAGCAAACTCATCAAATAACTCTGATGGATTTTTACCAAGCACGTTCACAAGTACATTTAAACGACCGCGGTGAGCCATGCCGATTACGGCTTCTTTTTGGCCACTTTCACCCGCGCGGTGTATAAGCTCTTTAAGCATAGGTACTAACGCATCACCACCTTCAAGTGAGAAACGCTTAGCACCCGGGAACTTAGCCCCTAAATATTTTTCAAGACCATCAGCCGCTGTTAATCCTTTTAGGATACGTAGCTTTTCATTTTTATCGAATTTTGGCCTAGACTGAACAGACTCTAAACGCTGTTGTAACCAACGTTTCTCTTCTGTTGATGTGATGTGCATATACTCGGCGCCAATAGAACCACAATATGTAGTTTTTAGTGCTTGGTATAACTCACCTAAAGGCATAGTATCGCGGCCTACGGCAAACGATCCTACGTTAAATTCGCGGTCAAAGTCAGCATTTGATAAGTCGTGGTACTCTAGCTCTAAATCTCGTACACGCTCTCGTTGCCAAATACCTAATGGATCTAGGTTCGCATTTTGGTGTCCACGAAAACGGAAAGCATTAATAAGTTGCAGAACTTTAACCTGTTTAAGGTCACCGCCGCTGCCCTCTGCTACCACTACTTCTCTATGCTTGTTTTTAGCAAGCGCCGCAAATTGTGAACGAACTTCTGAATGTTTTACTTCAACATCCACACCATCTACTTTTGGTAATTGTTCGAACACTTCTCGCCATTCTTCTGGCACCGAAGTCGCATCGTCTAAATACGCTTCATAAAGCTCTTCAACATAAGCAACGTTACCGCCGTTTAAATGTGAAGATTCTAGCCATGCCTTCATCACACCTTCGTGCATTTATAAGCCCTTTTTTTTAGCGCAGAAATTAATAGTTATATAACAAGATGGCTAATAAATATTAGCCATCTTTCGTCTACCAGAAATTAAACCGAGCGGTTTAATAACATAGATTTTATTTGCCCAATTGCTTTAGTCGGGTTAAGACCCTTAGGACAAACGCTAACACAGTTCATGATACTGTGGCAACGGAACACACTGAATGCATCGTCTAAGTCGGCTAAACGCTCTTCTGTTGCAGTATCTCGGCTATCAGCTAAGAAACGGTAAGCATGAAGAAGGCCTGCTGGACCTATAAACTTATCTGGATTCCACCAGAAAGAAGGACACGATGTAGAACAACATGCACATAAAATACACTCATAAAGCCCATCTAATTTATCACGCTCTTCAATAGATTGAAGACGTTCGCCTGCAGCAGGCTCGTCATTAATTAAATAAGGTTTTACTTTTTCGTATTGAGTGTAGAACTGACTCATGTCAATAACAAGGTCACGAACAACAGGAAGTCCAGGTAATGGACGTACTACGATTTTACCTTTGCCATTTTTTTGTAGCGTAGATAAAGGAGTAATACATGCTAACCCATTCTTACCATTCATGTTTACACCGTCTGAACCACACACACCTTCACGGCATGAACGACGGAATGATAAAGTTGGATCTTGCTCTTTTAATAATAAAAGTGCATCCAATACCATCATGTCTTGGCCTTCCTCAGTTTGCAAAGTGTAGTCTTGCATACGAGGTGCGTTGTCAACATCTGGATTGTAACGATAAACTGAAAATTGTACTTGTGCCATCGTCTCGCTCCTAGTAGGTACGTGCTTTAGGTGGGAAAGCTTCACGTAGCTTAGGCTCGTAGTTTACTTTACGCTTGCTCATTTCATCCGTTACCGGATTGAATACTGAGTGACATAACCAGTTTTCGTCATCACGATCTGGGAAGTCAAAGCGAGAGTGTGCGCCACGGCTTTCAGTACGGAAGTTTGCAGCTACTGCAGTTGAGTAAGCTGTTTCCATTAAGTTGTCTAATTCTAAACATTCAATACGCATGGTGTTGAAGTCTGATGATTTATCATCAAGACGTGCATGCTGTAGACGTTCACGAATTTCTTTAAGCTCAGTAAGACCCGTAGCCATTGAGTCACCTTCACGGAATACCGAGAAGTTAAGCTGCATACACTGTTGTAGGTCTTTCTTGATTTGTACTGGGTCTTCGCCTTGACCAACTGTTGAGCTTTCCCAACGGTTAAATCGAGCTAAAGACGCTTCTAAATCAGACTCAGAAGCTGCTTTAGAGATTTCAACGTCATTTAGGTACTTACCTAGGAAGTTACCAGCAGCACGACCAAATACAACTAAATCAAGTAATGAGTTACCACCAAGGCGGTTAGCACCGTGTACAGATACACATGCAATCTCACCAACCGCAAATAAACCTTGAACTACTTTTTCGTTGCCAGCGGCATCGATATTTAGTACTTGACCATTTACGTTAGTAGGTACACCACCCATCATGTAGTGACATGTTGGGATAACTGGAATTGGTTCTTTTGCAGGATCAACGTGAGCAAATGTTTTAGCAAGATCACATACACCAGGAAGGCGTAAGTTAAGCGTTTCTTCGCCTAAGTGGTCAAGTTTCAACTTAAGGTGAGGACCCCAAGGACCATCACAACCACGACCTTCACGAATTTCTGTCATCATTGAACGAGCAACAACGTCACGAGATGCTAAATCTTTAGCATTTGGTGCATAGCGCTCCATGAAGCGTTCGCCATCTTTATTTAAAAGATAACCACCTTCACCACGACAACCTTCAGTTACTAGCGTACCAGCACCTGCGATACCTGTCGGATGGAACTGCCACATTTCCATGTCTTGCATAGAAATACCAGCACGAGTCGCCATACCAACACCGTCACCAGTGTTAATGTGAGCATTAGTTGTTGATGCGAAAATACGACCTGCACCACCAGTAGCTAACACAACTGCTTTTGATTTGAAGAAAGTGATTTCACCTGTTTCAATTTCAATTGCTGTACAACCTACTACATCGCCATTATCGTTTTTAACTAAATCAAGTGCATACCATTCTGAGAACACATTTGTTTTGTTTTTAACGTTTTGTTGATAAAGAAGGTGTAATAATGCGTGACCAGTACGGTCAGCAGCTGCTGCTGTACGTGCAGCTTGTTCACCACCAAAGTTTTTCGATTGACCACCGAAAGGACGTTGGTAAACACGGCCATTTTCAAAACGAGAAAATGGTAAACCCATGTTTTCTAATTCAGTAATAGCTTCTGGGCCTGTATTGCACATGTATTCGATAGCGTCTTGGTCACCGATAAAATCGGAGCCTTTAACGGTATCATACATATGCCATTCCCAGTTATCTTCATGCGAATTACCTAGCGCTACTGTAATACCACCTTGAGCAGATACAGTGTGTGAGCGTGTCGGGAAAACTTTAGAGATTAGCGCACATGTTTTGCCAGATTCAGTAATAGCAAGAGCAGCGCGCATACCTGCACCACCGGCACCAATTACTACGGCGTCAAATTCACGAACAGAATATTTCACTTAAACACCCCATAAAACGATTAAACCTACAGCTACGTAAGCAACAGCCATTAGGTTTAGTACAAAGCCTAAAAAAGCACGCAATTTAGCGCCCTTTACATAGTCGGTTAGAACCTGCCAAAGGCCAATACGGGTATGAACCATAATGCAAACTAGGGTAATTAATGTCGCCCCTTTCATTGCTAGGTTAGAGAATAGGCCTGTCCAGGCGTCATATGTGACTTCTGGCATCGCTAAAAAATAGCCGATAATAAAAATTGCATACGCACTGATTATTAATGCCGTTGTGCGTAAAGATACATAATCTTGTACGCCATCACGTTTAAGAGTTGCTTGATTTAAGACCATATCCACACCCCTGCCAATACAGCAAACACAACGCCAAGTGCCATCGCAATTTTAGCGCTAGTGTTGCCTGATTCAAGTTCTTCCCAATGCCCCATGTCCATAATAATATGACGGATACCACCAATAAGGTGATAACCCAATACAGAAAGGGTGCCCCAAGCTATAAATTTGGCAATGAATCCGTTAAACAGACCCTTGACGAATTCAAAACCTTCAGCTGAAGAAAGAGACTCTGACCAAGCCCAAATGACAAACGTTAAAGCAAAAAATAATGCAACACCGGTGACGCGGTGAAAAATTGAAGCTTTAGCCGTTGCCGGCATAGATATAGTTGTTAGATCTAGATTTACAGGTCTTTGCTTTTTCACAGTTACTTGCCCATCTTGCCCGCAGTGGGGCTCATCTACTTGTTTTTCTAAAACCCACCAAGTGTTTCTGGTGGAACTATCAAAATAAACGTATTAATACCAATAAAGTTCACTTTTTATGAAAAATATTATGTAAAAAAAAGTTTACCCAAATACTAATTGGTTAAAAACCTCCGATAGTATATATAGCCGGAGACTCTTTTACAATTCTTGTTTACTTTGAGACGTTTGCGAATTAGCCAATGGTATAATATTCAATCTATACCGAATATTTATTATACATATGTGCATAATACTTATAAAAATTGACTTTATACCCCTCTTTCACGTTAAAATGTAAAGATGTGCTTAGAATAGATTTTAGAATATAAAAAATCAGAATAGTTATCTTAATAGGAGATACATAGATGGCAGATAAGAAAGCCACAGTCCATATTGATGGGCTAGATCCAATCGAACTTCCAATTTATCAAGGTACTGCTGGCCAAGATGTAATTGATGTACGTACACTCGGCTCACATGGTCACTTTACTTATGACCCAGGTTTCATGTCGACTGGTTCTTGTGAATCTACCATCACTTACATCGATGGTGGTAAAGGTGTTTTACTACACCGTGGTTACCCAATCGAGCAGTTAGCAGAAAGCTCTAACTACATTGAGTTATGTTACTTACTTTTAAACGGTGAGTTACCAACTAAAGAGCAATACGATGATTTTGCTACAAAAATCACTCGTAGCACTATGCTAGATGAGAAAATCGCAAACTTCTTCCAAGGTTTCCGTTTTGATGCTCACCCAATGGCAATGCTATGTGGTGTTGTTGGTGCTTTATCTTCTTTTTATCATGAAGATCTTGATATCACTGACGCAGTTCAACGTAAAACAAGCGCTATTAAATTAGTTGCTAAGTTACCAACAATTGCAGCAATGGCATACAAAACAAACATCGGTCAACCGTTTGTATACCCACGCAATGATCTGAGCTATGCAGAAAACTTCTTACACATGATGTTCTCTGTTCCTGCTGAAGAATACAAAGTAAACCCAGTAACAGCTAAAGCAATGGATAAAATCTTTATGCTTCATGCTGACCACGAACAGAATGCTTCAACGTCAACAGTACGTTTAGCAGGTTCTTCTGGTGCTAACCCTTATGCATGTATTGCTGCGGGTATTGCATCTCTTTGGGGCCCTGCTCACGGCGGTGCTAACGAAGCATGTTTAAACATGTTAGAAGAAATTGGCTCAGTTGATCGTATTGACGAATACGTAGCAAAAGCAAAAGATAAAGCGGATCCGTTCCGTCTTATGGGCTTTGGACACCGTGTTTACAAAAACTTCGACCCACGTGCAACCGTAATGCGTCAAACGTGTCATGAAGTATTAGCAGAGCTAAACATTCAAGATCCATTGCTTGATATTGCTATGAAGCTTGAGCAAATTGCACTTGAAGACCCATACTTTGTTGAGAAGAAACTATACCCTAACGTAGATTTCTACTCAGGTATTATCTTAAAAGCGATTGGTATTCCTACTAGCATGTTCACTGTAATTTTTGCAATGGCACGTACTGTAGGTTGGATCTCACACTGGGACGAGATGCTTTCTCAACCTGGCCACAAGATCAGCCGCCCACGTCAGCTTTACACAGGTGAAACAGCCCGTGATTACAAAGCAACTGACAAGCGCTAAGCTTTAAAGTTAGTTTAAAAGGCCGCTTTTGCGGCCTTTTTTATTACACGTTACTTGAGAATTATCTTAAACCGATTACAATTCCTGCCCAAATTGATTAACTTTATGAGCCTATGTCTGTGTCCTCGTTTGATCCTAAAACAATCCGTAATGATTTCCCTACCCTAAATCAGACAATCAATGGCTACCCTTTGGTTTATTTAGACTCGGCAGCAACAACACAAAAGCCACAATGCGTGATTGACGCTACTAACGAGTTTTACACCTATCAGAATGCAAATGTTCATCGCGGCCGTCATACCCTTAGTGAGCAAGCTACAACGGCTTATGAGCTAGTACGTCAACGCGTTGCTGATTATTTTCAGGTAAGCGGTAATGAAATTGTTTGGACTAAAGGCGCTACTGAGGCGATTAACTTAGTTGCACATGGCCTAAGAAATACATTAACAACTGACGACACCATTTTAATTAGCCCAATCGAGCATCACGCGAATATTGTGCCATGGCAAGAACTTGCGGCATACACTGGAGCAACCTTAAAAGTGCTGCCACTCAATGACGATGCCACCTTTGATATTAGCCAGTGTTGTGACGTAATTAAACTTACCAAGCCTGCGCTGCTAGCTATTACACAAGCCTCTAATGCGCTGGGCAATATTACCGATTTAACTCCGCTGATAACCGCTGCGAAGGCAGTAGATGCGTTAACTTTAGTCGATGGCGCACAAGGCGCCCTTCATTTAAGACCTAATTTAATAAAGCTTGATTGTGATTTTTACGTGTTTTCAGCTCACAAAATGTTGGGGCCAACAGGATTAGGCGGTTTATATGGCCGCTACAGCGCACTTAATGCATTATCGCCTTACCAAACAGGCGGTGAAATGATTGAAAAAGTGACCCTAACGCAAAGCACTTATCGTGACGCTCCCGCTAAGTTTGAAGCAGGAACACCGAATATAGCCGGTGTTTTAGGCTTTGGTGCGGCGCTTGAGTATTTAATGTCACTTGATCAGCAAACATTAAAGCACTATGAACAACAGTTGTTTATTTATGCAGCGAACGCACTGAATCAAATAGACGGTATTAGTATCTATAGCGACCTAAAATCGAACATTGGTACACTGTGCTTTAATTATAAAAATGAGCATCCGTATGATCTGGCAACTTTACTTGACGGCTATGGTATTGCAGTGCGAAGTGGTCATCATTGTACCCAACCATTAATGACCCATTTAAAACTAAATGGCTCACTCAGAGCGAGTTTTGCATTTTATAATACGACTAAAGATGTAGACCAATTTATTACTGCGCTTAAAGAATGCATCGCTTTATTAGACTAATTTGGATAAATAATGACTCAGACATACCAACGGGTAAGTAAAAACATTGAAAGCAGTGCAAGCTGGCAACAGAAATACCGTGAAATTATGTTACTTGGCAAAACACTCCCACCACTTGCCGATATATTAAAAACCGACGATGCGCTCGTGCAAGGCTGTGAGAGTAAAGTGTGGATGTTTGTTGAATTTGACCTAACCGAGAATGCGTTGGTTGTGATTGGTGATTCTGATACGCGCATAGTGAAAGGCTTATTGGCGTTAATTTTAGCCCTGTATAACGGTTTAACACCAGAAGAGGTGTTAAACGTTAATGCCTATGAAGAATTTGAAAAACTTGGCTTAATTAGCCACTTAAGCGCTTCTCGCGGCAATGGAGTAAAAGCCATGGTTGAAAAAATACAAACCTTAGCCAAACAAAAAGCGCGTTAAGCGCTTTTTATAACAGTATAATAAGCAGATTGTAGTTAAATATTTAAACGTGCATGCTTATCTAAATATTTTCTCACTGCTTTAGCGGCAACAAAGAATCCAAAACTTCCAGTGATCATCGTCACTGATCCAAAGCCATTATTACAGTCCATATTCATACTGCCATCTGCATTTTGTTTCGCATGACACACATTGCCATCGCTACCTGGATAAACAAGCTGCTCTGTTGAATATACACAGTCAATATTAAATTTACGTTTTGGGTTAGAGCTAAAATTATATTGCTTACGCAAAATATAACGTACTTTTGCAAGTAATGGATCTTGAGTGGTTTTTGCCACATCACCAAAAGTAATTTGACTCGGATCGGTTTGCCCACCTGCACCGCCCGTGGTAATTATAGGCAATTTATTACGCTTACAGTGCGCGATTAACGCCGCTTTTTCTTTTACCGCATCTATACAATCTATTATATAATCAAAGCCTTGAATATGCTCTTGAATATTATCAAGGGTAATAAAATCGTCAATCACATTCACTATACACTCAGGGTTTATCAGCTCGCAGCGCGCCTTCATGGCATTCACTTTAGCTTCGCCTATTGTACCTGTTAAGGCATGAATTTGACGATTGACATTGGTTGCGCAAATATCATCTAAATCAATTAAGGTGATTTTACCCACACCGGTACGCGCTAGTGCTTCAGCAGTCCAACTGCCTACACCACCAATACCCACAACACAAAAATGTGATTGCTGTAACCACTCAAATTGCTGTTGACCATATAGTCGTTTAATACCACCAAAGCGGATATCAGTTACTTGTTCACTCATTTACCAATCCAATTTCCACGGCGTTTGCCAAGAATTAAAATCTTGATGTTTTATTAATTGCGCATACTCTTCACCAGATTGTGGCAACAGGGTATGTTGTATTTTTTGCCCTTTCCAATTAAAATCCAGCGCAAATGCATGTAAATAGGTACGCTCTGCAGGGCTCCCTGCATAACTCGCATCACCCATTATGGGGGCACCCAAACTCTTTAATGCCACCCTAAGCTGATGGGTTTTCCCCGAGTATGGTTTTAATAAGTAAGCTCTAAAACCGCTTTTAAAGCTAAACGAATAAAAGCGTGTAATAGCAGGGTTACTTTGTGAGTTTAATAATTTATACGTGCCACGGCGAGACTTAGCCATATCACCTTTAACCCAGCCTTGCTTTTTTTTAGGCTTGGTATCACTGACCGCTAGATAAAACTTATTAATCGCATGCTGGGTAAATAATTGCGTAAATTCAGCTGCTGCCGCTTTGCTTCGCGCGAGTATAATCAACCCAGAGGTGACTTTATCTAAACGGTGTACTGCAAATAATTTTTCGTTTAACTGTTGCTCAGCTAGTACCACAAAACCGGGACCTTCCTCAGAGTGAAAATTGAGCCCTTGCGGTTTATTTATGATGTAAAAATCATCATGCGTATATTGCACTTTTAATACAGGCGTTTGTGTTGTGTTCACGCGCTTTTACTTTGAATATGGGCAACCACTTTAGCCAAATCTTCTGGTGTGTCGACTCCTGCATGAGGTGTAACTAATGCTTGCTCTATTTTAATTGCATAACCATGGTATAGCACGCGTAACTGCTCTAACGATTCAAGTAGTTCTAATGGTGAAACACTTAATTCAATATATTGCTTTATAAATCCTGCACGGTAAGCATAAATACCCACGTGGCGTTGAAAAGGCGCTAAATTCAGCGGTTGCTGCTCTGCCATCATGGTACTCCTATCAAAAGGAATACTCGCTCTTGAAAAGTACAAGGCATTTTTATTAATGTCACTGACCACTTTAACCGCATTAGGATTAAACACTTCATCACGCTCTTCAATAGCAACACTTAAGGTTGCCATTGGTGCAATTGATTGCGCTAATAATGTCGCCACTTGCGATACGTTATCAGGGGATAACAAAGGTTCATCACCTTGTACATTTACCACGATAGTGTCATCGGCTAAATTAAGTAAATCCACCACCTCGGCTAAGCGCTCTGTACCTGATTGATGATCTTCACGTGTCATCAAAACGTTACTAGTAAAACGTTTAGCAGCATCAAACACTTTTTGATGATCGGTGGCAATAACCACCTTGCTAGCTCCTGACAAACAGGCTTTTTCATACACATGCTGTATCATTGGTTTGCCACAAATATCAGCGAGCGGTTTACCTGGTAAACGCGTAGAAGCGTAACGCGCAGGGATAACAACTACGAATTCCACTTTTCTACCTCTTCAAGAGACAATTCACGGGCTTCATTTTCAAGTAGCACCGGAATATCATCACGTACTGGGTAAGCTAGTTTTGCTGCTGTGCTGATCAGCTCTTGGTTTTCTTTATCAAAGCGCAACTTACCTTTACATACAGGGCAAGCAATAATTTCGAGTAACTTTGTGTCAAAGGCCATGATGGATCCCTTTTTCTTTTAATAATAAATTTAATGTGTTTATTACTGCTGCAGTTGGCTGAGCGTCAACTGGCAAGTAATACCAATTCGGCTTTGCAAAATCACGGCACTTAACCGCATCTTTTTCTGTCATTAATATACAGTCATCACCAAATTGAGCAAAATCATCTGCGCTGTAAGCATAATGATCGCGAAAGTGATGTGTTGACAACAATTCTATACCATGCGCTTTTAATGATGCTTCAAAACGTTGTGGATTGCCAATTGCACTCACCGCATGCGCTGATTTTATAGCCGTTGTTATCTCAGTATTATCGGCAACACGTTTAATAACTGATGGTTGCAAGCGATAACTAAATTCATGCTCAGAGCCATTTTCAATCACTAAATCTACACTGTTTAAACGAGAGGCGGTTTCACGAAGTGGTCCTGCTGGCATTAAAAAGCCATTACCAAATTTTCTTTCGCTATCAACAATACAACATTCTATACTGCGCGCCATTTTGTAATGCTGCATGCCATCATCTGAAATAATCACATCAAGCTTGAAATGTTTATTGAGCATTTCTATATTTTGCTGTCTATTTGGCCCCACAACTAACGGACATTGTAAACGGTTAAATAAAAGTACCGGCTCATCCCCACCCTCTAAAGTAGTCGTATTGGCAGTCACTAATAATGGGTAATGAGCTGCTTTCCCACCATAGCCGCGACTAATTAAACCAACTGATAAACCTTGGGCGATTAAGTGATCATGCAGCCATAATACAAATGGGGTTTTACCATTGCCGCCAACGCTTATATTACCAACCACAATAACCGGTGTTTTGCTGATAAACGATTTAAAAATGCCGAACTTATAGCAATATTTACGCAGCAAAGAAATACAGCCAAAAATAGCGGACAGTGGTAATAGCAATAACGTAATTAAGCTAAAAGGTTTGTACCAGCTTTGCTCTATTTTACTCACCCCTGCTCACCAAACTGCATTTTACAAAGAGCTGAGTAGGTACCATCGTTAGCCAGTAATTGAGTATGCGTGCCACTTTCTATCACTTTACCGTTGTCAATCACATAAATACGGTCACTATTTTCAATAGTCGATAGCCTATGAGCGATAACAATAGAGGTTTTATCTTTCATTAATGTATCAAGGGCATGTTGAATAAGCTTTTCAGACTCAGTATCCAAGGCCGAGGTCGCTTCATCTAAAATTAAAATAGGTGCGTCTTTTAAAATAGCACGGGCAATCGCAATACGTTGGCGTTGACCGCCTGAAAGCATTACCCCGTTCTCACCAACCATAGTATTAAGTTGCTCGGGTAAGTCTTTTACAAACTCCCACACATGAGCTTGCTTCGCAACGGTGTGAAGCTCTTCGATAGAGATTTCGCGTTGTAAACCATAACAAATATTATTGGCAATCGTGTCATTAAATAGCACCACTTGTTGCGACACTAACGCAAATTGACGGCGAAGATCAGTAAGCTTATATTCATTAAGAGCAACACCATCGAGTAAAATTTCGCTTGGCGCTTCTAAGTCATAATATCGGGGTAACAAATTAGAAATAGTCGATTTACCCGAGCCAGAACGGCCAACAAGCGCAATACTCTCACCGGCTTTAATGTTCAGTGATAAATCGTTAAGCACGGCTTCATCCTTGGTTGGGTATTTAAAGGTCACGTTTTTTACCTCAATATGCCCTTTTACCTTATCAACCGGTAAAGTACCCGTGTCTTTTTCAATTTCTTCATCAAGCACTAAAAAAACACTCTGCGCTGCTGAAATACCACGCTGTAGATCGCTGTTAACATTAGCCAATTGTTTTAGTGGGCGCAGTAGCATCATCATTGATGAAATAAGCACTACAAAATCACCAGAGCTAATACTGTCTATCATAGAGGGCATAGAGACAACCCATAAAATAACAGCCATTGCACTGGCGGCTAAAATTTGAATAATAGAGACACTTAACGCCTTAGTCGCATCCATTTTGATACGTTGCTGGCGATTATGATTATTAATTTTAGAAAATTGATCAATTTCTTGCGTTTGGCCACCAAAGCCATGGATCACCTTGTGACCACTAAGCATTTGCTCTGAGCTACGTGTTACCTGTCCCATAGCAGACTGAATATTTTTCGAGATATGACGAAAACGTTTAGATACCACGGCTACTATGATGGCTACCAGTGGGATAATCACTAAAAAGATTAACGATAGTTGCCAACTGGTATAAAACATCAAAGCGAGTAAAAACACCACAAAAGCGCCTTCACGCACTACAATAAGCAAAGCCTTGGTAATTGCTTGTTGGACTTGCTCAGTATCAAAGGTAATTTTTGAAATAAGATCGCCCGTCGAATTTTTATCATGAAACGATACCGGTAAATGTAATATATGCTCAAACAGCTCTTGGCGCAGCGCCCTCACGACTTGTGAGCCAACATAGCTTAAACAGTACGATGACATAAAGTTAAATACGCCACGCCCGATAACCAGCGCAATAACCACAAATGGCGCATAAGTAAGTACCTGACTGTTACGCTCATTTAAACCTTCATCGATAAACGGCTTCATCAGTTGAATGAATAATGCATCCATACCTGAGTAACCTATCATTCCAATAATCGCGACGATGGCAACCGTCTTATAGGCGCCAACGTAAGAAACAAGCCGTTTATAAATTTGTGTAGTACTTTGTTCCATAACACTCTCTAAAACCAGTAACAGCCCCTATTGTATCCTTAGCAACAGCAAAACAAAACGTCAATCTTTGATAAACCAATAACTTTCCGCCCCTCTTGCAGTAGTCAGCTCTAGGTGCTTAGCATAAAAATCAACCCGAATTTGCCCTACATCACCGGTGCTATATTGTTTGGCGTGTATTTCACTATAACGCTTGACCACTGCTTTACTTGGAAATTGCCACTGACCTTGATACGCACTTGAATGAATCACAAATGTTGGGTTTACGGCCTTAATAAACTCGACACTGGAGGAACTATCACTGCCGTGATGAGGACTTAACAAAACGGTACTTTGTAAATCATCCCCTTTTTTAATTAATTTAGACTCCCTCGCCTTTGATATATCACCAGTGAGAAGCACACTGTGGTTTGCACTTGAGATTTTAACGACACAGGAATTATCATTACTGTTATTAAACTCCTCTTTTGCAAAGGTTTGAATACTCAAGCCTTGAAAGTCTATCGTTGTTGCTATGCAGTCGTTATATAAACCACTTGGATGAAAATAATCAAAGCTCCATGCATAGCCAGCCGCTTTAAAATGCGTAACACCTCCGGCATGGTCGTTATCTTGATGACTCACAATCGCAGTACTTACCGTAAGATTATGGGCATCAATATAGGGTAGTAATACACTAGGCACACGACTAAAACGATTAAAGTAACTTGGGCCAAAGTCATAAATAAACGCGTGCTTGTCTTTTTCTATCAGTACCATTAGTCCATGTCCCACATCAAATACATTCAGCCGCCAAAGGCTAGTTTGCGTAAAGTAATGGTTAAACGGTAAAGTCAAAAGCGGAATGCACGCCAGTAAGCGAAGCTCAATAAAATAAAGTAACGGAACAGCACTATAAAGCAGCACCACGGTGGTTATACTTACCTGACCGACATTAAGCCACCGTATGTGCTGTGGTATTGCCTGCAACATTTGATAAATATAGGTCAGTGGCAAATCATACAACACAATAAATGCGTACCAATCGGTTAATAATCCCAGCAACACACTTAAAAATAAAGCGGGCATTAATACAAAAGATAAAATGGGAATAGCGACAAGATTTAAAACTAAACCCGCTAAACTCACGCCATTAAAAAAGTATAATGATAGCGGTAGCAAGCCAATAAATAATCCCAGTTGAATAACAACAAGAGTGCGAATATTGGCCAGTAGTGTATGACCTCTCAGCGGAAACTGCTTTAAAACCATAAAAATGATACATACCGCTAAAAATGAAAAATACAGACCAGGATTAAGCAAACTAAATGGATTAACCACTAAAATAATAACCAACGCATATAAAATACTGCGCCACCTCAATGATTGCTTTGCCAAGTAATAAAGCAATAAATAACAGCCCAACATAATTAAAGCGCGGGTTGCGGAGATGATAAAATCACTCAAGTAAACATATAAGAATGCGACTATAAAACCAGCAGCACTATAAAAAATAGAAACATTTAAGGCTTGATTTAGTTCAGGTTTAACCAACTTAAGACAAAACCGTGTAACAAAATAACAAAAACCAAACACTAGAGAGATATGTAATCCAGAAATCGCCAACAAATGACTTAACCCAAGGCTCTGCATTAACTCTTTATGCTCGAATGTCATTAATGACTTATCGCCAGTTAACAGCACATAATAGAGCCAATTCAGCTCAGCATTATTTACCAACTTTTTGACATAGGCTCTATAAGCTGACACGGCATTACTTTTTTGAGAGCTTTTAATATTAAGCTGTTTATTGAGCACTGTACCTTTAAACGCTATCTTTTGGGTAAAAGCATAAAGCTGATTATCAAAAACAGTAAAATTCTTAATGGATCTATAGTTTTTAAGTCTCACTTGAGCATTAAAAGCATCACCAGATTGAATTGGTTGTGCAAAATTAATAGTTAATAAGGCATAAGGTGTCCTAAAGTGACTATATTCTCTGTCTTCCAAACGCGTTATTTTAACTTTTACATATTGGGGAGGTGTAGCAGAAATAACCTCTTCGACCACAACACCGACAGAATAAGCATATTTTTCGTGCTGTTCAGGCAATTCAAATGAATAAAACAAGATAAAATGTGCTACTACACAACAAATACCGCAAATAAAGCCTAACAATACAGTTAAAAACGGCTTAAAATACGTGCTCACAATGAGGATTGAAATTGTGATAACTGTAAATTCAAGGGTTTGATAATAAAACACGGTAACAACGACACCGACAACAAATCCAAGACTCATCCACACAGACGTAAATGGTTGCTTTAAATGGCTAAAAAAACGATCCAACGGTTTTTACCTGATCCAAATAAAATTAGACATCACAAATCACTAAAAATATTTGGTCGTCTTTTACATGATGCTAACCTTTGGCATTTAAATAGACGTTCAGCACGCGGTGCTTTTGCCGTTGGACTTTTCTTTGCATTCATCCCTGTTCCTTTTCAAATGGTGCTAGCAGCTGCCGCAGCCATAATCTTAAGAGTAAATTTACCTATTTCTGTTGCTTTAGTGTGGATCACTAACCCACTTACAATGCCACCTATTTTTTACGGCTCATACTTGGTTGGCACATTAGTACTTAATCAACCGGAGCAACATTTTGCGTTTGAGGCAAGTTGGGCATGGTTTATAGAAAGTTTAACGACAATTGGCCCCGCTTTTTTAGTTGGTTCACTTGTGTGTGCATCTATAGCTAGTGTTATTGGTTATTTTGGTATTGATTTGATTTGGCGCCGCTCGGTGAGACGAGCTTGGACATCGAGAAATAACTAGCGCCTACTCCATCAAGTGCTTCTGTTTATATTACTATAGACAAAAAAAAACCAACTTAACAAGTTGGTTTTTTTATAAACGAATAGCTGTACTTAGAAACGAAAAACGCGTCTTAATCCAACTAAAGGTAGCAGTAATAAACCAAACCATGAAAAACTGGCTGAGCTACGTTCATAAAACTCTGCATCTGGAGCTTTACAGTTTTCAACTTCACCATTAGGGATAGGCGAAAGTTTTACCGCCACTGCAACACTTTCATATTCAATGTTACCATTAATATCGGTTACCACCTCACCTAGTGAATTTCGTTTTTCAACTGTTTTAGTCGCCACACCAAATACTTCATTGTTCTCATTAATTGACTTAGCCTCAACCATTTTATAACTAAAGCCAGTCTCACCGTCAGTGTCGTAACATGGTAGCAAACTGTTTAGGTTAGTGATTTTGTCATCACCAATTTTATAAATAAATGCTTCTGATATGCGAGTACTTTCAGTCTCTCCAATCTCACCCTCACCAACGATATAGCCTTGGTTATTAATATCATTCGCATATGAACTTGAACTAATAAAATAATCTTCAGGAAAAACGGTCGTATTTGTATTTATATCATGATAGAAAAGCTTGTTTCTAAGCTTGCCCTCAATACCTTTAGAAGCGTAACCAACCACAATATCATTATCATTGATTGCAAATGCTTTGCCACCTTGCCAATCGTCTTGCTGGCTAATAAAGTCAACTATGTCACCGTCTTTAAAATACGTTGGCATAGTTAAAATAGTCGCATCTCGGTCAAAATAACGAGTATTAGAAAAACCGACCGCAATGCCATTTTTATTAACTGCTAAGGCATTACTAATAAACGGATTATTGTCTTCGTCTTCTTTTGGAGTAAGCGCTAAACCTAATAATTCTGTTGAAGTGACATTATAAGCACTATCTAGAATCCACTTAACGGCCGTTTTATTGAACAAGCCACGATTATTCATATTATTATTATTAAAAGAATTAATACATGCCATAATTGGCTCATCGAGGCCATCACAATTATCAGTAAGTGTGGTTTGCCTTTCAGTAGGGATACCGACGGATACATTACCAACAACGATATAACCTGTGTCAGTAGCAACAATATCAGACGCTTTACTCGTTCCACCGTATTCATTAAATTCTGGAACAAGCGGCACTTCAACACCACCTGCAGAGATTAAAATACCACGCTCTATAAAATCGCGAGTAAACCACGTCTCTTCAACTGTTTCACCATCCGGTGTAAAGGTAGTTTTCTCAAAGGGAGCACTACCCCAACCAACGGTAGTTCCGTCTTCTGCAACGCCATTATAAAAATTACTTGTCGAACGCGTTAGTCCGTTGTAATCAACAGAAGCAATGTCAAATAATGGTTGCTCAATAGCAGACGTACTACTGTACTTGACTGCCACAGGTGAGCTGATTTTTTGATATTCAAAGTTTCCAGAAAGACCAGATATAAAGCGAACCATGAATGCATGTGCATCAGCATTGGTGTAGATGGCGTCGTTATTTTCAATATCATTAAGTGTAAACGTAATTTCTTTATCACTTAATTCAAATGTTCTAACTTCGTTGTTGTACGCACTCTCAATAGAATTATCTGTAAAATCAATATAGCTAATATCAATGGGGAGATTGTATAAGCCATTAGCAACTCCAATGACATGTCCGTTTTCACTCACATCAGTAACATAAGTATGTTTGGCAGCTTCAAAGTCACCTAATTCGGTTAACTGGTACGTTGCACTAAATGCTGATGTACTCAGTGTGGCTAAAACGCTGGCCGCGAGTAATTTATATTTCATTTTATTCCTTACTACTGATTCTTTAATTCTTCAAGTTCTTCCCAACGCTCAAAAGCGGCTTCAAGGTCAGACTCAAGTTGGGCTAAATGGTTCAATTCCTTGGCTGTTATATCACTGTCTTGCTTGAAAAAATCTTCGTGACTTACTCGTTCTTGTTGTTTTTCAAGCTCAGCTTCAAGTTGTTCCATTTTATTAGGTAGTTGCTCTAGTTCAAGTTTTAATTTGTAAGAGAGTTTATTTGCTTTGTTATTGCTTTTAACTGGCGTTGGCTCTGTTTTTTCAACTTTTTTTACTGGCTGCTGTTGCTGCTGCTTTTGCTGCTCTGCTAAATAGTTGGTATACGCTTCATAATCACTGTAGCCGCCAACTATATCAGTAACTTTGCCGTTCCCTTCAAATGCCCAAACACTCGAACAGGTATTATCAATAAACTCTCGGTCATGGCTAACAATCAGCACAGTACCTTGATATTGATTAATAATATCTTCAAGTAGCTCTAATGTTTCTATATCTAGGTCATTTGTTGGCTCATCAAGTACTAATATATTTGAAGGTTTCAAAAATAGTTTGGCTAATAACAACCTGTTTTTTTCACCACCTGAAAGTGCTTTTACCGGTGTGCGAGCGCGTGCTGGCGGGAATAAAAAGTCTTGTAAATAGCCTAACACGTGACGTGAGCGCCCGCCCATCATCACCTCTTGCTTACCTTCAGCAACGTTATCTTGAACGGTCGCTTCTTCATCAAGTTTTTCACGGTACTGATCGAAATAAGCAAACTCTAAATTAACACCTTGCTTTATTTCACCACTGTCTGCTTTTAAATCGCCAAATAGTAATTTTAATAGCGTTGTTTTACCTATGCCGTTAGGGCCTACCAAGCCGATACGGTCGCCACGCATTACTAAGGTAGAGAAGCCATCAGCTATCACTTTGTCTTTAAATGCATGATTTAAGTGTTTCGCTTCAAATACTAACTTACCTGAACGATCGGCTGTTTCAATATTGAAATCAGTTTTGCCTACCTGATCCACACGCTGTTTGCGTTCATTACGTAATTGTTTCAGCTCACGAACACGGCCTTCGTTACGAGTACGACGGGCTTTAACACCCTGGCGGATCCATGCCTCTTCTTCCGCTAAACGTTTATCGAACAATGCATTTTGTGTTTCTTCTACTTTTAAATCATGCGCTTTTTGTTCTAAATAAGTGGCATAATCACCAGGGTATGAAATCAGTTTACCGCGATCTAAATCTAAAATACGTGTAGCAACAGCGCGAATAAATGCACGGTCATGAGATATAAATACAATACCGCCTTTAAATTCTTTTAAGAATTGCTCTAACCACATAACACTTGTCATATCCAAATGGTTAGTAGGCTCATCGAGCAGTAATAAATCAGGCTCACTCACTAAAGCACGCGCTAATGCAACTTTACGTAACCAACCACCAGAAAGTGATTCTAGTTTCGCATCAGGGGTTAGCTCTAATTGAGTAAGTACAAGTTGAATTCGACTGTCAAAACGCCAGCCATCTGCCGCCTCTAATTTATTAGATAAACGCTCTAATTTATTTAATAGTTGATCAGTGCAATCTGTTTGCAGTTGTGTGCTTACATGATGAAAATCAATCAGTAAGTTAGCAATTTCAGGCATACCTTGGGCTACGTAGTCAAATACAGTACCGCTTGCCCCTTTAGGCGGATCTTGCTCTAAACGCGATATTTTTAAACTACCAACTTGGTTTATTTCGCCATCATCAAGTATTACTTGACCATCGAGTACTTTTAAAAGCGTTGATTTACCCGCACCGTTACGCCCTACAATACACACACGTTCGCCGCTTTCTATAACCGCATCTGCATTATCAAGTAGTGGGTGTGTACCGTAAGCTAGTTGTGCTTTTGAAATTCTAATTAAATCCATAGTTAATCTTTACTCTTATTCTGCTTGCGCTAAAAACTGCTGCGCCTGAGGTGCAGTAAAAGGCCAAAATAATTGTTGGCCTTGTTGATTTTTTAAAACCGGGATACTTATTTGATATTCTAAAATTAATGCGTCATCGCTCATAATATCAATAAGTTGTAATTCATCTGTTGATGAAAGTAACGGTTTTAACAGCTGCTGTGCTTGCTCGCACAAGTGGCAGCCGTCGGTGTGATATAAAACCCACTTAGCCATGTTTAATTAACCAGCTATTGTGAATTTTTTTATTACGTTTGAAGTCAGGGGATAAGGTTTTTTCAGAAATATTTTCTGCTTTTAAGCCTAAGCCCATTAAACCTACTTCGTCCATCACAAAGCCGCGTTTATTGTTAGAAAATATAAGCGTACCCGATGGGCTCAATATTTTTTTAACCCAAGTTAACAGCTTAATGTGATCATTTTGTACATCAAACGCATCTTTCATTCGCTTAGAGTTAGAGAATGTTGGAGGGTCTAAAAAGATCAAGTCGTATTGCCCTTGTGCATGCTCTAACCATTTTAAACAATCTGCTTGCTCAAAACGATAGCGCGTATTGCTAATATCGTTAAGCGCAAAGTTATCTTGGCCCCACTTTAAGTAGGTTTTAGATAAATCAACGGTAGTAATCGCTTTTGCGCCACCAATGGCTGCATGTACTGAGGCCGTCCCTGTGTAAGCAAACAGGTTCAAAAAGCGCTTATCTTTAGCGTTTTCTTGAATGTAACGACGTGCAAGGCGATGATCTAAAAATAGCCCCGTGTCTAAATAGTCAAATAAATTAACTTTAAACTTAGCACCAAACTCTTCTACCACCATGGTTCTATTTTGCTTAGCCATGGGTGTATATTGCTCTTCACCCTTTTGCTTTTTACGTACTTTTACAGCAATGTTTTCAGGTGCAATATCAAGTTGTTGTGCTGTTAAGCTAATAACATCTTGTAAACGCTTCTCTGAGGTTTTTTCATCAATCTCTTTCGGTGCCGCGTATTCAAAAATAACAGCTGAATCATCATAAATATCAACAGCAACGTTGTATTCAGGAATATCTGCATCGTAAACACGATACGCATGGACTTGGTTTTGCTTAAGCCAATTTTTTAAACCTTGCTTGTTCTTTTTCAGGCGATTAGCAAACGCCATTGAACCTTCAAAATTTAAAGCGGGTTTGTCATCAGTGGTAAGGCTAACTTGCTTGTCATCTAACTGATATAGGTTTAATTCAACATCCAGGGGGCCATTTTTAAATTTATAGCGTTTTTGCTTTACTAATTTAAGCAATTTAAACAGGCTTTCATCCATACCCAGTAAAGCGAGCTTCCAATGATTAAAGTGCTTTTTAAAACCAACACCTAAACTACGATGCAAGTTTACAAGTTCAGCCATAGAACCAATACGCTCACCATAGGGTAAGTTTGAAATAACAACACCCGGTAATTTTGCAACGCTCGTCAGTTTTGTCGCATCGCTTTGCTTAAATTTAATCACCGTATCAAGCTCGGCGCGTTTTGCATTGGCAATCGCTTTATCAAGTACTTGTGCATCGTAATCATGGCCAATTAGCCATAATTTAGGATCAGTAATATTCGCTAAAAGCTGCTCTTTAAGTTCTTTGAATTTTGCCACTCTAAAGCTAGGTAAACGCTCAAACGCAAACCCTTCACGGAATAATCCAGGCGCTTCATTACGTGCCATACCCGCCGCTTCAATTAAAATAGTACCAGCGCCACAACATGGATCGAATAGCGGTTGATTGACATTTTCAAGCCAGCCACTGCGTTTTATTATTGCCGCAGCTAAATGCTCTTTAATTGGTGCTTTACCTTGGCCTTGGCGGTAACCACGCTCTGATAAACGCGGCCCTGAGTAATCAATATAAAGTGAAACACCGTGACGATTTAAACGGGCAACTACTCGCACATTGGCATCTTGCTTATCAACATTTGGGCGCTGTTCAAATAAATCGTTAAAGTAATCAACAATGGCATCTTTAATCACTAGACCTGAAAATTGGGTATTTTTAAGTGAATCGTTTGTGCCATTAAAGTCAACTGCAAAAGTTTGTGTTGGACCAAACCACTCTTGCCAAGGTTGCAAGCGTGCAAATTTATACAAGCTGTCTTTGTCATTTACGCCTTCTTTTTTTTCAATAAGCATAAGTACACGCGTAGCAAAGCGTGTTGATAAACACACCTTTTGCGCTAGCAATGAGTCAGCCTCAAAGCGAACAGAACCCACAGTTTGTTTTGACACCGTAGCGCCAAGTTCTGTAAGTTCATCAACCAATAAATTTTCGATTCCGATAGAAGTAAGTGCGATAAATTGCAAAGTAAAAACCCTTAATAGCTAATTGCGCGGGATTATAACATAGGTTTGCGTACAAATACGCCATAAACAAGCCCTAGAGACTAAATTAGGCTAAGCTGTTTGACTATCGTACTGTGAGGTAATGAGGGGGAAAACACGATTGTTTAATACGCGGATCACTTCAAACTGGGCAAGTGATAAATTGCCGTCAAGTGCAAAAGTTTCGCTTAAATTTATACAAACAGAAGCATCAGGGCAATGCTCTACAATTAAGAACTCGCCTGTTTGTGACTCAGAGCTTAAGTTTATAACCGCTTCAGTACTGGGCGTACTACCGGTATATGGTTTAAAAAACCAACTTTTTGCTAACACAGGCTTTAGTTGAAATTTAACTGCCGTTGCATTAAGGGCTATTTGGCATAACTGAGCAGAGTTCCATAAATTAAACTGCTCAAGATAATAATAGACTTGCTCATAAAAAGCCGCATCTTCAAGGCTGAAGTAAGGATTTTTAAAAGCGCAATCAGTTAATTGTCTAAGCTTATAAGGTGTGCAAAGTTGCATATCGTCATTTAAATCAAGCAGTAAGCGGTTTTTCTCAGCGCATGCTATCCATTGCCATTGCTTTGACGCTTGTAACATTTGCTCCCCCCTACTTAGTACTTAAAAAAATAAAATAAGACAATAAGCTTAGAGTATAGCTGCTTTTGACCATTTTTAAAACGTCTTTTTAGAACATTTATCGAACGATCAAAAGCTTACATAACTGATCCTTATAAGTGGTTAATGATCGACTTTACCAATTGCGGTCCTTTGTATATAAAACCGGTATAAACTTGGACTAAATCTGCACCCGCATCAAACTTTTCTTTTGCTGATTGAGCGTCATCAATACCACCCACACCAATAATAGGTAACTGATTATTTGTTAAGCGCTTGAGTTCAGAAACAACATGGGTTGAACGCTCTCTAACTGGCGCACCGGATAAACCGCCAGCCTCATCAGCATATTGCTGACCTTGAACTAAACTGCGCTCTAAGGTGGTATTTGTGGCTATAACACCATCAATTTTATTATTTAATAATGACTCACTGACCTGTTCAATTTGAATTGGATCTAAGTCTGGTGCAATTTTAACCAGCATAGGCACTTGTTTATTATGCTTGGCAATTAAATCAAGCTGTTCATTTTTTAGACTTTGCAATAAATCATCTAATGCTGCGCCATATTGTAGGTCTCGTAGGCCAGGTGTATTAGGTGATGAAATATTTACTGTAATATAGGATGCATGCTCAAACACTTTTCGCATACAGTGAATGTAGTCATCTTTACCCTGCTCATTTGGGGTATCTTTATTCTTGCCGATATTAATACCTAAAATGCCATCGTACTTAGCTGCTTTTACATTATTAACTAAATTATCAACACCTTTGTTATTAAAGCCCATACGATTAATAATCGCATTTGACTGTGGCAATCTAAACATACGAGGCTTATCGTTACCCGCTTGAGGACGCGGTGTTACTGTACCCACTTCAACAAAACCAAAGCCCATTTGGGCAAAGGCATCGATACACTCAGCGTTTTTATCTAGGCCTGCAGCAAGTCCTACTGGGTTTTTAAATTCCAAACCTAAAAAATTTACCGGCTTATTAGCAACACTTTGTGCCCATGCCGCACTTAATGGTGTGTTAGCAAAGCGACGTAAGTTGTTAAGAGCAAAATCATGTGCCCACTCCGCATCACGGGTAAACATAAAACGGCGAGCTAAATCGTAGAACATGAATATAATCCTCTTAAAATTGTAGACAAAAAAATACCTCAGACAAGGCTGAGGTATTATATAACAAAAACTGTTTAACGATTAGTTTTAATCAATAGCAGTTTGTTACTTTGCTGATGTATCACAATTGTGACCAAGCAACATAAGCTCTCTTAATGCGACAGAAAACTTAGCAAAATCATGGCTTTGCGATGTTTTAAACTCTGTCAGCATTTGCTTCCAACGTTGAAGCAACAGATCTTGACTATCCATCCATTGTTCAATTTGGCCATCTACATCACTGTTTTCACCTTCAAAGCTGTTTAATACAACTTCTGACAAGGTGCGTTGCTGCCAATCTAACTCTTCACGATATGACGCACGCGCTAATGCCTGCCAATGGTTAGAAACCGGTTGATTAGTGATTTGATCTAAGAACCAATGCAGTCCCATTTGCGCACCTAATTTAAAGTAAGTGTGCGACACCATATCAATTTTACGATTAGAGTTTTGTGCAATTTGCGTTAAATCCATTACCGAGAATAAGCTTGATAACGATACAATACGCTGTGCAATATCAGCAGGTACACCGCTTTGCGTTAGTTCTTCACGCGCACTTACAATACGATCGCTTTCTGTTTTAACGATGTATTTAGTTAAGTTTTCACTTAAATCTGCAAATGTTGGTGAGAATATTTCGATCGCTTGCTCAATTGATTGTGCTTTGGTGCGATGACGCAGGAACCAACGTGTTGCACGGCGAACTGTACGGCGTAATTGGTATAACATTTCTGTTTGTACGCTTGATGGTATCTTATTATCAAGATCACTAATAGATAACCATGTTTCACGCATTTGGAAAATTTCACTTGCGATTGAGTAACACAATGCAATTTCAGCTTCATTTGCACCGGTTTCTTCATTCATACGCACCATAAAGTTTAAGCCCATATCATTAACAATATTATTTGCTAACTTAGTGGCAATAATCTCTTTGCGTAGCGGATGATTATCCATTGCATCATTAAATTTCTCACGTAATGGACGCGGGAATGATTTAACTAATAACTGACGGTAATACGGGTTTTCTGTAATTTCATCAGTGACTAATGACTCTTTGAGCACCATTTTCGCATAAGAAACCAATACAGATAACTCAGGGCGCGTTAAATCTTTACCTGCGGCGGCGCGTTCTGCCAGCTCTTCATCAGTAGGAATAAACTCAATTGCACGGTCTAGCTTGCCATCTTTTTCAAGCGCATGGATAAAGCGTACTTTTTCTTTAAGCGTAGAGGTTCCTTTCGATTGAGTAATCGATAAGGTATGCGTTTGACGATAACAATCTTTAAGTACTAATTCAGACACTTCATCAGTCATTGAATAAAGTAGTTCGTCACGTTGCTTACGCGTTAAGTCGCCTTCCGCAACTAAACCATTGAGTAAAATTTTAATATTTACTTCGTTATCTGAACACGCAACCCCACCTACGTTATCGATAAAGTCAGTATTTACGCGACCGCCTTGAGTTGCAAACTCAATACGACCTAGTTGGGTTGCACCTAAGTTACCACCTTCACCAAATACTTTAGCACCAAGGTCTTTACCATTTATGCGCAGCGCATCGTTTGCACGATCCCCAACATCAGCATCCGTTTCTTTAGAATGCTTAATGTAAGTACCGATACCGCCATTCCACAATAAATCATAGTTCATCATTAATGATGCTTTAATCAACTCATTTGGCGTCATGCTGGCTTTTTTAGTGCCTAACATCTTTTTCATTTCAGGCGTAAGCGTAATCGACTTAGCAGCACGCGAGAAGATACCACCACCGCTTGAGATTAACTCTTTATTGTAATCTTCCCATGATGAACGCGGTAAATTAAATAAACGCTCACGCTCTGGGTAAGAAGCCGCTGCATCAGGGTTTGGATCAACGAAAATATGTAAGTGGTTAAATGCCACTTGCAAGCGAATATGCTTTGATAACAGCATACCATTACCAAATACGTCACCGGCCATGTCGCCAATAGCAACTGCTGTAAAGTCTGTTGTTTGACAGTTAATATCCATTTCACGGAAATGACGTTTAACAGACTCCCATGCACCACGCGCTGTGATACCCATTTTCTTATGGTCATAACCTACAGAACCACCTGATGCAAACGCATCACCTAGCCAGAAGTTATATTCGTTTGCGATGCCATTGGCAATGTCAGAGAATGTTGCTGTGCCTTTATCCGCTGCTACTACTAGGTACGCATCGTCTTCATCATGGCGAGTAACATCAACAGCAGGTACTATTTCACCGCGGTCAATATTATCTGTAATGTCTAATAAACCACGAATGAAGATTTTATAACATTCTTGGCCTTCTTTAATAAACGCTTCACGTTCACTAGGTAGTTGTTTACATACAAATCCACCTTTAGAACCTACCGGTACAATAACGGTATTTTTTACTTGTTGCGCTTTTACTAAGCCAAGTACTTCTGTACGGAAATCTTCACGACGGTCTGACCAACGCAACCCACCACGGGCAACTTTACCAAAACGTAAATGCACACCTTCAACACGTGGAGAATAAACAAATATCTCAAACGCTGGAACAGGTAGTGGGACTTCTGGAATTAAACTTGGCTGAATTTTAAGTGAGATGTAAGACTTAAATTTGCCTTCAGCATCTTTTTGGAAGTAGTTAGTACGCAGTGTGGCAACAATCATATCAACGTATAAACGGATAATACGATCATCATCAAGGTTGGCAACGTTTTCTAACTCTGCGTAAATTTCCAAGCCTAGCTTTTCAAGCGTTTTAGCACTTGCAGGGCTTTTTACAGAGAACTTTTTAGAGAATAAGTTTACAATTTTAGCGGCAATATGCGGGTAATTCGCAAAGGTGCTTTCAATATACGTTTGCGAGAAAGTGACCCCAATTTGGCGCATGTATTTTGCGTATGCACGTAAAATTGAAGATTCACGACCCGTTAAACCACCCATTAACACAAGACGGTTAAAGCCATCGTTTTCTAAGCGGTTTGCCCATACACTGGTTAACGCAGCACGAAAACGTGCAGAGATCTTGTCAAAATCAGCCATCCCTTTGCTATCAATTAGCATTGAGAAGTCCATGATCCAATTAACGCAACCATCACTGGTTTTAACCGAGTATGGCGTTTCACCTACAACACGTAAGCCAAAATTTTCAAGCATTGGCATAACATCAGATAAATGAATTGGCTCATCTTTATGGAATAAGCTTAAACGTACGATGTTACTACTTGCTTCTTCTTGCGGACGATAAAACAACATTTCTAACTTGTTATCATCGCTTAGCATTTCTAGCTTTTCAATATCGACCACTGCAGCGCTAGGTAATACTTCTTCTTTGTATGAGCGTGCAAACGCATTGCAATATTTACGGTTTAATTCATTACCACGGGCCTCACCAGCAGATTCAAGTAAGGCTGATTGTAATTTATCTTCCCAAGTACGAGCGGCTTCTATTAGATTGTTTTCTATATCTTTCACGTTATATTCAATATTGTTGTCGGTCACACGAACAGTGTAATGGGTACGCGCCAGTGTAGACTCAGAGAAATAGGTAGTAAATTCGACTTTTACGTCAGAATTAAATGCGTTGGCTAAAATAGCCTGCGTTTCGCGGCGCAGCGCTGTATTATAACGCTCACGAGGTACGTAAACCATGCATGATAAAAAACGGCCGTATGCATCTTTGCGTACAAATAAACGACACATATCGCGTTCTTGTATTTGCAATACGCCCATGGCAACTTCAAGTAACTCATTCTCACGAGCTTGTACCAGTTCGTCGCGTGGGTAAGTTTCTAATATATTTAATACGGCTTTGTATGCATGTGTCCCTTTAGCGAAGTCACACATATCCATAATACGATTAATTTTACTTTTAAGGACCGGTACATCAGCAGCACTATTGTTATAAAAGTTTGATGAAAACAAACCAATAAAACGGTCTTCACCAATAACATTGCCTTTGTCATCAAAACGTTTAACACCCACATAATCTATATAAGCTGGGCGATGAACACGAGACAATGAATTAGTTTTAGTTAAAATTAATAAGTTACTGCTTCGCGCTTCTCTTTGCGCTACTTCTGGCAGTTCAGAAAGCAAACGTGTGTGTTCTGCATCAGAGTTTTTCATTAACCCTAAGCTAGTATCCATTTTGCCTTTTAATTGATAATCGCCCTGAACTGGCGACAGCTCATATTGACGGTAACCCATTAAAGTAAAGTTATCTTTTACTAGCCAATCTAAAAACTCAACGGTTTCGTTGATTTCATTATCATTTTTATCTTTATGGCTTTTAGGCAGGTTTTTACTAACCGCTATGAGTTTTTCACGAATAGGCTGCCAATCTTCAACGGCAACCGAAACATCAACCAATACAGATTCAAGCTCTTTTTTGAAAGACTCAATAACAGATGCATCTGTTTGGCGGTCAATTTCTATAAAAAACACTGTTTTTGTTGATGTTGATTCTTGCTCTGCTTTTAAGCTTGATAACCCTGATATTTTTTCGTTTTTATCACGTTGAATTTTCAGTGGGCTATGCAATAGCAAGTGAGAGGCGATGTTTTCTCGTGTCATGGCCATACGTACAGAGTCGACTAAAAACGGCATGTCTTTAGCGATAATCTCTACAATGGTATGTGATGACTGCCAGCCATCTTTTGCCACTTCAGGATTGAAAACGCGAATAACTGCGTCATCTGATGTATTTTTTTCTAGCGAATTCCAAAGGCTGAGTGCAGCACCATATAAGTCACTGTCGTTACGATTAGCCAAATCCTCTTTAGACATATTGCTGTACAAGGCTTTGGCGAATTTCTCAACGAGTAACACATTATCAGCGCGAACTTTTTTCTGGATAAGCTTACAGACGTTATCTAAAATAACCGAGGCTTGGCCTTCATTTCGTGTCATTGTATGTTCCTTAATCTATCACTGCTAGTTTAGCAGAATATTTGTACAGCCATTTATTAGCGTGGAGTCAGCTAAATTCTAACCCTTTTGAAACTAATAAACAGCCTTTTCAATGAAAACATTTTAAGCATTTCAGCTATTTGGTCATCTATTCACAAAATATAGATATAAATGGCCATTACTGGCCATTTTGGAGCAAATTTATTCACCTTCTTTTTTCTGGTCAGTCCAGAGTAAGCTACCAATTGCAGGTAAAAGTAACACTGCGCCTAACATATTTACTAAAAACATAAAGGTAAGCAGAATTCCCATATCAACTTGGAACTTCAAATCAGAAAAAATCCACGTACTTACACCAATTGCTAACGTAATACCGGTAAATAACACCGCACTACCACGTTCAACTAATGCATTACGATAAGCAATACTCAACGGCACGTTTTGTTTTAACTGCCCCATCATCGATGACAAAATATAAATACCGTAATCAACACCAATACCTACACCCAAAGCAATTACTGGTAAAGTTGAAACAGTTAAACCAATTTCAAGCTGCACCATAAGCGCCTGTGCAAGGGTTGACACTATGTACAAGGGTAACACCACCGCAATAGTTGCTTTTACGCTCTTAAAGCTAAGTAAACATAAAATAATTACTGCACCGTAAACATAGAGCATCATAGGGATTTGCGCGGCTGAAACAGACTCGTTAGTTGCAGCCATTACGCCTACAGGGCCTGATGCTAATTTGAAAGCAAGTTTTTCTGTGCCCTCTTCAACAGCAAATTGTTTTACTTTTGCAATCACGTTATCAATAGTTTGTGCTTTGTGATCGTCTAAAAATATGATCACTGGCATTACTGAACAATCGCCATTGAGTAAGCCAGTGCTTGTTTCAACTCGAGAGGTTGATTGCACTAAACTGGCAGAATTGCGCGGCAAACTTTGCCATTTTAAATTACCCTCGTTATAACCGGCATTAACCGACTGAGCCACTGAACTTAGGCTCACAGCAGATTGTACACCGGCTAAATTTTCAACTTTATATTGAAAACGCGATATACGCTCCATTACATCATGTTCAGTACACGCTGCAGGATAAGCCTCTACAATGACTTTAAGAATATCAGATGAAATTGTGTATTTGTCCGATATTAAGAAAGTATCTTGGTTGTAACGCGCATCTTGGTGCAAGGATGGTGCTCCCGCATGTAAATCACCAATACGCATTTTATCTGCTTGCCAATAGCCCAGTGCGAATAAAACCAGCGTGAAACCAATAATGATTTTTGCTGTTTTTGGGTCGGTTGCTTTAACTAACAAATCGCGCATAGCATCAAGTATATTCGGTTTGTTGGCATCACCTGATTGAATATGGATGCTGTTTTCAAAGCGCATATATGATGCCCACACTGGCAACAAAATCAGATTAGTAAATATAATCACCGCCACCCCTAAACTCGCAGTAATAGCAAGTTCACGAATAATACCGATGTCAATGGTTAAGAGGGTTAAAAAGCCGACCGTATCCGATAACAGCGCAATCCCACCAGGTACGAGTAAAGCTCTAAAGCTTGATTGACAACATACTGATGTAGTTTTGCCCTCAGCAACCTTTTTGCCAATCGCATTAATCATTTGCACACCATGGCTCACACCAATAGCAAAAACTAAAAACGGCACTAAAATAGACATAGGATCAAGGCCAAAGCCTAAACTAGAGAGCAGTCCTAACTGCCAAATTACAGCAATAATTGAACACACAATCGGTAAAATAGTGAGCTTTAAGCTGCCACAAAATAGCCATACCATGACGAATGTAAACGCAATCGCGATGGCAAAAAATAAAACAACCCCTTTTGCACCTTCGGCGATGTCGCCGGCCATTTTTGCAAAGCCAATAATATGAATACTAATATCGTCTGTACTGAGCGGCTCACGGATTTCGCTTTCTAACTTCTTTGCAAACGCGAGAGTGTCTAATTTTTCTTGTGTTTGCGGGTCGGTTTCTAATAGTTGCGCAGTCACCATGGCACACGAATAATCGCTTGCTATCATACGACCGACTACTTTGGCCTTTTCAATGTTTTCTTTTACAACGCCTAAGCCCTGCTTGTCTGCTTTAAAGTTGGCTGGAATGATAGGTCCGCCAGCAAAGCCGTCTTCAACAACTTCAACAAAACGAGCACTGGGTGAAAAAATAGAATTTACTAAAGGACGATTTACCCCTGGAATAAAATAAAGCTGATCATGAACTGCTTTTAATTGGGTAAAAAATTCAGGGTTGAAAATATCACCACTGTCGTCACATACTGAAATTAAAATGCTATTAGCACCACCAAACTGTTTCTCATGCTTGGTGTAAACCTTCATGTATTCATGATTAAGCGGGATATTTTTATTAAATGACGCATCAAGCTGAATGTGTGTGGCTTTAAATACCAATAAACAGGTGATCAACACAAAACTTATGAGTACCACTAAGCGGTGTCTAAAAATCGCTTTTTCTAAAAAATCTAAAATTGCTTGCATTAAGGGGTCAACTCCTTCACTTTAATGCCGTTTTCTGTCGCCATGATAAGTCTATCTTTTACAATCACGCCATCAAGAATCGCTTTACCATCAGCCAATTGCTCGTATGAAAGCACATCATCCTTAAGATGAAAAATAACACCGCTATTAGCCAATAATAGCCATTGTTTATCGTTATAATTAATGATGCTGTTTACAGTAGCTGTTTTATCATTGTCAAAGTGCTGCCACTGCCCGCTGTTAGCCTCATTAACAAAAATATTACCGCGTAGTCCAGCTACAATATCTCTTGATGAATCTGATGCAAAACCAAAAAATGAACCAGGGTAAATTTCATCCAAACGTTGCCATGTTTGACCGTCGTCATCACTTTTTGCCATTAACCCCATCTCACCCACTAGCATTAAACCACTGCTAGTCGGTTCTATGCGGTTAAAATGAGGCAAAATAGACGAGGTTTCTATTTCATAACCTTCAGGATCTGTTTGTTTTAAATCATTTAAATAGGCTCTATCTTCACTAAATAATAGCGAATCTAAAAAACGTTTTTGCCAATTTTTTCCGCCATCAGATGTTTGATAAAACATACCATAGGCACCAACCGCATAGCCATGTAAGTCATCTTTAAAATAAATATCTAAACAGGGTTTATCTAAGCTCGGTTTTGATTGTTGTAATTGCCAATTTTCACCACCATCGGTGGTATTGATAATTGTGGCGTCATGTCCACATGCCCAGCCATTAGAATCGTTGGTAAATTCAACCGCTGTTAATAATACTTGTGTAGGTACCGATTGCGCTTGTTGCCAGTCACTACCATCAACACTTTTAATCACTGTCCCGTGTTTACCCACAGCAATAAGCCCGGCTGAGGTTTGGGTAATATCGGTAAGGAGTGTTTTATCTGCATTAATTGCGCTAATCGCACTTTGAGGTGCGTCTTGTGCAAAACTCGCACCGCTTAGGATCAGGCTGGCATAGACTAAATACTTCATAAATTAAATTCGCCTTGAACTGAGGATTTGTTTGTCTGTTATAAGGAGGAAAACCTGTGCGTTAATAGACAAACGCGATGTGAAACAAAAAAGGCACCTAGGAAACTAGGTGCCAGCTTTTATACTATCTGCCTGCGCGGCGTAAAGCGCTCGATGTAAACTCATTGTCATTGAATGACTGAGAAAAATCATACATCTTTTCTTGGTTATCTAAACCAATGGCTAAGTAGCGACGTGAGTTAAGATCGTGATACACCTCAAGTGTACTCCACTGCGTCGGTACTTCGTAATAGTTAAGGCCATAAGCCATGGCTACACGATAAAGTTGATCACGATTATCGTAAATATCGGTAACATGCACTTGCCAGCTATCTTCATCGATATAGAACACACGTTTTTTATAAATATGACGGGTGTCATCTTTCAAGTTCGCTTCAACAACCCACACACGGTGTTTTTCGTAACGAGTGTGTTCTGGGTTAATGTGTCCAGGCTTTAAAATATCGTCATAAGTTAGCTTGTCGCTGTGAAGCTTGTAGCTATTGTATGGGATATAAAGCTCTTGCTTACCCTTTAGCGTCCAGTTATAACGATTTGGCGAGCCGTTAAACATGTCAAAATCATCGGTTGTACGTAAGCTATCTGCTGCTGTACCCGGTGCATCATACGCTACATTAGGTGCACGGCGAACACGACGCTGACCCGAGTTATACGTCCACGCTTGACGCGGCGTTAAAATTTGATCCATGGTTTCATGCACCAATAACGCGGTACCTGCCAAACGCGCAGGCTCAGTTACTTGCTGTTTAAACTTAAACAAGATATTAGAGTCTTGAAGTTCAGCCGGGGTAGCACTTGGATCAGAATATTTAACTAATAACTGCTCATCAAAACCAACATAGTTATATGAACCCGATGCCGTCGGTGCTGCCTGACCGCCAAAACGCTCAATTGATTGACCACGGTAACGAAGTAAATGGTTCCAAATTGCTTCTAAACCCGTTTTAGGGATTGGAAATGGAATACCAATAGCTGTGCTCTTAATACCATTACCGCCTTCAACTAATTCAGCAGTCGTTGCAAACTTTTTAGTTGCATCGTACACAAATTGTGGGAAAGACGCAGAACGGCGTGTTTCATACACTGGCATTTTAAACGTATCTGGGTACGCTTCAAATAATGCTATTTGCCCTGGGCTTAAGTTTTCTTTGTATTTATCAATATTACTTTTATCAATAGTGAATAATACTTTATCGGTTGCATAAGGGTCTAAGTGATGCATACCCGGTTCATAACCTGCTGGTGCAGCAGTAATACCGCCATTCCATGCTGGGATTGAGCCATCAGCATTCGCTGCTTTTTCTGCACCCATTGGGCTTAAGTCTTTACCAAGGCGCGCAGCTTCTTCTGGGCTAATTTTAGCCAGCGCTGCGTGACTTGCAAACAAACTACAAAACGCTGTAGCAATGAGGGTAGGTTTTTTAATCATAATAATGTTACCCCTAGATAGAATATTTTAAGTTAAAAGAAACGTAATCTCGGTCAGAGAAAGTGTTGGTGTCGCCACCACCCCAAAATGAGTTGTAACTTACATCTAAAGACCATGCATTTTGGTAATTAAAGCTCATAGTAGCACCTAATGACTTACGATCTTCAATGAATAAGAACATTGGATCCGGCGTATTACCATTTACATCATGCGAAAAAACAAAACGTGGTGAGAAGTTAATACCGTTGTAAAGGTTAAAGTAATCGCCTTTAGCAATTAGGCGATAGCCCCACGATGAAGCCGTAGCAAACGATTTTTGCTCAGGGCCATTTGATAACGCCATGTGTAATGCAGAATAGTCTGAACTACCTGGGCCTTGCATGATACCGCTTCGACCAGTACCAGACACATTTAAGCGCATTTCATCGTATTCAGGCATATTGTTGATGCGAACACCACCAATTTCACCGACAACTGCCCAGCTATCAGCACCTAATGAAGGGCCGAATAAATGCGTTGCAGTAAACTGTAATTGCGACGTATTTCGTTCAATATAACCTTTGGCTAATTCACCAGGGCCAACCACACTTGCTGCATCACCTTTACTCATTTGCGAGATGCCTGCAAACTCAGGGCGTAACCCTGCGATAGCTAATTGCTCAGGCATTGCAGCATAAAGTAATTCTACGTCATCTATTTGCAGTGGTTCGTCTTCACGGAAAGTGAATTCACCTGCAAATGCGGTTTCGCCCAGTGAGGTGTTAAAACTCAAACCATATAGTTTGATATCTTCAGGGTATTCGTTGGTTGCTTTAGCAAATGCTTTTAGATCTGATACATTATCAGAGGTAATTTCAGTGGTGGCAATCATCGCTAAATCTTGTTGCAATGATGCTTGCGTGAAATTAGATACGCGACCCGAAATAAGTGGGCGACGGCTGTGATAATTTACATGGTAAAGTGCCACTTCTGTATCGTTCCACTCCGGTAAGAACATGCCTAAACGTAAACCATATTGGCCGCCATCATCTGGCTCTGTTTTGCCATCGTAGCCTTTGCCTTTCAGCGCGACCTTGGTCGGGTACGCTAAGTACATATTTGCCAGTAACTGCTGGCCAGCTGCGCTTGATGGGTCAATACCTTGGCTCGCAGCCACTTGGCCATATGTTGCCATCAGGTTATTTAAGTTATCTGTTAAAAACGCTAAATCGATATCAGGGTTTGAGGTAAAGCCTAGCTGTACGTTTTGTTGGTAACCGTTTTCTGCAGCAAAATCATTGGTAGAAAAATAAGTCCCTGCTGCTGGTAGGCGGGTTTCATGCCATTGATACTGATAAAAACCTTCTAAGGTCATATTTTCAGTAAGCCCTAGCGATGCCCATAACATACCAACCGGAATAAACGCTTCTTTTAGTTCAGCACCCGGTGCTTTTAAACGGTCAATATCCACCGGATTTACGTTAATACCATGAGAAATTAACGTACTTTCACCCCAGTTTACTACTTGTTGTCCCAAGCGAATTGACAACGGATTATAACCATCGTTTAAATCAAAGTTGGCCCATACGTAGGCATCAAGTAAACGAAGGTCGGCACAGCTTTGCTCTTTTGTATCATCGTCGTCACAAGGGTCTACGCCTTGCCCTGATGTTGGATTAACATAAGCACGATCGCCGTCCATTAATTCAAAATCATAAAAATACATAAAACGGGTAAATAAACCGTAGTTATCTTTACTTATTGAAAGGTCATGCGTGCCCTTTAATAGTTTTGAGAAAGACTCGCCGCTATTAAAGTTTAAATCACCGGCATCGCCGTTGTTCGAGTAAGAGCCTGGTTGTGCCCAGACGTCTTGAGAAGTGTATATCGTATTGAGTGCTGGGTTATAGCCAGTCCAATCGAAAGATGGGTTATTACTTTTACCTATAATGCTAAAGTCACGGTCTTCAACACGAATACTTTGGCCATAAGAAAAAGTAGAATCGAAGGCGACATCAAAACCGCCTACCTCAAATGTTGCAGCCTGTGTCTGTGCTGCAGATAACCCCATAGCCGCAGCTGTTAAGCCGAGTACTATTTTATTTTTAACAAAAAGCGATCTTCTTATCATTTTGGTTCCCCCCTGTCGCGGGTAATTTTTGTGTGATCAAGTTATTGTTTTTAGTGTAATCGTAACGATAGAAGCGAATTAAACAAATTACAAATGGTCGCCTTCAATCAGTTATAAGTTTTTTATTTGTTTGACGTTTACGTATTGGTAAGACGTCATACCAGATAATTTATACACGTAAATTAACAATAGAACAAATCGAAATTAACAAAAAGGCAATATTTGTGTATATCTATATCACAAAAAACAACAGCTAGGCTACTCGTTCGAGACGGATGAACTTGTTTTCATTACTTAAAATAAGTCTAAATCGACCTCGGATCCCTAAACTCGAAATAAAAGGTCGAAGATAATGAGCGGAAAAACGAATTGTTTTACCGCTATCAGCTGTCACTTGGATTGAGCTATACCGTCCATGGTAATAATCCATGCACTTTGTATAGCTCAAATTCATACTAAAATAGTGTTCTATCATAATTTATTGTAAGGCTTTCTCGACCTTTTCAAATAGGTCGTCGCTTAACCCGTCTAAATTAGCTAATCGCTCTAATTGAGCTCTCAGTGCAGTTGCACGCGTTTCATCATAACGACGCCACGACATAAACGGCGTTAACATACGAGATGCATTTTGCGGGTTAATCGCATTGAGCTTTATTAATAAATCGCCAAGTAATGTATAGCCCTTGCCATCTAAACGATGAAACTGTGCAGTATTAAAATGAGAAAAACTACCCACTAGTGCACGTACTCGGTTTGGATTTGAAAAATCAAAACAAGGGTGTGTATACAAAGCCTTTATTTTCTCAATAGCATCATCAGCAGAGTTCATTGCTTGCAGGGCAAACCACTTATCCATTACTAATACATCATGTCGCCATTGAGCGTCGAAATGCTCGAGTAATTTATCAGACAATGGATGTGCTGCTTTAACCACACTGCTCAATGCGCCGAGTACATTGGTCATATTTGTTGATGATGCAGCCTGCTCAATTAAATTTGCCGCATCAACACCGTCGGTTTTTGCCAAATAATGTAGGCACAGTTGTTTCAGCGCACGTATTGCTACCGCTTGCGCACTAACACTGCCATCATCGGTAATGGCTTGGTAACAGCTTAAAAATTCTCTGTGCAATTGCGTGGCAATTTGCTGTTCAAATAACTCAATATTAGCCGTTATTTGATCTACCGGTATTATTTCAAATTCAGCAGCTAAGGTATCAAAACTTGGCAACTTCAACAGTTCAGCAACCAGTGCTAAATCGCCCTCACGCTGAGATAACAATCCACGTAGTGCATCAATCACCTCCTCACTCAAAGGGGTCTTACTTGCTGAAGTAACATTGGCTTTAAGAGCGTTAATAAATAACTGCTGTTGTGCATCCCAGCGTGAAAAATCGCTACGCGCAAAACGCATAATATGTAATAAATCCGCTTCACTAATAGATTGATTTAAAATACATGGAGCTGAAAAATCTTCGAGCAATACAGCGGTTGGGTTGCTGTGAATATTATCAAAGTGAAATGTTTGCGAACTTTGCGTTACATCCAGCACATGATCAAGCTGCTTGCCTTGGTACTGTAATGCAATACTCTGCCCTTGAGAGTCTAAAAGCTCAATAGCAAAAGGAATATGTAACATTGCATTGTCAGGCTGATTCGCTGGTGCAAGCTGCTCTACGCTAAGCGAGAATGTTTTCGAAGCTTCATCATACTTTTTAGTTACGTTCAGGCGAGGTGTACCACAATGGTTATACCAACGCTTAAATTGTGATAAATCAATTGATGATGCATCACTCATTGCCGCAACAAAGTCATCGCAGGTAACCGCCTGCCCGTCATGGCGTTCAAAGTACAAAGCCATGCCTTTTTGAAAGTTTTCCTCACCCAACAATGTATGCATCATACGAATAACTTCAGCCCCTTTGTCATACACAGTAACGGTGTAAAAGTTATTCATTTCGATTACTTTTTCTGGGCGTATTGGGTGAGCCATTGGGCCGGCATCTTCGCTAAATTGATGAGTGCGCATCACTTTTACCGCGTCAATTCTATTTAGCGCACGGGAGCCTAAGTCACTGCTAAACTCTTGATCTCTAAATACCGTTAAACCTTCTTTTAAAGACAGCTGAAACCAATCACGACAAGTTACACGATTTCCTGTCCAGTTATGAAAGTACTCGTGGCCAACAATAGACTCAATAGTATGATAATCTTTGTCGGTTGCCGTCTCTTGATTCGCCAACACACATTTGCTGTTGAAAATATTTAACCCTTTATTTTCCATTGCTCCCATATTGAAGAAATCAACGGCAACAATCATATAAATATCAAGGTCATACTCTAAATTAAAACGTGACTCATCCCAAGCCATCGCTTTTTTAAGCGACGTCATAGCATGCTCTGTTTTAGGTAAGTTTCCTTTATCGACAAATAACGCTAGGGTTACATCCTTACCACTGCGGGTAGTGTATTTATCGTGTAAAACATCAAAGTCCCCTGCCACTAAAGCAAACAAGTAACTTGGCTTTTTGAATGGGTCTTGCCATTTTACAAAATGACGTCCATCTTGCGTTTCACCGCTATCAACTTGGTTACCATTGGAGAGTAAATGCGCAAATGTCGTATCTGCAATTATGGTGACATCAAAAGTCGAAAGGACATCAGGACGATCCATATAGTAGGTTATTTTTCTAAACCCTTGCGCTTCACATTGAGTACAGTATGCCCCACCCGATAAGTATAAACCTTCAAGTGAAGTATTGGTTTGCGGTGATGTTTGCGTCACTATGCTTAGCTGACATTCATTAGGTAGATTATTAATGATTAATTGCTGATTTATAATTTTATAATCTGTGAGTTCTGCACCCTCTACCGACAAAGAGATCAAAGTTAAGTCTATGCCATCTAATACCAGTGGCGCATTTAAATCGCCAACGCGCTTAAGCGTTAATAAAGCATTTACCTGAGTTTTTAATGGCTGTAAATCAAATGTCAGCTCAGTGTGTTCGATTGAAAAATGAGGGGCTTGGTAGTCTTTTAGGTATTCTGCTTGAGGTTTTTGTAGTTCAGTCATGTTCACTCCAAAAAAATAGCCCCTTTTAATGAAAAAAGGAGCTACTTAAATTAAGCCGTTTGTTTAGGTTTGATACGCAATATCTTAATACCTAAGTAAGCGTAAATAACAGCTAAGAAAGGATTTATAAGGTTAAAGAAAGCATAAAGCGCATAATCAAACGGGTTGATTAACAGCACACTTTGCATATACGCACCACAGGTGTTCCAGGGTATGAGCGGGCTGGTGATTGTGCCACCATCCTCTAGCGTACGTGATAAGTTAACAGGCTTTAAACCACGCTTTTTATATTCTTCTTTAAACATCCGCCCAGGTACCACAATGGCAATATACTGATCGGCAGCAATAATATTGGTACCAATACACGTTGCAATAGTAGAGGCGATAAGAGAGCCGGTGCTTTTTGCTATTTTTAAAATACTTTTAACAAAGATATCAAGTAGTCCGGTTTTTTCCATAATCGCACCAAACATGAGTGCAGTCATGATCAACCATGTCGTGGTTAGCATGCCAGACATGCCGCCGCCACTTAGTAACGAGTCCATTTTTGCATCGCCCGTGTTAATCGTGAAGCCATCAAAAAAGGTGGTCCAAACCAGTTTAAAGTAACCCACAAACTCGCCCTGAGTCATGTCTATTTGGCTAGCAATTAAGTCCGATTGAAATAACATAGCCCACACTGCGCCGATCACAGCACCAATTGAAATAGCCGGAAACGCTGGCATTTTTCGAATCGCGAGCACAAGTAATACAATTAACGGCACCAACATTTCTAAGCCAATATTAAAGTTTTGCTGAAGAATTGCAGTTATTTGATCTATTTGACCCGACTCACCCGCCGCTGTAGCGTTAAAACCCATGAAAACAAAGATAATTAAAGCAATCACAAAGCTTGGAACCGTTGTCCAAAGCATGTGATGAATATGTTCAAACAAATCAGCACCGGCAACGGCTGGGGCTAAATTGGTTGTTTCTGATAGTGGGCTAAGCTTATCGCCAAAATAAGCGCCTGATATTACGGCGCCAGCGGTAACTGTCGGCTCTAAACCAAGCCCAGAAGCTACACCAAGTAACGCGACACCTATAGTCGCTGCTGTAGTCCATGAACTACCAATACTCATTGCTACAATGCCACAAATTAAACAACTCGCGGCGTAAAACCAGCTAGGATTAATAATTTGTAGGCCGTAATAAATTAACGTTGGTACGGTTCCTGATAATAGCCAGGTTCCGATTAATGCCCCTACCATGAGTAAGATCAAAATTGCACTAAGAGATAAGGTGATCCCCTCAATCATTGCATCTTCTAATTTTTTCCAGGTGTAGCCATTTTTTAAACCAATTAATGCCGCAGCGAATGTTGCAAACAACAAGGCAATTTGATTTGGTCCTGACGATGAGTCATCACCAAATAAGTACACAGCGGCACCTAATAAACAAATTAATACAGTAATTGGAATGAGTGCATCAAGAAACGAGGCACTTTTAAGTGGTTTTTCTTCAATTGGCTTCAAAATATAGACTCCTACACACATTCGATGCATGTTGATTATTTTTATTAGCACGTACGCGCATTTATTGAGCATGCTTGATCTAGCTCAACTTTTGGTAATCGGCAATTATAACAATTTAGCAAATTATCGATAGTAAAAAAGGCGCCTTGGCGCCTTTTTTTTACTGAATGAAGCCTATGTTAGCGCTTAGCTACGCGACCATATTTAATATAATCTTGTGTAATAAGTGCTGCCTCTTCAAGAAACGGATCAAGCTCTTCAATTACCTCAGGCACGTCATCTAAATTTTCTAAAGGTTGTTTGCCTAAACGCTTTAAACGCTCGTTAGTGCGTGCTAATGCTCGCGCTTCATTTTCTTCTTTTTCTTTAATACGTTTTTTCTCGACTAAAGAAATTGTTTTACGATCTTTTTCTTCGTTGTAACGAGCAATATCTTCAAACACATAATTAAATTCAGGTTCGGTTTTAATGCGCTCATTATGCTGTTTTTCCAGCACACTAATAACAGGATTTAAACGCCCTATTTGCTTATACTGCGCTTGTACTATGCTATCCCATGGTAATGCATTATCTTGTTTACTTTCACCCCATTCTGCAGGATCAATAGCCGATGGGAAGGTAATGTCTGGGATCACCCCTTTATGCTGCGTACTCCCGCCATTAATGCGGTAAAACTTTGCAATCGTATATTGCACACTACCTAAAGGATTATCGTATAAGTCATAAGCACGCGCTAAACCTTTATGCTGTTGCACGGTCCCTTTACCAAAGGTTTGCTCACCAATAATAACGGCTCGACCATAGTCTTGCATTGCTGCGGCAAAGATTTCAGACGCTGATGCACTGTATCTATCAACAAGCACTGTCAGCGGGCCATCATAATAGGTAATGCCGTCACGATCTTTTTGTTCTTCAATACGGTTGTTTAAGGTATGAATTTGTACTACTGGACCTTGGTCAAAAAACAGGCCAGATAGCTGAGTCGCTTCATACAAAGAACCACCGCCATTTTGGCGTAAGTCAATAATAATGCCGTCAACATTTTGTTCTTTGAGTTTAGCCAGCTCAACTTTTACATCTTTAGATAAGTTGTTGTAAAAACCTGGTATTTCTATTACACCAATTTTGCTGGTTAAATCAGAATAGCTGGCTTCAAAGACTTCTGATTTGGCAGCTCTGTCTTCAAGACGAATTTTATCACGAATAATTTCAACCACTTTTGGCGTACCGTGCGCATCTGCACCTTTAAGGTATTGCAAACGTACTTTAGTGCCTTTGGGGCCTTTTATTAAATCAACCACATCATCTAAACGCCAGCCAATTACATCAACAAATTCTTCGCCATCTTGAGCCACACCAATAATGCGATCATCAGCTTTTATTTGCTCAGATTTATCTGCTGGGCCACCAGGTACTAAACTGCGAATTACCGTGTAGTCCTCATCAGGGGTTAACACCGCCCCAATGCCTTCAAGTTCAAGATCCATATCCATTTTGAACTGTTCTGCACGACGTGGAGATAAGTATGAAGTATGTGCTTCAATACTACGTGCAAGTGAATTCATTACAATTTGAAATGCATCTTCAGATTTTGATTGTACAAGACGCTTCTCTGCGTTTTTATAACGCTTAATCAACACGTCTTTTATGCCAGGCCAATCTTTACCTGTCATTTTTAAACGTAATGCATCATATTTCACTCGCTCGCGCCAAATTTCATCTAACTCAGCTTGCGTAGTCGCCCATGGTGCATCTTCACGGTCGTAAAAGTATTCGTCTTCTTTGTCAAACGTCATTTCATTTTCAAGTAACGAAAGCGAAAATTCATAACGTTCAAAACGACGTTTAAGGCTTAAGTTGAAAATATCAAACGTAAACCCTAACTTGCCACTAATTAGCGCGTTATCAAAACGCTCACGATATTGCTCAAATGAGTCAATATCGCTTTTTAAAAACACGCTTTTATTAAAATCAAGGGATTCGATATAACGATCAAACACTTTACTTGAAAGCTCATCGTTAAATCGAACAGGTGTGTAGTGCGAACGAGTAAATAGGTTAGCCACTCGTTTACTGGCTGTACCGTGCTGACTTTCTTGCTTTAGCAAAGGTAAGTCTTCTAATGTTACCGGCTCTACTGCAGCAAATAACGAACCTGAAAACAGTGCAGCAACTAACGGAATGAGCGTAAACTTTTTACTCATACACAACTCCTTAATTTTTTCGCAACTTAAATAATGTATAAGCTGTCGGCTTTGGTTTTTACTTGCATACCTGTCACTAATTCAACGTGAACATCGTCTTTGTTTACTTCAGTGATTACTGCATTAACAAGTGCTTGGCCAAGTTTAACCTTAACCTTGTTATTAACCTTGACCTCGCCTGCAGGCAAAGGTTCAACTTTTCCTGAACGCTTAGGTGCAGCGGCTTTTGCAGGTTTTGCTGCAGTCGATGAGTTTTTAGCCGCGTGAGCTGGTTTCTTTTTGAAAGATTTTGCATCTGAATCTTGACGAGGGCGTTGCTGCTTTTTGCGTTTTGCCATTTTGGCGCGGCTTTCTTCCAACGCTTTTTGTGCGTGGTCGATATGCTCTTGCTCAACTTTTTCGCCTTGATTTCCGTCAAGATCGATTCTAAATTCAGATTTAGTAACAGCTTCAAGGTAGCGCCAGTTAGATGTGTATTTTCTAAGTGCTTGACGAACTTGTGTCTTACTTACTTTCTCAGACCCTTCAATGCGCTCAGCGATATCTTTAAAAATACCAACTTTGAGCGGCTGAATGCCCTCTTTTTGTTTAAAACATTGTGGAAATTCTTGGTATAAGAACTCCAATACTTCATTAATATCTTTTAGCTTGTTTGTGGTTTCCATTTTAGAACCTATTTAATCACATCTTTTCATCAAGGGCAGAATCAACATAGTGAATACTCCAATCGACTAACTCTTCAAAGTCAGCTTCGATTACAGCCATATCACCACGTAAATGTTCCCAAATACCATTTATAATTTCATCAATTGAATCACAGTCTAAATCATCAGGTAGACGATCCCATGCCATGTGAATCAAATCATTGAGCGTTTCCGCTACATGTTCTTCATCCCCTTCCCAATCACCAACATCTTGAACGGCAAAAAGGTAATCTTGAACATTTAGCAAATCTTTCATTACAGGCTAGCCTCTAAGCATTTTACAAGTGCTTCAAGCCCTGCTTGGTCATCAGTATCAAATCGGCCGATACTTGGGCTATCTATATCTAGCACCGCAAATACAGATCCGTTTTTCATGATAGGTACAACTATCTCAGAATTTGATGCTGCATCACAGGCTATATGACCGTCAAAAGCATGCACATCTGAAATTAACTGGGTTTGCTCGGTTGCCGCAGCAGTGCCACATACCCCTTTCCCTACTGGAATACGAATACAAGCTGGATTGCCTTGAAATGGACCAAGTACCAATTCTGTGGGTGAATCCATAAAATAAAAGCCCGCCCAATTCACATCTTCCAAAGAGGTAAATAACAGCGCGCTTATATTTGCCATATTGGCAATTATGTTTGATTCACCGCCTATCAGCGATTCAGTTTGCTTAACTAATGACTGGTAAAAATCGTGCTTTTGCATACCAAACTACTTCTTATTAAACATACAGTAGCTAAAGGTACTCTTTGTCACTAAAAATTGAAACCTTTTGCGGGTAAAAAAAAGGAAATTACATGGTTTTACGACGCACTTGATTAAATATTCTGCAATTAACTTTGTACCGATTTACGTAGACCGAATAAAAACAGCCCAGCAGCAAACCCTGACATCACACTATTGATTAAAAATATCTCACCTGTGGTGGCGCTCAGTAGGTAACTAAAAATAGCCCCGCCTAGCAAGCCTAGTGTTAATACACCAGAATAATTGACCTTAGAATATTTAAACATAAGTAAATAACCAGGCACAACAAACGCGGCCATGGTTAAGCCTACTATGTGCGCGTTAGCAATAGCCGTCATTAATAACCCTAAAAAAATAGAGACGGCATCACCACGCATTGTCAATGCATAGTAAATCCCTAACATACTGCCAATAATAACAGGAGATAATAATGAAAGTGCGACGCTTTTTGCGAGTTGATGTTTCATTGTAAGATCCTTAACACAAACGTAAATCTTTAATTTCTTAGCATGCACTAACCGCTGTAGCTTATAAATAGAGACTATGGTCGTATTTTTTAACTAAATATACTTGGCTTTGAAAAAGGTATAGCGAAAATGAGGCACAAAAAAGCCCGCAAAAAGCGGGCTTATCTGATAATGGTGGAGAGATAGGGATTTGAACCCTAGAGGGGCTATAAACCCCTGCCGGTTTTCAAGACCGGTGCATTCGACCACTCTGCCATCTCTCCGAAAGTGCATAAATTACAAGTAAGAGTGTACTCGTAATTATTTTAATTAGGTGGTGGAGAGATAGGGATTTGAACCCTAGAGGGGCTATAAACCCCTGCCGGTTTTCAAGACCGGTGCATTCGACCACTCTGCCATCTCTCCGCACGGCCTGAATAATAGGGAAACCCATGGGCTTTGTGAAGCTTTTTTTTCATTTATTTGTTCAAGTGATTAAAAAACAACTAATTTGTTTAAACATAAAGCAATAAGAGTAAATCCTAACCGGCGAATGAACTTTTATTTAAATTTAGTTGTCTATTGATCTACAAAGGTTTGCCCAAACATATAAGAGTTGGTAATCTAATTTTAGTTAAATTACAGGAACTACTTAGTTTCACTTACAGGAGCTCTACAATGGCGTTTAATCAATCGTACAATACTGCAAAGCCGGTAATGTCGACCATTGAAACAAACAAGGTGCTTAAAAACACTTATTTTTTACTTGCAATGACACTTGCATTTAGTGCAGTCACTGCCGGTATTTCAATGGCACTGCAATTACCTTATTTTATGGGACTTGTATTTACACTTGTCTCATTTGGTCTGCTTTTTGTTGTTAACAAAAAAGCAGATACAGCATCTGGCGTATTTTGGGTGTTCGCGTTTACAGGATTAATGGGCGCAGGTTTAGGCCCACTCCTTAATCACTATGCACAACTTCCTAACGGGCCAATGCTTATAATGCAAGCGCTAGGTTCTACGGCGTTAATTTTCTTTGGTTTATCTGCTTATGCACTTAACACTAAAAAAGACTTCTCATTCATGGGTGGTTTTTTAACTGTCGGTTTAATTGTGGTTATTGTGGCAAGTATTGTAAATATTTTCCTAGGTAGCTCGTTAATGTTTATGGTACTAAACGCAGCAGTGGTATTAATTATGTCTGGCCTGATTTTGTTCGACACAAGCAGAATCATTAATGGTGGCGAAACAAATTATATCCGTGCAACCGTATCTTTATACCTAAGTGTATATAACCTATTTACGTCATTACTTGCCTTACTTGGCGCAAATAATGACTAATTAAATAGTTCTGTTAAAATAGCCCCTTTATTGGGGCTTTTTTATTGGAATAGTTTTGGCACGCTTTGTACTTTCTTTACATACTCCACCATCAGATCACGATACCACACAACGTATTGTTAAATTTGCTCATGCCTGCCTGGCGCAAGGACATAGCGTTGATGCGTTATTCTTATACCAAGATGGTATTTATCACGCTTCAACTCATTTTGAGCTCGCCTCAGATGAGTTAAACCCTCCCTCACTTTGGCATCAGCTCGCAGAAAAAAACATAAAGCTTATGCTATGCGTTACTGCGGCTGAAAAGCGTGGCTTAGACATAAAAAATACTGGCGAATTTGCTGTGGCAGGTTTAGCTGAATTTGCCATGCTGGCCAGTGAAGCGGATAAATGGATACAATTTAAATGATTAATATACTCGTAATTAGTCAATCAAGTCCATTTGATGACATGCACATCCGCGATGCACTTGATATGACCCTTATTTTTGCTGCCGTTGATCAAAATATTAGCTGGTTGTTTAGTGGTCCAGCCGTGTTAGCGCTGAAAAAAAACCAAAATCCAAATACCTTAGGCATCAAAGATTTTTTCAAAAACATTAAAACGTTAGAAATTTATGATGTTGAAAATATTTACGTCTGTGAGAAATCACTGATTGATTATGGTTTAAGTAAGAGTGAACTGCTCATTGAAGCAAACATAGTAAACTTTAACGCCCAAAAACAGCTAATTCACAATCAGCAGCATGTGGTGACCCTATGAGCACTTTACATATTTTTTCAAAACCACTGAATTACTACAGTACCCACAGCTTAGACAATCTGATTATGCTCACAGACAGTGTGCTACTCGTGGGTGATGCTTGCTTTGCGAAAGGACAATACAGACAATTTGCTGACTCACTTTATATTTTAAAAGATGATGCAGACGCTCGCGATATATCTTTAAATTTGAATGATAAAGCAATTAGCTATGATGAGTTCGTTGCGCTTAGTTTATCATCTAAACAATCAATTACTTGGTGATCCATGCTGGAATTTAATAATCAAACAATAGACACTGATAAGCAAGGTTACCTGCTAGATTATACTAAGTGGTCAAAAGAGTTAGCCAATGTTATTGCAGAACAAGAAAACATTACGTTAACTGAGCAACATTGGGAAGTTGTGAATTTTGTGCGCGCGTTTTATCTTGAATACAACACCAGCCCAGCCATTAGAATGTTAGTCAAAGCCATGGCTAAAGCACTTGGTGAAGATAAAGGCAACAGCATGTACTTATACAAGCTTTTTCCTAAAGGGCCGGCCAAACAAGCGACGAAAATAGCGGGTTTACCTAAACCTGCACGGTGTATTTAATGAAACACAAACCTGAACATTCGCCCTCTTCAAAGGGCAAACGCAATACAGGTCGTACTTATTCTCGAACTGGTATTAATAAAAGTACAGTAAAAAGGCCAATAAAGCCGCCAATAGCGCAAAGTGATAAAAAAGTCATTATATTTAATAAACCCTATGATGTGCTTTGTCAGTTTACTGACGATCAAAATAGACAAACATTAGCTGATTTTATTCCCATAAAGGATGTTTACGCAGCAGGTCGTTTAGATAGAGACAGCGAAGGCTTGTTGTTATTAACAAACTGCGGCAAGTTACAAAACACGCTCACAGCGCCTGGTAAAAAAACCAACAAAACTTATTGGGTTCAAGTCGAGGGGATCCCAACACAAGCATCTATTGATGCTTTAAATAAAGGTGTTGAACTCAAAGATGGCATCACCTTGCCCGCTAAGGTAACTTTAATGGATGAACCAACACTTTGGCCTCGCACACCGCCGGTACGAGAACGTAAATCAATACCAACCTCATGGTTGAGTATAACTATTAACGAAGGTAGAAACCGTCAAGTTAGACGAATGACAGCTCATGTTGGCCACCCTACTTTGCGTTTAATTCGCTACAGTATCGGTAAATACACGCTTGAGGGAATAAATAGCGGAGAATTCAAAGAAATTGATAATTAACCATCAACTTGCGTTGGGGTCTGTTGACCTTTCAAGGTTAAATTTTCAGCAGTCTGTTTGGTATTTAGGCAAGGCAGAGCCTATGAGGTGTGGTTATTCCCCATAAATAGGCGATAACGCAGCATCAATGCCAAACAAGCGCTGCCCGAAGGGTTCTGCCTAGGGGCGATTTACTCTTTGTTGCTCGGCTTTTACTTAGCCCACTAGGTCACAAACCTCGCGCCGCGATTAAACCGCCCCTAGTTTGAACAAATTTTAATCCGCAAAGGTCAACAGACCCTAATTATCTGTAGCTAAAGCAATACAATTTCTTCCTTGTTTTTTCGCGTAATAAAGTGCGCTGTCTGCTTGTTTAAAAAATTGCGCATGATCGCTATAGTGATCATGCTCTATGGTATTTATCCCCATACTGACAGACAATAGTCCTGTGAAGCTGTCTTTGTGGGGAATGGCCAATTTTTCAATCGACTTTTGTATTTGTTCCGCGATAAATAATGCTCCTTGCTTACCCGTTTTCGGTAACAGTACGACAAACTCTTCGCCTCCATATCGGGCTACAAAATCTTCAGGTCGACAGACAGTTTCAGCTAGTTTTTGCGCCACTTGAAATAAACATTTGTCTCCTTCGAGGTGACCATAACGGTCGTTATACTTTTTAAAATTATCAATATCTATAATGATCATCGACAGTTCAGCGTTGTCGCTTGATAGCTTGTCAAATTCAGACGTTAGTTTTTCATCAAAGCGCCGCCTGTTGGCTATTTTTGTAAGTGAGTCTAAAAATGCCATATCACTGAGTATTTCTTGGGTTTTTAAACGCTCAGTGGCATCATTGAATATAGCAATGAATTCCCCTTCAACACTGATACCAGAGACTTGCATCACAATTTCACTACCATCTTTGCAGGAAATTCTGTAATCATTAGCAGGAATATCATCATTATTTAGATTTGCTTGATCAAGTGACTTTTGCCATAACGTTTGTGCAAATGTTCTGTAATCTTTTTCAGGGTAGGCCAATTTCCACCATACATTGAGATTTGGAACATCTTGTAACGTATAACCAAATACATCAACAAACCGTTGGTTAACTTTTAAAATATCACCGGTTACCATACAAACATCACACACAGGTAAGGGTAAAATAGTAAATAACCGCGCATAGTGGCTTAACTCATGTTTACGCATAGGATGCTGGGTAGTGCTAATAACGTTGAAGTCTTGCTCTTTGTTTTCACTTTCAAACAATGCATTCATAGAAGCAACAAAATGCCACTCTACCCACCATTTTTCTAATTGGTTTAAAATTGCTTTTTGTGAAGATTTTAAAGAGCCTAATGAAGATTCTATAAGCCTAAACAGCTCAACAATCGGATTAGGTTCTTGGTAAAAATAGGGAACCGGCACAGTAATAATGTCATAAAATAATTTATAAGCTGATTCTTTTAATTGCTGTAGTGAATAATCGTCTTCAAAAGTGAGATCGGACACTGTTTTTTCAGACGCATCAAGCACAAACGACTTAACCAAATGTGATTGCGAGGCGTAGTTCATATATTCATTCCATTGATTATATTTTAGTTTATTTATGTATCTGTATACTACTTAAGATATGGTAGGTAATCTAAAATGTAAAGTTTTGTTAATGAAGAATATTGCTGCGCAATTAAACACGACAAAAACAACTTACAAAGTATGAGGCCGCTAATAAAAACCACCCCTTTATATTAGTCAAAAAACGAGTTAATTAAACACCAATCTATTTATTGCTCGCCATTGAGTGTAAAAAGTTACAACAAAATCTATTCAATCCCCCATCCTCTCTTTAAGCACCTGCAAAATACATGCTATAATCGCGGCCTTTCCTAGTTAACAGTAATCTGTATAAGCGAAATTATTCATGAGCGAAAATAGTCACATTAAAGTCATCGTTGGCATGTCCGGTGGTGTTGATTCTTCTGTATCTGCCTACTTGTTAAAACAGCAAGGGTATCAGGTCGAAGGCCTGTTTATGAAAAACTGGGAAGAAGATGACAATGATGAATATTGTGCCGCTGCTGAAGATTTAAAAGATGCACAAGCTGTATGTGATAAGTTAGGCATTGAACTTCATACCGTAAATTTTGCTGCTGAATACTGGGATAATGTATTCGAATACTTTTTAGCGGAATACAAAGCGGGTCGCACACCCAACCCAGATATCATGTGTAATAAAGAAATAAAATTTAAAGCGTTTTTAGAGTTTGCTGCGCAAGCGCTTGGTGCTGATTTTATTGCAACTGGGCATTATGTGCGCCGTGAGCTACGTGGTGATAAATATGTAATGTGCCGTGGTCTAGACGATAACAAAGATCAAAGCTACTTTTTATACACATTAAGCCATGAACATATTGCGCAAACACTATTTCCTGTGGGAGATATTGCCAAACCAGAAGTACGCCGTATTGCTGAAGAACAAGATTTAATTACCCATGATAAAAAAGACAGCACCGGTATTTGCTTTATTGGCGAGCGTAAATTCAAAGATTTCCTACAAAAATTTCTACCTGCACAACCAGGGGTAATTGAAGACACCGACGGTAACAATGTAGGTGAACATGAAGGTTTGATGTATCACACCCTTGGTCAGCGTAAAGGTTTATTAATTGGTGGTATGAAAGAAGGTTCTGGCGAACCATGGTATGTGGTAGATAAAGATTTAGAGCGTAATGTTCTTGTTGTTGGTCAAGGTAAAGATCACCCTCGCCTATATAGTAACGGCCTTAATGCTAACCAATTACACTGGGTAGATCGTATTGGCCCGCAAGGCACCACTCGCTGCACCGTTAAAACTCGCTACCGTCAAGAAGACTTGAGCTGTACATTGCTCGTTGGCGAAGATGGCATGGCACGCGTGTTGTTTGATGAACCGCAAAAAGCCGTTACCCCAGGACAATCCGCCGTATTTTACGCTGATGAAGTCTGCTTAGGTGGTGGCATTATTGATTCGGTGATTAAGTAATGAATCAACATCAAGTCATGGCACTTGCTGCCATGTGTCAAGTAGCTAAACAAGTACAAAAGGTTGCTCAATACGGTCGTTGTGATGAGCACGATTTTTCGACGTTGTTATCAAGTATTGTGCAAACCTCACCCGCCTCCCCTGAGGATGTATACCAAGGCACACAAAATTTGCGTGATGGCTATAAAACATTAATGGCACAACTGAGTGCCGGTGCTCAAAAAGATGTTGAAATAGTTAAATACGTGGGGGGCTTGATGCAGTTAGAACGAGCCCTTAGCGCCAACAGTAAAAGTCTCAATGAATTAGGTAAACGTATTGATGATATTCATCGTCGTTTAGATCATTTTGCTATTACCGATGACAATGTTGTTGCCGGTTTAGCAGATATATACTCGTCGGTGCTAAGCCCCCTTGGGCACCGAATCCAGGTTTATGGTAAACCCGAGTTATTAAAACAGCAACTCACTCAAAACAAAATCCGTGCGTTACTTTTAGCCGGTATTCGTAGTGCAGTGTTATGGCGACAAATGGGCGGCAAACGTCGTCATTTCTTTTTTGCAAAAAGAAAAATTCTCGCCATTGCTAAAACAAAAATTTAATTATCGTTCAAACTAAAATTTAGGAGTTATTATGGAGCTTTCAGCGTTAACGGCTATCTCTCCGGTTGATGGTCGCTACGGCAGCAAAACCACTGAACTACGCAGTATTTTTAGCGAATTTGGGTTAATCAAATACCGTGTAACCGTTGAAGTGCGTTGGTTGCAAGCGTTAGCTGCAGCAAGCGATATAACAGAAGTCCCAGCTTTAAGCGAGCAAGCAAACGGACTATTAAATGCTATCGTCGATAACTTCTGTGAAGCCGATGCGCAGCGTGTTAAAGACATTGAACGCACTACTAACCATGATGTAAAAGCTGTTGAATATCTACTAAAAGAAAAAGTAGCTGATAACGCTGAATTACATGCCATTAATGAATTTATTCACTTTGCATGTACCTCTGAAGATATCAACAATTTATCTCACGGTTTAATGTTAAGTGAAGCCCGTAACAATGTTATTTTACCTTATTGCGATGAGCTATTAAGCGCAATTAAAGAAAAAGCTATTGAATACAAAGCCATTCCAATGATGACACGTACGCATGGGCAACCTGCTACCCCATCAACAATGGGTAAAGAGTTTGCAAACGTATACATGCGTTTAAAGCGTCAACGTGACCAAATTGCACAAGTAGAAATGTTAGGCAAAGTAAATGGTGCTGTAGGTAACTACAATGCTCACCTAAGTGCTTACCCTGATTACGACTGGCATACTCACGCAGATAAATTTGTAACTAGCCTAGGTTTAACACTTAACCCGTTTACTACACAAATTGAACCGCATGACTATATTGCAGAGCTATTTGATGCAATTGCGCGTTTTAATACTATATTGCTAGATTTTGACCGCGACATGTGGGGCTACATTGCGCTTAATCACTTTAAGCAAAAAACCATTGCCGGTGAAATTGGCTCATCAACTATGCCTCATAAAGTGAACCCAATTGATTTCGAAAACTCAGAAGGTAACTTAGGCTTAGCCAATGCTATCTTTGGTCATTTAGCACAAAAACTACCGGTTTCTCGCTGGCAACGTGATTTAACTGACTCAACTGTATTACGTAATTTAGGTGTTGGTATGGGTTATGCTGTTATTGCATACCAATCAACACTTAAAGGTGTAAGCAAGCTAGAAGTTAACGAACAACGTTTAGCTGATGAGCTTGATCAAAATTGGGAGCTACTAGCAGAGCCAATTCAAACGGTAATGCGTAAATATGGTATTGAAAAGCCATATGAAAAGCTTAAAGATTTAACCCGTGGTAAACGTGTAAATAAAGAAATAATGGCTGATTTTATTGATGGTTTAGAATTACCAGACGCCGCAAAAGCAGAAATGAAAAAGCTAACACCTGCCAACTACATTGGTCGTGCTGTTGAGTTTATTGATGATTTAATTTAATAAATCAATACGACTAATAAAAAGCGAAAGGTCTCTGCCTTTCGCTTTTTTGTCATTTGGCTCTTAACGTTATAGGCATTCTATGTATCAATTAAAAATAAATGAATTATCTGAGCAAGCGTTTTTAAATCAATACTGGCAAAAAAAGCCACTATTAATCAAAGGAGGTTTTAGTGACTTTAAAGACCCTCTTGATGCCAATGAACTGGCAGGTCTTGCCATGGAAGACAGCATAGAATCGCGTATTATTACCAACCATAATCAGCAATGGCAATCCCACCAAGGACCATTTGAAGATTTTGAAATACTCACCGATGAGCATGCTACTTTATTAGTGCAAGCAGTCGATCATTGGCATCCAGAAGCAGCCCAATTACTTGAGCCATTTCGATTTATTCCTAACTGGCGAATAGATGATTTGATGATTAGCTACTCAACCCCTGGCGGCGGTGTTGGCCCACACTTGGACCAATATGATGTATTTATTATTCAAGGAGAAGGCAAACGCCATTGGCGTGTAGGCTTACCTGATGCCTCTTTAAAGCAATTTGCTCAAAATAAAAGCTTACTACAAGTTGAAGCTTTCACTGCAGTGATTGATTGCGTTTTAGAGCCAGGTGACATTTTGTACATACCACCAGGTTGCCCTCATGAAGGCTATGCAATTGAAAATGCTTTAAATTACTCAGTCGGATTTAGAGCTCCTAACCAACAAGATCTCCTGTCTAGTTTTGCAGATCATATTATTGACACAGAGAGTGGCCAAAAACGGTATACGGATCATACCCTCACTCTTCGAGATTCAAAAGGTGAGCTTACACAAAGCGAAGTCGATAAAGTCAAAACATTAATGCAGGCTTTAATAGAAAACGACAGCTTATTTAAAAATTGGTTAGGAAACACTTTAAGTCAACCTAAGCACGATATGGATTTAGCGCCCGAAGAAACGCCGTTTAGTTCCGCTGAAATTATGCAACAACTTGAAAGTGATATGACATTTGAACGTCTTGGTGGCACGCGCGCAATTTACCAGTGTATGGAGAGTGAGCTGCTTTTAAGTGTTAATGGCGAAAACTACCCTTTACCGTTATCTGATTTAAAGGCTGTAAAACAGCTAACTGATTTTATTGAATTTGATACCAACACGTTAAATTCAACCACACCTAGCCTAGATTTTATCGAAACTTTTACTACACTGGTTAATGAGGGTATTTGGTTTAGCTAGGAGGAGGTCATGGTTTATACTGTTGACAAAGTTGATTGGCAAAGTGAAAAAGATCAACTTCAACAAATAAGAGAGCGCGTTTTTGTTTACGAATTACATATTCCAAAGAATATTGAATTTGATAACTTAGATGCGCTCGCTCAACATATTCTGGTTACCGATAATATGCACTCACCTGTTGCCACAGGTCGATTATGTAATGATGGTTTAATAGGAAGAATTGCCGTACTACCGCAGCATCGCAATCGCAACGTTTATAAATCACTGCTTAATTTCATTGTAAAGCTAGCCACAGAGCAAGGTATTGAGGCTGTTAGTATTAACTGTATTTTAAATGAAGTAGAACGATTCAAAAATAACGGGTTTACAGTGCAAGGACACGTTTTTATGGAGGCTGGCATTCCAAGGCAGCGGATGGAATGCCCTGTTACATGCTTTAAAACACGGCCGTTTACTTTAGTGCATTAACTAAAAAACGAGCCAATTGGCTCGTTTTTTTACTTTATTCTTGTCGATAATCTTTGAAAAACCGCTGCATTTTCATCATCGCACTGCTCAAGTCATCTTTATTAGGTAAAAACACTAATCTAAAATGATCTGGATCTGGCCAGTTGAATGCACGTCCATGGACTAATAATATTTTTTCTGCCTTTAACAAATCAAACATCATTTGTTCATCATTTTTAATATTAAACAGTTTAGTATCAACTTTAGGAAATGCATACAGCGCCCCTTTTGGCTTTTTACAGCTGATCCCCTCAATGGCGTTTAATCCACGCCAAGCAATATCTCGCTGCTCGTATAAGCGACCACCTGGGTCAATTAAACTGTCAATGGATTGTACTCCACCCAATGCTTGCTGAATGGCATATTGAGCAGGGACGTTCGCGCACAGGCGCATTGAAGCAAGAATATCTAAGCCTTTTATTAAATCAGTCATTAACGCTGTACGACCGCTTAACACCATCCAACCCATTCTAAGACCAGCGGCGCGATATGTCTTAGCTAAGCCGTTAAACGTAATAACAGGAATATCGTCACACAATGCTCCAATAGAAGTGTGGGTAACGCCGTCGTATAGAATTTTCTCGTATATTTCATCGCTTAACAGTAAAAGCTTGTGCTCTCGGGCAATACTTATCAACTCTTCAAGCAAAGCGTCACTGTACACAGCGCCAGTAGGATTGTTAGGGTTTATTAACACCAATGCTTTGGTTTTTGACGTGATTTTACTTTTTATATCATCAATGTCAGGAAACCAGTCTTGCTCTTCATCACATAAATAGTGAACAGGGTTACCGCCTGCTAGCTTGACCGACGCAGTCCAAAGCGGATAATCGGGCGCAGGAATTAATACTTCGTCGTCATTATTTAGCAACGCTTGAGTGACCATTTGAATCAGCTCACTTACACCATTACCAATGTAAATATTATCAACGTCTAAGTTGTGTAAACCACGTTGTTGATAATGCTGATAAATAGCAACACGCGCAGAGTAAAGCCCTTTAGAATCACAATAGCCTTGAGCAGAATATAAATTACGGATAATGTCGCGGTGCATATCTTCTGGCATATCAAAACCAAATGCCGCGGGGTTACCAATATTGAGCTTAAGTACTTTTTGGCCCTCGTCTTCCATTTTTTTAGCTTGTACTAAAACGGGACCACGGATGTCATAACAGACGCCGTCTAATTTATGACTCTTTTTTATTTCTGACATTGTTACCTCTAAAGAGCAAGTTAGTCTTAAGACTAACTCAGTAAAGCCGTGAATTACTAGGGAAATTAAGCGCTTAAAACTGAAAAAAATTCACGTTAACACTTTATTTTGTTACTCATTAAATGGGGTTATCGTTGAGCTTGCCACGCGTTTAATTTTTCTTGCGAACCAGTCACTTGCGCCATTAAATTATTTGCTGCGTCTGCAGCCTGCTCATCGTTGCCATTATTTAAATTATATTCAATTAAACGTGCCACTTCGGCTAAACTTGCCGCCCCAAATTGGGCAGCATTTGATTTAAGACTATGAGAATGGCGAATGGCGGCCTCTTTATCTTGACCGAGCGCTGCGATAGTTTCGTTTCCTAAGCGCTCGAACTCTGAACAACAAAATTCCAACGTATCTGGAAACTGTTCACCTAATAGCGACTCCATACTTTCTAATGCGGATTCGTCGATACTGATCTCTGTCATATTAATGCCCTTTAATGCGGTCCTGCGATTTCTCTTTCATCTCTTACTCTATATCTAAGCACAAAAAAAACCAACTTTATTAATGCAAAAATGTATAATTACGCTAAATGTATTAATCAAATGGTTAGCTTATGGCACGTGCTCTTTGTGAACGCTGTAATTTTTCGCTAAGCACCTGTATTTGCAACGCAATAACCTGTGTTGATAACCAAACTCAGGTTATTGTTTTACAGCATCCCAGTGAAGCAAAAGTGAGCAAAAATACAGCTCAGTTATTGGCATTAAGTTTAACGCGATGCAAAATAATTAAAGGCGAAAATAATCAAGATTTCGCTTGCTTGCAAAAGCTACCAATCAGCTCGACCGTGTTACTCTACCCAAACGAGGATGCAATTGAGTTAGATGTAGCCAATAACAGTAAAAACGTACAACCGCTTACGCATTTAATAGTGATCGATGGAACATGGAATAAAGCCTTTAAAATCTTGCAATTAAATCCGCTATTACAACAGTTTAAAACAGTAAGCTTTCGCCATATTCCTACAAACCGCTATGCTATTCGTAAAGCCCCAAGGGCAGACAGTTTATCAACCCTAGAGGCCGTAGCGCATAGTTTATCGCTTATTGAAGCCCTAAACCCGGCACCCTTATATGGTTTGTTAGATGAATTAATAACCAAACAAACCCAACATATGCCCGCTCACGTAAAAGCACGTTACCTGTAATTAAAAATGAAATTACCAATGCGTAATACCCCTTCTCGATTAAAGCGCGGATTTTCACGCCAAGGCCCTGACTATCGTTTTGACGACCAAGTTGATTTTAGCGATATTAGAACGACTTTTGGTTTTCGTTCAATGGTCGTTGGTAAGTGGGTGACTAAAGAAGAGCGCTTTATTAGTGCCAATTTAATTTATGATGCGCTAGCTGATTTAGCGCAAATTTTACATTTACCACCAACGGCAATTGGCCTTCGCGGTAAACTTAACTTTGCCTTTGGCCATGGCGGACAAAAAGGTGTGCAAGCACACTATAATGCTTATGACCAAACTCTCGCACTGGCAAAAAACGCAGGCGGCGGTGCTTTAGCCCATGAGTGGTTTCATGCATTCGATCATCATATTAGTGAGCATTTATTTAAATCAAAAACCCGCTTTGGTTTCGCCTCTAAGTTATGGCTGTCAAACTCTCCTGATTTGAGCCATCCACTTAATGATGCACTTAATCAATTTTATAAGCAGGTATTTTTAGCGCAAAACGGTGAAGATGCGAATGAATTTGTCCAACGCTGTATCGCGTTTGATAAGGCACACAAGCAGCAATACATGAGTATGCCAGAGGAGCTTGCAGCTCGCTGTTTTGAAGCCTGTATAAATCAGCATCAAACAATAAAAAATAGCTTTTTGGTCAGTGGATTAAACAGTAATAATTTAATTTACCCTGAGCTTAGCCAAACGTTAAAAGCCAATGAAGCACTTAACCAATATTTTCAATTATTAGGTTACGCGCTTCATCAACAAGCATAGTAATCGTTTCTAAAAATCAGAATTACTATTTATCATCACTGATACGACTTGCCACCGCGCTATTTTGATCTTTATATTTTGCATCAACACGAGTGTTATATGGGTTTTCACATGGGCCGGTGAGCGTTTCAAAGCTCATTGCGCCAATCTTCATCATGGGTCTTAGCGCCAGTGGCAATTTACCCGAGTTATAAAACTCTAGGACAATATTACCACTCCAACCTGGATCGATTCGGTGAGCGGTGACATGCACCATTAAACCTAAACGTGCCAGCGATGAACGTCCATCTAACCAGCCAACAATATCAGCAGGTAACGTTACTTTTTCATAGGTTATTGCTAATGCAAGCTCGCCGGGGTGTAAAAAGAATGCTTCGCCATCGTCTAATACAATTTCGTCGCTCATGATTGACTCTAACGCTTTATTAAGCTGAACTTTTGGTCCACTTAAGTCAACGTAAGCAGCATTATGAGCATGAAAAGTTCTAAACTTATTACCCAAACGAAGATCCGCAGTCACCCCTGAAATCATTTCACTGGTTGGCGCTGGCTCAATAACAATACGCCCATCGTTTAAATATTCTTTTATATGTGTATCTGAAAGTCTCATTTTTAATCTTCCGTAATCACAACTTCAATTGTGTTGTGATGTTGTTGATAATAAAGCGTACTGGCGATCAGCCGTGCGGCTGCACTGTAGGTTTCACTTATAGCAGCACTTGCATCATTGGCAATCAATTTACCTTGTTCAGAGGATTCTCTGATATTAATCGCAAGCGGAATATGCGAAAGCACAGGAACACCATGCTTCATGGCTAATTTTTGTGCGCCATCTTTACCGAATACATGATTAGCTTCGCCGCAATGTCCGCAAATGTAATGGCTCATATTTTCAATCAAACCAAGCACTGGCACGTTTACTTTATTAAACATAGCAATGCCTTTTTGCGCATCTGCCAGCGCTAAATCTTGTGGCGTAGTAACAATTACAGTGCCACTGGCAGGGACTTTTTGGCTCATGGTTAATTGAATATCGCCAGTGCCTGGGGGCATATCGACGATTAAGTAATCAAGCTCACCCCAATCGGTTTCATTTAATAGCTGACTAAGCGCGCCTGAGGCCATAGGACCGCGCCATACGGTAGCATCGTCGCTAGGCACTAAAAAGCCAATAGATTGCGCTTTAATGCCGTTAGCATTAAATGGTTGTAATTGCTTGTTGTCTTTAGTGACAGGCTCACTGCCTACCAAACCTAACAACATAGGTATAGAAGGACCATAAATGTCAGCATCTAAAATGCCGACTTTAGCGCCCTCATTTTTAAGCGAACCTGCAATGTTAACAGCCGTGGTTGACTTACCCACTCCGCCTTTACCTGAGGCCACTAAAATAATGTGCTTTATGGCTTTAAATTTTGCAGCCTCTTTAAGTGTCACCACCGCGCTTACATTTACTTCGGTTTTAAGTCGCTCGGTTAAAAATTTAGCAACATGTGGCATTTCAGATTGTGCTGCAAACGGAAGAGTGAGTTTAACAATAATTGATTTATCGGTGTTTTGAGTAATATCAGCGATAAAATCTTGCTCAATACCCACAGCGAAAGCGGCACTTCGATAGGCCGCTAAAGCAGAAATAATCGGTTGTTTTTGCACCGATTTAGCAGAGAATAGTTTCGACAGTCCAAACATAGCAATAAAATAGCGTTTCTTTGATGAAAAGTGCCACGGAATTATGTAACATTCAGGGCATTAACACCAGTCAATTAGTAAATATCCATAAGCAGTGTACTCTGTTACTACCGCGCTTATCGATAATGTAATAATTTTCATCTGTTCCTGACTAGGAACGCTTAATTCGGAATGATTATGGCACAGCGAAAGATCCTGATTACTAGCGCATTACCTTATGCCAATGGCCCTACCCATTTAGGGCATTTATTAGAGTATATTCAAACTGATATTTGGTCGCGTTTTCAAAAACTACAAGGCCACGAAGCATACTATGTGTGCGCCGATGATGCTCATGGCACACCTATTATGCTTAATGCGCAAAAGCAAGGGATCACGCCAGAGGAAATGGTTAAAAATGTTAGCATAGAACGCCAACGCGATTTTGCTGATTTTAATATCAAATTTGATAACTACCACAGCACTCACAGCCAAGAAAATAAAGAATTTAGTGAGCTTATTTATAACCGCCTTAATGATGCCGGTCATATTAAAAAGCACACTATTTCCCAGTTATTCGATCCAGAAAAAGGCATTTTTCTGCCAGACCGCTTTGTTACTGGCACCTGCCCTACCTGTAAATCAGAAGATCAAAACGGTGATAGCTGTGATGCCTGTGGCGCAACCTATAGCCCAACAGAGCTAATCAACCCACGCTCTGTTATGTCGGGTGCTGAGCCTATTTTAAAAGATTCTGAGCATTACTTTTTTGACTTACCCGCCTTTGAAAGCATGCTTAAAGAATGGCTACACTCAGGCACAATCCAGCAAGAAATGGCGAATAAGCTAGATGAGTGGTTTGCCGATGGTCTTCAGCAATGGGATATTAGCCGTGATGCACCTTATTTTGGTTTTGAAATCCCAAATGCTCCAGGTAAATATTTTTACGTATGGCTAGATGCGCCTATTGGTTATATGGCGAGCTTTAAAAACTTATGTGACAAACAAGACATCGACTTTGATGCGTTTTGGCAAGAAGGGTCTGACGCTGAGCTTTATCATTTCATTGGTAAAGACATCATCTATTTCCACAGCCTGTTTTGGCCTGCGATGTTAGAAGGCGCTCAATTTAGAAAGCCTACTAACGTATTTGCCCATGGATTTGTTACGGTTAATGGCGCAAAAATGTCTAAATCAAAAGGCACGTTTATTAAAGCGCGTACTTATTTAGATAACCTAGACCCAGAATTTTTACGTTATTACTACGCAGCTAAACTAAACAGTGGCATCACCGATTTAGACTTAAACCTTGAAGATTTTGCACAGCGTGTAAATTCAGACTTAGTGGGTAAAGTAGTTAATATTGCGAGCCGTTGTGCTGGCTTTATTACTAAAAAGTTTGACGGTAAGTTAAGCGACACGATTATGGAACCACAGCTACTAGCGGAATTCCAAAACGCCTCAGCCACTATCACTGAACATTACGAAAATCGTGAATACAGTCGCGCAATCCGTGAGATTATGGCCCTTGCTGATAAAGCAAATCAATTTATTGATAATGCTGCGCCTTGGGTGCTTATTAAAGACGAGTCTAAGCAAGAAGAAGCGCATCAGGTATGTTCATTAGGACTTAACTTATTCCGCGTACTGATCACTTACTTAAAGCCTGTACTGCCTGGTATGGCCACAAATGTTGAAGCCTTCTTAAATGATGAGCTTACATGGCAAGGTGTGCAAACTGCACTAATAAGCCACCCTATCAATAAATTTAAGCCGTTAATGCAACGTGTTGAAATGGACAAAGTGAATAAAATGGTTGAAGAATCAAAAGAAAGCTTAATCGCTGAAAAAGACAAAATCGATCCTAATAGCCCACTGGCAAAAGAGCCTATTGCAGCTGAGATTGAATTTGATGACTTTGCAAAAGTAGATTTACGCGTTGCTAAAATAGCTAAAGCAGAGCACGTAGAAGGCGCTGACAAATTGCTTAAGTTAACTCTTGATTTAGGCGGCGAAACACGCCAAGTATTTGCAGGTATTAAATCAGCCTACGCACCAGAAGACATCGAAGGAAAGCTAACTGTGATGGTCGCTAACCTTAAACCGCGTAAAATGCGCTTTGGAATGTCTGAAGGTATGGTACTTGCTGCAGGCCCTGGCGGTAAAGAAATATACATTCTTAACCCAGACGATGGTTCAGAGCCTGGTATGCGAGTAATGTAAGCACTGTGCTTGTTTAAAAAGCCGCTAAATATTTAGCGGCTTTTTTATTGTTGACGTTATTTAGCTAAGGCGACTACTTTTGCCAAATGAATCACTAAGCATTGGGAGCTAATATATATAAACCAGTTTATATAGCGCACCTGAGGATAAAAACCTTGCCCTTGGTTACCATAAATCCAAAAAGCACCAATAATGGCATCAGCCAATGCAGCAAGTAAAAGCCCTAAGCTCACCCACATTATTGGTTTAGGTGCATAAAAACCACCATAAACAACAACCAACATCAGACCCATAAGTCCCACCGCAGTTACCACAACACTATAAAAACCAGTCATGGCTAAAATTGGTATACCAGCTCCATCAAGATACATAGAGGCGAGTGACATAAGACTTATCAACAATACCGCAACTATGAAACAGGTGCTTTTTAGTCGCGATATTGCTTGTTGCCTTTTATAGGCTAACACACAGGCTAAAAATAAAAGGCTGTAGCCAGGTGCAAACAATAAAATTGAATCAACTAAATAGTCATGCTTTATTAACGTTGCATAGCGGTGATAATGTTGGGATAGGTTAAAGTTAATCACATCCCCAACTGTACACAACATTAAAGCTGCGCTACAAAGAAGTGCTATAAAGCGTAACTGCCTATCTTTAAACTGGTAAAATACCCAAGTAGTCATTGCCACACTATTAAACATCAGTAAGCACAGCGAGCTCACTGTTAATAGCAATAAAATTTCTTTTTTGTCAGGTGTAATTAGCCCTACCAACAGCACAACTAAAGCACATAGCCAAGCAATAAAAGAAATGATCTGATGAGGGTGTTTTATAGATAACGAATTGATTGCACTAGCCAAGGTTTAAAATTAATAAACTTAATTTAGCAAATTATTATCGCTTAGGGTTTATTTTTATTATGCGCAGTTTGCATTTCTTTTTGTGTTTTTAGCCGACATTGTGCTAACTGCTCAAGTCGAATAGCTTTAATTGCCGCCAAAGGATCATCCACACTGAGTCCACCAGCATCATAGGTGTTTTGTTGATCTATCACTTTATTGTCATCTTGTTTAGTATGCATATTATTCTCACTTGGAACTGTTTATCGATTTTAGGCGCGCTACATCAAATAAAAAAGTGCTGAAACACTTTACGATTTAGTTGAAAAACACCTGTTCCTCTGTATATTAGAGATTACTAATATTGAGGAGTGTATTATGCGCATTTTTTTACTTTTTTCCAGTTTATTTATTTCATCCGCTGCTTTTGCTAGCAATACCGGCGAGGCACGACAAACCATCAAGGCATTTTCAACTGATTTAAAACAGGTACTCGTTAGTACTATGAAGCAAAGCGGCCCACTCGCGGCAATAAGTGTATGCAATACAGCAGCACCCGCTATTGCTTCACAACACAGCAACAGTCCTTGGCAAATTAGCCGCAGTGCTTTAAAAACTCGTAACTCAGATAATCAACCCGATGCATGGCTCAAAAATGTTTTATTAAACTTTGAACAACGTAAGCTCAATGGCGAGCCGGTAGCAAGCATAGAATATCAAGAGCAAAGACCGGATGGCTGGTATTTTGTAAAAGCGATCCCTACTCAAAAAGCGTGTTTGGCATGTCATGGCAGTGACATTGCCCCCGCAGTTTCTAAAAAAATAGCGACTTTATACCCTAATGATCAGGCAAATGATTTTAAATTGGGTGACATTCGTGGCGCATTTGTTGTTAAGAAAGCCATTGAAAATCACCAATGATAATCCGTTGACGATCAACTATTGAATTTTACCGCATCGGATGCAATACGTTTTTTACGCCTAACGTATAGAGTATGTGGCAGCATAAGTAATTGATTTAATAAAATAGCTAATACCAATGCAAACAACACTGCACTCGCGGTTAAAGGAATACCTAACTTAAAGTTATCAAGTGTATTTTGTAATCTGTCAAAGCGCTCTGGGGAGAACATATACAGCATTTTTTGCACTAAATTACCTTGTTCAAAAATAGCCATCCCTTTTTTTAAATCAGCAAATTGCAGTAATGTTTGTTGTTTTTGCTTTGCATCGGCTCTGACACTCGGTTCAGTGTTTGCTAAATGACGCTTTATCATTGCTTGTGTACTAGAAAAATTATATTGCTTTGCTGTATTTGCATAGCCATCAACTTGCCACTTGGTCGCATGATACAAGCCCGCTAAATGTTGTTGGTAATGATCACTCAGCTGCGGTAGTTGCAATGAAACAATAAAAGCGCAAGCAAATATTAATTTATCGAACAGGTTAACGATCATAATAATCCCTTGTGCTGCGTTTAATAAAAGTGACTACCGTTAACTATAACAGGTAGTCGCTTTAGTCTAAATACCATGCGCTGCTGCGCTGTTAATCTGCTTGGTGAAATTGACGATGTAGGGCGTGAACCTGTTCAACAAGTGCTGGTACGGGCCCATAAACAGCGATATTAGGAGCAACCGCTTCAATAGGTAACGGGTTAACCGGCGACTTAGTCATTTTGAGCTCGCTAAGCCAGCTAGTTAATTGCGCAGATGAACTCACATACATAATTCGACCTAAACCTACCCATGCGTGTGCTGCGGCGCACATAGGGCAATGCTCCCCTGAGGTATACACAGTAGCCCCAGCGCGTTGCTCAGGTGTCATATTATTTGCAGCCCAACGAGCAATTTCAAACTCAGGATGACGTGTATGATCGCCACCCGCAACACGGTTGCGATCTTCCATACATACATTTCCTTTAGCATCAACAAGCACAGAGCCAAACGGTTCATCGCCTGCTTCTAACGCCTCTTTAGCTAGCGCTACGCTGCGTTTTAAGTGCTCTAAATCAGTATCGTTCATAATCTGTAAACTCCTTTGACTATCACTTTTGGGGATATTTAGTAATGTGATCAGTTTTTCGACTGCGCTAACCATAACGCTTTGATCCCTGCTTTTGCAACACGTACATCCTCACTGCCATGAGCACCGCCAACTCCCACAGCCCCCACCACAGTATCGTTAATATAAATAGGCACCCCGCCATCCAGTATTAAAATGTTTTCATCTAAATAACGAAGGTCTGCTGGAATAGTGCCCTCTTTTATGCCTTTTGCTATAACTGCGGTTTCTCGCTTTTGCGAATTGGCGGTATAGGCTTTTTTATAACTGGCTCTAATAGTATGAACACCTGCAAAGTGGTCGCGAAGCACTGCAAGTGTTTGTCCTGATGCATCCACAACAGTAATAGAAACCGCTAAGTTATCTTTTTTAGCGGCAATAGCCGCCGCATTTACAATGCGCTGTGCCATATCACCCGTTAATTGTGCCACCATAGGAATAGTTTGCTGCTGTTGTTGTTGATTAATAGTTACTTGAGTATCAGTTTGACCAGCAAAAGAAACGATTGATGAAAGAGAAGTAAATAGCGCAGTAAAAATAGCCCGTTTTTTCATATTGTTTTTCCACGTTTTAATTAAAAAATATAAAATACACAGACCGTATTGAGTGATAAAAGCTTTCATGTAATCACTAATTTACTTCACTATTTTCATTATGTAAGACGCATTTAATATCCATGCTAAATTTAGCTGCATTTAATAAATGATCGCCTCTTAGCAACACTGCGTAATATTTAACCGATACCTAATCAATTTAAAGGAAAGTAACATGTTTAAAAAAATAGCGTCTGTTCTGACTTTTGTATTTGCAAGTTTAACCTTTTCTACAGCAGCGCATGCCGATCACCATGGTATGAAAAAAGATATTGTTGATGTGGCTGCTGCCAATGGTTCGTTTTCAACCTTGGTTGCCGCTGTAAAAGCCGCTGGCCTAGTTGATACTTTAAAAGGTGAAGGGCCTTTTACTGTTTTTGCACCTACCGATGAGGCTTTTGCAAAACTACCCGCAGGAACCGTTGAAAATCTATTAAAGGCAGAAAATAAAGACAAGTTAGTAGCTATTCTTACTTACCATGTTGTATCGGGTAAAGTGATGGCTGCAGATGTGGTAACACTAACTAGTGCCGCCACTGTGCAAGGCCAATCTGTAAATGTAGCAACTAATAATGGCGCTGTTATGATTAATGACGCAACAGTAGTTAAGGCCGATGTAAAGGCCACTAATGGTGTTATTCATGTAATTGATACCGTTTTGTTGCCAAAAGAGTAATATCTTTCATTTCTCAGCGGAGTAAAATATCTACTCCGCTCTTTGTACCTAGCATAAAGTATTAATACCTTTTTCTAAATGCCCTCTTTAATACTAGTGATTTTTACACTATATTAAAAGATAATTAAGCGTCTGTTAATATTGAGAAAGAGTTTGTGGAAACGAATAACAATAATACCACTGTTGAAGAGAAAGCAACGGAAGAGCAAAAGAAGTTTTTCCTCGATTTACTTCCTGGGAAATTAATTGATATACAATTTAACAACCCTATTCAGGTTCGCTTTAAGCTCACTTTAATCGGTTACGACACCGGTAAATATCTAATATTAAAATACCCTGCTCAAGCAGGTAAAAACGATTACAGCGATATCTTAGTTGAAGGAAAAGGGGCTATTGTCCGTTATATCATCGAAGATGAACGCGGTGAATGTGTGGCTTTTTCAACCAGCATATTAGCGATTTCATTTCGCCCTGAACGATTAATTTATTTAGCCTACCCTAAAAAAATTGAAAGCCGCCAGTTGCGGGAAACAAGTAGACTACCGACTCATATCCCAGCTAAAATTAGTTTAAGCAAAGCTGATACCGATGCCGATAGTAAAAGCTTATTGCACGGGTTAATCATTGATATTTCACCCAGCGGGTGCCGCTTTGCAATACATGTGAGTTCTGGATTTGTTGCACTTAAAAAACGTCAAGTATTTGTGCATATCCTGTCGCCTGTAGATAATAATTCGGTGATAATTACGTCTTATATCAGAAATAACCAAATGAAAGGTAACCGCCTAAGTGTAGGTATTGAATTTGACGCATCAGAGCAAAGTAAACTTAACACGCTACTCGAAGCGTATTCAATTGATATAGATTAAAAAACACCACAAAAAACGAATTAAGGCTAACACCTTTATGGTTAACCTTGCTAACAGCAGTTCTATTACTCTAAAGGTTTTAAAAACCTCTCTGTTCTAGGTAAATAATAGTTATCGTGATCAAGCGATACAATCACACGCTCGGCTTTACCTAGTAGTTCATCACGTGGGATGAGCCCTATCACCCTTGAATCGGCACTATTGTCACGGTTATCACTCATGGCTAAATAGTAGTGTTCAGGAATTGTTATTTCGTCAAAGCTCGATAAACGTGATGGTGTATTGGCTACGCGGATTGAATGCTTATAACCATTTAAGTTTTCGATTTTATCTGAAGAAATCGTATTACTTAGCAAATTTGTGTAATTAAGCTTTTCGCCGTTGATTATTAGTTCATTATTTTCAAGCACAATAGTATCTCCAGGTACACCTATTACTCGCTTAATCAAACGGTTATCCGCCACCTTAGAATCAAATACAATAATATCGCCAGTCTGTGGGTCTGCCATTCTTAACAGGGATACATGCGTGAATGGTATACGTAAATCATACGCCATTTTATCGGTAAGGATTCGGTCGCCTTCTTCAATAGTCGGTTTCATTGAACCTGTTGGTATTTCATACCAATCAGCGACGGCACTACGAAACACACTCATTAAAATAATAAAAACAATAGGGCCTGTTGACCTTTGCGGATTGGAATTTGTTCAAACAAGGGGCGATTTAATCGCGGCGCGAGGTTTGTAACCTAGTGGGCTAAGTAAAAACCGAGTAACAAAGAGTTAATCGCCCCTTGGAAGAACCCTTTGGGCAATACCTGTTTGGCATTGATGCTACGTTATCGCCTATTTATGGGGAATAACCACACCACATAGGCTCTGCCTTGCTTAAATACCAAACAGACTACTGCAAATTCAACCTTGAAAGGTTAACAGGCCCTTAAGAACGATTATTTTTCCAAAATTTATAAAGTCGCTTCATGTTTTTTCTCTGCTATAAGTTAAGTTTTTATCTGACTGTATAAACGCAGAGCCGTTCAAAATAGTGTGTAACAAAACATGTGCGAAGGGAACTGAAGAAGATAAGAGACATGCATATATCATGTCTCTAAAAGTTATTTACTGCTGATTTAACTTGTCTTTCGCTTCTTGTACTTTTGCAAAATCAAGCCCTAATTCATCAGTGGCTTCTTTAATCAAATGCGGTTGAGTCATCACTACAGCCATTAGTTGCTGAAGTTTTTCTGGTGGTATACCTAGCTCTTGCACTAATGCCATGGCCATCATCGGGTTTTGGGTAAATGCTTCAAACAACGCGGCTACTTTTTCATCACTGACGTTGTGCTCTTTTAATATTGCAATAATTGGATTCATTATTTGCCTTAATATTTTATAGTGTCACTAAATTATATGGGCGCACAGCCTAATTAACAATATTAATCCTGCTGTGCTCGTGTATCTCACTCAACCAGCAACACCACTTTACCGGAATTCTCGTTGCGCTCTAAAATAGCATGAGCCTCACTGGCTTGCTGCCATGACATGGTTTTATAAATATTAAAGTCATAGTTGTGGTTGGCAATATCATCATAAAAACGCGCTACAAAAGCATCTCTCAGAGCACGTTTAAACTCAATACTGCGATTACGTAGCGTTGATGCATGAAACGAAATCCGTTTTTGTAATAAGCGCGCAAAGTCCACCTCTGCAAAGCGCCCGTCTAAAAATGCCAGCATAACAATCTGACAATCCATTGCGGCCACCTTGGCATTTTTATTTAGATAGCTGCCAGAAACAGGGTCAACAATTGCGTTTGCAGTTAGCTTATGTAATTTCATATAGTCAACAAAGTCGGTGGTTTTATAATTTATTACGTGGTCAGCCCCCAATCTTTTAGCATGTTCACATTTATCGTCCGAACCCGCGGTAATAACTACCTGCGCACCGGCACTTTTTGCCATTTGAATAGCTGCGCCACCAACACCACTGGCACCGGCATGAATAAGCGCCGTTTGCCCTGATTGTAATTTGCCTAATTCAAATAGCGCACCAAAGGCAGTCAAATACACCTCACTTATGGCGGCACCTTGGGCCATAGAAATATGATCAGGTAATGCCATTAATTGCTGCGCATCCACCGCCACATATTCACTATAAGCGCCACCAGCACATAAAGTAAAAATACGCTTACCTTGCCATTTTGGGTCTACCTCACTGCCAAGCTCACATACTGTGCCTGCACACTCCAGTCCTAAAATAGGGCTATCCCCTTCGGGAGCTGGATACTTACCTTGACGCTGCATACAATCAGCGCGGTTAACCCCAATCGCCGCCACTTTTACCAGCACTTCATTGCTATTCATCTTCGGCTTATCAGTTTGAGAAAACGCTAACTGCTGATCTTGATGTGAAATGTACTGCATAAATCTCCTCGTATCCTTGTATTGGGTTTTATTTGATTTTTCGCCACACTTCGGCTTCAACTAGCTGACCATTTTCGGTAAGAGAATGATGCCATAAGTTTCCTGCAACTTTATAATCAAAAGCCATGGTTTTACCCATCAATGATGCAATATTGCCATACTTAAAGGTCTCAATAAATTGTCCATCGGTTAATTTATACTGGCCACCACCAGCATAACTAAATTGGCCATTTTTCTCTGTGATATAGCTAAAATGTGATGCGGTTACTAATTTGACTGAAGTTATCTCTGGGGCTTTAGCAGTGACAAACCCATTTTCTACCGCATATTTTCCTTGAACAAACTCCCACGTGCCTAATAAAGGGTTCGCAAACACTGAGCATGACAATAAAGCTAAGCCAACGAATATAACAAATCTCATAATAATCCTTATCGTGTTAACTGTGCCTTAAGAAATCAACTCAGCGTTGATTTACTGACATAGTATTAAAACGCCAACTTTGCTTATAAGGATATACATCCGGAAGCTGACCTTGCTTAATATTTTGCTGGGTCATTTGCCAGTACTTTGCCGTAAATAAATCACTATGATAATGATTAAAATGGCTAAAGGCGCTGCTACTAGCACTAAAAAACACCTTAAATTGACTCGGAAATATATCATTTTGGTCAATATCAAAATAGCTGTGTGAGCTTAATTCTTCTAACGCGTTGTGTGTATTTGGCACGTCTCTAAAATTGCAATCGGTAAGAGGGCAAATTTCATCATAATCATAAAATACTATTCGCCCCCAGCGTGTGACGCCGAAGTTTTTCATCAGCATGTCACCAGCAAAGATATTTGCACTGGCAAGCTCTTTTATCGCTTTACCATAATCAAGCATCACTTGCTGAAGTGATTTACTATTACATTGATTGATATACAGGTTGAGCGGTGTCATTTTTCGCTCAACGTAAACATGCTTTAGTATTAAGGCTTTGCCGGAAATGACTAAGCTATCGCCAATGTGTTTTTTCATTTGTATTAGTAGTTCATCACTAAAACGGCTTAAGTCAAATGCAAGGTATCTAAACTCATGAGTGTCAACTAGTCGCCCTACTCTGTCGGCTTGTTTTACAAAGTTATATTTATCTTTTACTTGTTGTTTAGTTGCTGTTTTTGGGGCACTAAACTTATCTTTTATTACCTTGTATACATAATCTAGGCCGTCAATGGTAAAAACTAGCATCACCATACCCGGAGTCCCTGGCGCTAGATGGTACGTGTATTCTTCGGGACTACTTTTAGTCGTATCTACTTTATAACGATAAAATTCGGTTTTTGCATGTTTAATAAAACCAATCGCATTAAATAATTCAAAACGTTGTTTGTGAGGCATTAATACACTGAGGTAGTCAACATAACGAGCAGGTTGGTCGGTATCTACCATAAAATAGGTACGTGCAAAGCCAAATAATAAACTAAGTTGATCAGCCCCCATCATTACAGCATCAATTGTAAGCCCATCGGGGGTATTTAAAATAGCAATTGCAAAAGGCATGTTATCGCCATTTTTGGCAATACATCGCCCTATGACATAACATGCCTTATTGCGATAAAAATGTGAGTTAGCGTATTCAATATAACCGTCATTTAAGTTTATTAATTCGTATACTTGGCGACATTGCTGCTGAGCCCCTTGCGTTAACGTTGCTTGTAGCTTAGCTAAATCACTACTTAAACCTTTAAAGGGGACTCTAAACACTTGCTCATTTAATAAGGCTTTAATTGCCTGATCAAACCCTTCTTTTAAGGAGATACGACTTACAAGCCCTTCATAAGAGCGCGGCTGCCCTCGGTATTTTGCTTTTAATACAAATAAGTGAACTGTGCGAATTTTTTTATCATCCCAAATAGCGCCAAAAGTAGAATTAAAAAATGTATGCGCAATGGGCTGGTTTTCATGCTCTTTTACCATCTCACCATAAATATTTTTAGCCCGTTGCCATGTTTGAGGGCAATTCAATTCATCATAAGCAATCACTCTAACAGCTTCACTAACTTGCTTTACTTGGCGTTCATACACTTGTAAGCGCTCTCGCATTGCTGCTTGCACCTCATGGTACTGGCGTTGTTCAAAGCGACTTTGTGCCCCTAAGGTGATATTTAAAAATTGTGCAAACATAGCCTCAAAGCCTGCAAATATCGCTCGGGCTAACTTAGTGGCGACCACGGATTGTACCGAATTATGTTGAGAGGTTAATGGCGTGCTTGACATGATTTAGGCGCTTCTATTTTTAGCAATTATGCTGATTATTTTTTATTAGAGGTTTACACCTTAACAAGCACACTTTAATTTAGGTAATTAATACAACAAATAAATAAAATTGATCATATGAATATAAGAAATGTCGACCTCAATCTACTCGTCTATTTAAATGTATTAATAGATGAAAAAAGCGTATCTAAAGCAGCTAATAAACTCGCGCTTACCCAACCTGCGATGAGTAATGCGTTAAAACGTTTAAGAGATTTATTTGATGACCCTTTGCTAGTGCGTGCAGCTGGCTCTATGACTCCAACAGCCAAAGCGCTGTCGCTTAAACCTGAAATTGAAGCACTGCTTAAAATGGCCGAAGAGATCACCCAACCAAGCGAGCAATTTGACCCAGCGACTGCACAAGTTACATTTCGTATTATGGCAAACGATTATTTAGAGTCGACCCTCATAGCCCCCTTTATTTGCGAGCAACTAGCTAAAAACCCGGGCATTGACTTCGATGTACTTAGCCCCAGCGATGTAAACTTACAAGATATGGAAAAAGGCACCATTGATTTGGCAATAAATCGCTTTAATGGCCTGCCGCGCTCTTTTCATCAGGCTACTGTATGGCGAGATAACTATTGTTGTTTAACCCACCCAAATAATGCTTTTTTAACGCATGCTAACTTAAATCAATATCTACAAAGCGAACATATTTGGGTTAACCGAGCAGGCTGGGGGCCAGAGCCCGCGGTGACCAATAAATCAGGTAAACAGAAATTAGGCTGGGTAGATGAAGCTTTGTGGCAATTAGAGCAAACCCGTAAAATACGTGTATTTACTCGTCATTACATGATTGCCAGCTTGCTGTGTCAATCTGAGCAACTCATAGCAACGCTGCCGCGTCGTCAAGCAAAACTATTAACCAGTCACACTAATTTAGTGATTAGCCCAGTACCATTTCAAGTCGTGCCCATAGAAGTAAAAATGATTTGGAGCCCGTTATTACACCATACACCGGCGCATCAATGGCTTAGACGTGAGTTATTGGCGTTCGCAAATACAGTGGTTGATAGGTAAAACTTTAAAATATTGATTAAATCAATATCAGTTATTGAAAACAACAATTTCATTAATATTATACTTAGCGCTACAGTGAAGTTAAGCCAACAAACTAAGAGTAATAATTATGCAAACATCAGCAAGCTTCACACAACAAGACGGGTTATTCATTGATGCAAATTTACATCAATTCATTAAACAACAATTATGCCCAAATACACCGCTTGAGACGGGTCACGTTTACCAGTCACTTGCCACATTAGTTGATGAATTCGGCTGTAAATGTCGTAAAAATAAACATCAAGAAAACGATATTCTCGACGTAAACACTTTATTAAGTGCCTATCAACGTAAAAGTCATCCTCATTGCCATGTTGATGCACAAACAACTGCGGCCGTATTGGATGAATACTGTTGTCAAGTACCTGCCATTATTGTCGTTGCGTTAATGGATACGCTCAGCGGCACTGTATGTGACGAACCAAGTGCACATGAGCTTTATCAAAGAGCAGCAGAGCTAACAGAGCGTCCATGTGTTCATCGTCAAGCAACCACTAACGCTTCAGCAGCTTAACATGCAGTCGTTTAAAAGTGCTCGATAACCTTATTAGCAAATTGTTTGCAGCTTAAGGTTGTCGAGTTATGATTTGAATGAGCCAAATCAAAAGTTACCTGCCCACTGGCAAATGTAGTTTCTAAGGCGTTTTCGATTAAACACGCCGCTTCATTCCATCCCATATACTTAAGCATTAACACTGCACTTAATATGCTACTGCTCGGGTTTGCCTTATCTTGACCAGCTATTCGCTCGAACGTGCCATGAGTTGGCTCAAAAAACGCCACTTCGGTATTTAAATTGGCTGCAGGCATAATCCCTACTCCCCCCACTTGTGCACTGAGCATATCGGCTAAAAAGTCACCATTTTGATTTGTAGTAGCCACCACATCAAATTGCGCAGGATCCATCAAGCATTGCTGCAACATATTATCGGCAATCACTTCTTTAATAATCAAGGGGGGTAAATTGGTTCGTTGTATTTCAAGCCAACGCCCATTTTCATGTTCATTAGAATTGTATTCTTGTTTGGCAAGCGCAAAGCCCCAGCGTTTAAACGCGCCATCGGTAAACTTAAGGACATTACCTTTGTGCACTAACGTAAGCGACTCCCTTTCGTTTTTAAGAGCATAATTAATGGCATAGCGTATTAACCGCTCTGACCCTTCTTTAGATATATTTTTAATCCCAATACCACACTCTTGAGTAAAACGAAGTCGGGTTACCCCCATTTCTTCACACAAAAAATCGAGCATTTTTTCACTTTCAACACTCCCCGCCTGCCATTCAATTCCTGAATACACGTCTTCACTACTGTCTCGAAGCACGGTAATGTTAGTGGTAAAGGGATTTTTTAATGGCGAGGGTAAAGCACTAAAGCCTTTTATAGTGCGCATATTAACAAATAAATCCATTTCATGGCGAAGTGCAACATTAAGAGAGCGAAAGCCACCGCCTAAAGGTGTGGTTAGCGGCCCTTTTATAGCAATTTTGCATTCACGTACCGCATTAATAGTTTCTTGAGGGAACCAGTCGCCATCATAAAGCTTGGCCGCTTGTTCACCATTATACACCTGCATCCAATGTATCTTACGTTCCTTGCCATAACAATGTTCTATGGCAGCATCCACTACTTGACGCATTACTGGCATCACATCTAAGCCAACCCCATCACCGTCAATATAGGCAATAATAGGTTGTTCGGGTATATGCCATTGTCCATGCTCATCAATGTGAATATTTTCGCCATTGTCTGGCACCTTAATATGTTGATACTGCATACGTCCTCCTACAAGAGAATATATTTAAGCATGCATAACCCTACTTGTCTTCATAACAAAGCGTATAGCGGTTATTCAACGATAAAATGTAAAGTTTAAGGTGCTTTTTGAACGGTTAAAATAACGTCAATCGCATTGAGTAGAGCCTCAACTTGTTGTATGTCGAAAGCGTCAGGTGAAGACTTTAAGTTTGTTTCAAAATCAACAGCCTGTTTATACAAAGCTTTGCATTCAAACATTCCAGCCGTTCCTTTGATCATATGTACGCTGCGTGCAAAACCCGTTATATCACCCTGCTCAAATTGAGACACTAACGTGTCTTTTTGTTTATTTAACCCTTTAATATATTCTTGCTTGAGTAGTGAAAACTCCTCATCGGGTAGCTTAATGTTCTCGCATATATCAATATCAAGATAACTTGCAATTTTACTACTAAAACAGCGTCTATCTATAGGTTTGGCAATATGATCAGTAAAACCTTGTTTTAAATAGCGATCAATTTCATGCTTCATTGTGTTAGCAGTGAGCGCCACAATGGGTGTTGTTACCCCTGTTGCTTGTATAATCTTAATTGCTTGTTCACCATCCATAATTGGCATTTGAATATCTAATAAAATTAAATCGAAGCTTTCATCCATCGCTGCTTGCGCTGCATCTCGACCATTTTCAACAGCTACAACGGTTAACCCCATCCGTTCTAAAATTCGCTTAATAAGCTGACGATTTTCTGGATGGTCTTCAGCCACAAGTACTCTACCCACTAAATTTCGCTGACTATTATTTAAAAATAGCTCTTTGGTTTGTGGTTTACGTATATCGTCAAATGCGTTAACCCATTGCGTATGTTCGGTTGTATTTAACTCCATAGTAAAGCAAAACTCACTACCCCTACCTACCACAGAAAATACAGTAATATCGCCATTTAGTTTATTTGCTAAGCTTTTTGATATATTTAAGCCAAGGCCGGTGCCACCGTATTTACGAGAAATTGACGAGTCAGCTTGGTGAAAGGGAGTAAATAGGTCTTTTTGCTCGCTTTCGGTCATACCAATACCGGTGTCTTCAACTTTAATTATTAGTTGCTTTTGATTGCAACTCACCGTCAGCATTATGTAGCCCTGGGTAGTAAATTTAAGTGCATTGGTTGCTAAATTTAATAATATTTGTCTAAGCCGAGTTGGATCTGAGACTATCCAATCTGGTAATGGAAATTGATAATCAACTTTGAATTTTAAGCCTTTATCGCGGATTTGCTTTCCCAGTAATGATTCAATTTCAGCAATAGTGGCAAACAAATCCGTTTCAACTAATTCTATCTCTAAACGGTTAGCCTCAATTTTCGACATATCCAAAATATCGTTAATTAAACCAAGTACATGACGACTATTTTGTAAAATCACCCTGATCCCATGATTTCTTTCATGAGGCTGTATATCACCTAAAATTATCCCATCAGCATAACCAATAATAGATGTCATTGGGGTGCGGATCTCATGGCTCATGTTAGCTAAAAATCGACTTTTAGCTTCACTTGCATCACGAAGCTCCTCCGCCAATTGTTGTAACTCTTGGGTACGCAGCTTAACCTTGTGTTCCAAATTTTTAGTCAATTCAACATTCTGATGATGCAAAATACTGAATTTATTTGCGACAGCAAAAGCAAGTAATACCGCATCGAGCGCTGTGCCAATAAGCCCGAGTAAATAGAGATCCATTTTTATTGGCTCAATAATTCCTAGATTAGTTAAATTGCCAACCATATTAGGAATGGCCATAGCCAAATAGGCGAGAACAAAATAGCGAGCCGGCTTAAAGCCACTGATCCAACTTCGTATACCAATAATCATACCTAATGATAAAGTCGCCGCTGTTACTAAAGTGGCCCAGATAAAGCCAAAACCAGGCCAAATCATTGCAAATGGAGCACCTGCTGTCGCAATAATGCCTAAGTAAATAGAAAATCGCGATAACCTAGGAGACGTCTCTTTTAATTTAAGTAAGCTGTTATAAAATAAAATATTTGTGATTGGAATTAAGGTAAAGCCTAACCAGTGAAAATGGGCGTTGTAAAAACCAAATATTTGATCAGGTATATGAAAAAACTGACTCCAAGCTAACACCCAGCAGGCCGTAAACATGGCGTAATACAGATGGGTTTTATCTCTATCACCCAAGTAAATAAGAAAGTTATATAAACCTAATGCAATGCCAACCCCAAAGCACAGCAGCATAATCATGTTGTCTGATGTTTTTTTTACAAAAAAATCTTCATAGGGTGAAAGCACTAATTTAGGGGGAGTATAAAAATATTCACTTTGAAATTTTGCAATTAACACATAGGAGCTATTAGGCGTAAGCTTCACTTTATTACCATAGTGAAAAGCAAACTCATTGGGATAAAGCCCCCCAGTTACATAGTCCTTTATTGGCTCATCAAAGGTCGACATATCATAGATACGGGTTTCGATTTTTGAAAGTAGCGTGTTATACGGATAGAGCACCAGTTCATTTAAGTCAGTTTTATTTTCAAGTGCTATAACAAACCAAAAACTACCACCAAAAAAAGACGTTCTTGATTGTGGCTGTTTATTTTCAAGCCACGTTTCAATTTCAGTATGGTTTCGGGGGAAAGCCCCATTCGTTCCCTGAAATACATGACCTTGACGGAGTAAATCAGTATCTTGTTGTTTTAAAGTATACGTAAAAGGAGCAAGTGTATCTGCCTGCGCTAAGTTGCTAAAGCACAAAAATACACAATATAAAAATAGCTTTAGAACTGCCTTCATTGGCATACTTGGCACCTTAATTTAAAAACTGAAATTAAAACTGATAACTAACATCCAAACCAAAACGCCTGCCTTCACCTTTAAAGTCTTCAAGCATGCCGAGGAAAGAGCTTAAATCAAATTTTAAGTGACTATATTGCGTACCAAAAAGGTTTTTCCCCCAAATAGCAATCGCCCAGTTATCATGTTGATAATGTATGTTTGCATTAAAAATACTATAGCCATCTTGCATCGCATAAGGGTTTTGATTCTGATCAAAATAGTAGTCGGATTGATAATCAACTAATAATTGCGTTGTTAGTGGGTGATTAGCCAGCACGTGCGTGTATTCAATGCCTGCACTGAGGTTCCATTTTGAGGTAAACGGCAAGCGATTATCTGATAATGCGTTACCTAAAGGATCAACATATTCTTCAAACTCTGCATGGGGTATATAACCCATAGCAAACTTAACATTCAAATCACCGGTCAGCCAATACTCAAAATCAGCCTCTAGGCCATATATAGTCGAATCTGCCACATTTTCTAATAATTGAATAGGCGGGCTCTGATCAGATACTGAAGGCTGATTCATAAACACCTGTTGGTCATTATAATCATAATAAAATGCAGCCCAATTAAATCGCATGCCCAACTGTGGCCACCAAGACTTTGAGCCAATTTCATGTGAGTTCAATCGTTCTTTTTGATAATCAGCAAGCTGTGCTTGTTCAACCGATGATAAAAACCCACCGTTATAGCCTCCGCTTTTTGCGCCATTAGCAAATCGATAATAGGCATAGGTCGTATCATCCAGCTTAACGTTCACAGCCAACTGACCAGAAATGCCATTATCTGATTGCTCTCCCTGAACACGATAAAATGGCACCTTAACTCCGGTTAAATCGTTAAGGTCTAAAATAATATTAAGCTTGGATGTTGAGTCGTAATCTAAAGACTCATAAGAATAACGAAGCCCAGCGGTAATTAGCCAATCTTGGTTTACTTGATAGTCAAGTTGGGTAAACGCTGCAATGCTCTTTGTTTTTATCCTATTATCATAGAAAAAAGTAGTCGTTAAATTTGTCGGCAAAATGCCCCGATAGTCCCTTAAAATATCATTCACATTATCTTGAATAATAGACTCATCAGCATAGTAAATTCCCGTTGTAAGAAAATGCTCTGCGAGCTGAGATTGCAACCGAAATTCCTGCGTTACTAAATCAGTATTTAAACCTAAATTGCCTTCACATAACCGTGCTGGAGAGCCATCACAGTTAAAGGCATGATCACGCTTTAACTTATTATAGCTAGTTAGTGAAATAAGCTCATTGTGTGAGTCCAACTGCCAATTTACATGGGCACTAATCCCCTTACCATCGGTTTTATGTGGCGAATTATTATTAACGCTTACAGTATAAAAATCATCACTGCCATCATTAAATCCAAAGTTATCAAAACAGGTGGTTGAACCTGCTTGTGCTGGCGAGCATCGCTCTCCTGTTAATGGGTTTGCAATAACCCCAATACTGCCAACAGGCTGAACTATGCCATCCCAATCAGAAATATGCCCTTTTATCAACAACTGCACAGTGTCAAAGTCAGCTAAAAAGGACACTCGGCCATTTGTTTGCCGCATGCCCGCTGTTGGTGAATCAGCGAAAATATTGTTTGTAGAATAATCATAATTTTGATGGTTTAGCGCAACACGAACGGCTGTGTTGTCTCCAATAGCTGAATTAAACATAGCATCTACACTGGTCGCGTTGTTATTAGCAATACCAGCACTTAAATAACCACTTTGTTCAAACTCAGGGCGTTTAGAGCGGATTAAAATAGCCCCGCCAGTAGAGTTACGACCAAATAAAGTTCCTTGAGGGCCGCGCAAAATATCAATTTGCTCGATATCAAATAAGTTTACAATTTGGTTACTGGCAGAGCCCACAGCTATATCATCCACATAAATCGCTACCGGCGATGTATTAGCGGTGTTATAATCAACTAGCCCTACGCCACGAATATTAACCGCTGGTGGTGTGCCTTCCGCTGCGTTTTGACTAATTTTTAAATTTGGGGCAAATACAGATAACTCTGTTGAGTCTTTAACGTGTTGCGCTTTGAGATCATCCCCTTTTATTGTGCTTACAGAAATGCCGACTTCTTCAATTTTTTGCGCTCTTTTTTGCGCATAAACCTCGATAATTTCCATGTTCGGTTGGTCATCATTTGCACCCTCTACCACTACTTTCGCCTGCAGTGGCAGTAAAAAGCCTGGTAAGCATACCAACCATATATTTTTATTGAGAAGCTTGCCTTTATTTTTCATTTCACGTGACCTTTGCGCTAAATAAATGTAAACAACATGTTTAACTATATACTAATCAACCGATTAAAGCTGTGCTGAAACAGTATTTTAATTTTTGATAACTGCAAATGCATTTTCGCCACTAATGTGTTGTGGGTAACCCACCATTGCTCTGGCTGTTTGCATACCTGCCATAACAGCCGCTTCAACACAACCGGCATTAACACCCGTTTTAATCCAGTCACCGGTAATAAAAAGGTTTGTAAATTTAGTTTCATCTGTCGCCAGTCGATACTTACTTGAACCAGCAACTGACAAAACATAACGCTCACTTGGGTCAACGTTTACTCGCCAGTATTGAGCATTTAATCGTTCATCCCCTGATGACGATATTTCATATAATACAGACCAGTCGAACTCATTATTTTGATATGCAAGCGGCCATAAGGACTGCATGTTTTTTTCTAGTATTGCTTCTAGATTTACCTTTACTTGCGATTTAGCCTGTAGAGGAAATTGATATTCACTTTTTGGTGGATAGTACTCACAAGGAAAAACACTGCAAAAATAAGCAATGTTTTTAGGAGGGCAATCAGTAGGCCACTGCTCTTTGTCGACTAAATTCATCATTGCCGCCCACGTATCAAATGGTTCGCTAAAGCCACTTAGAATTGGGCCTTCTTTACTCTTTGGAATATATTGCCAGCCTAATTGCTCGTCTGTTTTATTAAGCCATAGTTGGGCAGCTTGGGTTGCCACCGTTTTGACTTGCTTTGCTTGTGCTGCAAATTTAGTATCCCACGCTAATAATGAAGGGCATACATGCTCAAGTGACGCCACAGATACACCCAGCACAATTCTGTCAAAATCTTCTTTGTAGTTTAATTTTTTTATTGGCAGTGGCTGCCCAAAATGGTTTTCGTATTGAGACGGCCAGTCTGACCAAAAAGATTCTAAATTAATATCATGCTGCTTTAATAGTGCGGCTTGTTCACAATTAATTTGCGCATAAAGTGGTTCACTTGGCCAACAAGGTAGTTTTTTAACATTAACCAGTGGTTGATACTCTGCGTCTGAGAGCAAAGTAACTTGTTGCTGAAGCTCAACGGTCTGGACAATACTCTCTCCTTGCTCACTTAGGCTGGGAGTCAGGTTTTGCAATTGATGAAAATACTCAAACTTAACCCCTCTTTTTTTTAGTAGTTCGTATAAGGGAGCAAAGATGACATCGCCCATCCCCGCTTGCATTTTCCACATCACCCCTTCGCGGTAACACAGCGCGATACGTAACATAGCCAGTGATGCGACACCAGCCTCAACATTGGGCTTACTTAAGTCACCCGCAGGGTACGCAAACACCAAATCATAAAACCCTCGTATAGGCGCCGAATTAGCACTGTATTTCTTATTTGCCCCATTTCTTATAAGCCATTGCCTAAAATCAAATTTATTTATAACCTCAAACCCATCTCGATATACTTTGTCTTTTACCAAACCAACTAGCATTGCGATAGCAAGGTCTGCGCAAATATATAATCGTCTAAGCTGCACATTATTTTCTAACAACTCAATCATTTCGCTATTAAGCCAGCGCTTTAGTTTTCTAACTATATACCAAATAACAAGGCCATCTTTTTTCTCATGTGCTTGGGGGTTTAATGTATTGTCTGCGTGTGCAAACTGATTTAACGTATTAATTAGTAAGCTTGGAGTAGAAGCAACCTCACTCGAATATTGTTTTATATCATCAGCAAATTGTTGCCAAGCATCTTCTGTATCATCAACCAATTCTGTTATTTGTTGGTGCAAATGCCGTAATAAAGATTGATCTCGTGATTTTTTTGTACTTAGTTGTATATTTTTGTTGGCTTTTTTTGCTGCTGACTGTAAATCAAATATCCATTTTTTTAGCCAAGCTAGGGTCATTTTAATAAAATCCCATGGCGTTATATCTAAACTTCCATCAGCAGGGTTTCCAGGAAGTAATGGGAAATCAATTGGCCATGTTTGCCATTGGTCATCAATATATTCTTCTAAGGCTATAAAGCTATGCGGTTTTAATGCTTGCTGCCATGTAGATAAAGGTGAATCGGCTGGCCGTTCTAACTTAGTGTAAACCGTTTCTATAGTTTTAAAGCTATTCACATAAGCACCAAACCATACATGTAAGCCATGCTCTTCAATACGCTGCCCGCTGGCCGCATTTCGACCACTAGCTCCTTTACCACCTAAGCGCCAACCTTGTTGGTATACAGTGATAGCTCGATGCTGTTGCCAGTCACTTTGCTCAGTCAAATACAATGCAGCAGTCATTGCTGATACACCGCCACCAATTATCACAATTTTTTCTTGGTTCATGGTAAATCCTTCTAAGCAATTTAAATTTTAGTTGCGGCTAACTGGTCAAAGTCCATTTGCACATAAAAAGGTAAATGCAGCGCTTGACTACCCAACTTTAGACCAAACATGTCGGCAAGTGGGAAACTGTCTAATTTATTGAGGTGTAAAGTAAACTCTGGCTTTAAAAATTTAAAATGGTGTATTTTTTTAATCTCAGAGGGTGAGTGCATTACGCTTTGGTATACCGCTGAATCGCCACTGCCATCAGGAAATTGTTTTAACAAAATTTGATCCATCTGTGGATTAACAAAGCCACTCAAAAACTGCTTTAATAATGAAAAATCAATATCTAAATGTTTGCGAGAAAACAAACTTGCTACTTGCTCACCAAAGTCATCAATAATAGAGAAAAAATCGGTATCTTGGTGTTTAGAATTTATTGTAATTGAAAATAGCTCATGCATTTGTAGCTTTGATTCAGGAGAGAAATGTTCGAAGCATTCTAAAGATATTGAAAAATTCGATAGCTCAGATACACAGCTGGGCATGGTGTACTCACATAAATACTTATTATAGCCCCATGTTTCGCGACCATTAATAAGTGCATAAATGTTGTTAACGCAGATAAACGCTGGATACCAATATAAGTAGGTTATATCTTCATCTTCAACCTTAGCGACAGGCAACCAAATGATTATATCTGTTTCTTGCATCCAACCATGCTGATCGAATGGCGGGGACATTGAGGCTATTTTTTCAATATCTGTAAATGTAATAAGTGCAAACTCGCCAAGTACTTTAAAATAAATATTACCCTCGCCCCCTATGTTTAACGTTGAATCAATATACTTTTGTGCTTTCTTAGATTCTATTTCAGCAAAAAAACCATACATATTTGCATTGTGCATACGACAAGGCGGCTTTGCTATTGGATTAGATAAAAAATGTTGATATGGCGCAGATAGTGAGCTCATTTGACCCCCTCAGTTAAAAACTGAGTATAGTCAGATATATTTGGGTCTGTTGATCTTTACGAATTGATATTTATGGCTATACGTGAATTTCTCTTGATTCAAAGTATTTTAATAAATTGCTTGCAAAGAAAAATATTGTGGCGTAATATGTCTGCTCGGCTATAAAAAGCCCTAGCGGTTAACCTCTTTACCCTGATCCAGTAAGCCCCGCAAAACGTATATTCAAAAGCTAAGTTATTGTACGGCGAGAACCCCTATTAATACCTTGATGATTTATTTTAATATCATCGTAAAAGTGTCATAAAGATCGTCAACACTGTAATGAAGCTAAACACAATGTGATTATTTATCATCTGTAATGTGCTTTAAGAAAAAGCCCAGAATAAATAACAAAAATAAAGTGAGTTTTATTATGTCATACAAATATAACGGATCTATGATCCAAATAGCACATCCAGTGCAATCAATTTCGGTTAACAAACATCGTGTAATCTTTAGTGATACACAGGGTTTGAAAAATGCGTTGTTTCAAAAAGCAAGCGATGCACGTCAATTTGTAAAATGGCTGAAAGCCAGCTAGTTATTCATAAGTTAAACACTTATAAATAAATTTAAAATGCCAGCATAAAGCTGGCATTTTACTTTTTGGGATATTATTGACTACACTTAAATTCATGTTTAATTATTCGTTGTAGTGTAAATGCAGTTTTCGTGGTTAATACTATTCGTCTGTGTATTTTTGAGCACAACGTGTGATGCCAGAACAATAAAATGGTTAACGCATGACTTTGCGCCCTATTACATTTTAAGCGGTCCGGATAAATCTCAGGGACGTGATGAAAGTATTATTTCGCTGTTAGAGCAACAACTCCCGCATATTAACTTTGAACGAGTCATTATCCCCTCTGGTAAAGTCATTCAGGAACTTGCAAACCAGCAATCTAATGCTTGTGCATTATCACTTTATAAAAACAAATACCGAGAAGAGCGTGTTTATTTCACGCATCAAAGCTCTACAGCAGGTCTTTCTCCCTCTATTGCCATGCATCAAAAGCTGAGTGCTGCGCTAGATATCGAAAGCAGTGAGTCGGTGTCATTAACTCATTTATTAGTGAAAAAACAACTCACCTTAGGTGTATCGATGAATCGCTCATACGGCAGCGAGATTGATAAAATAATTAATACCACACCTAATACAAACATCGTTATTAGACCCACTCGCGATACCCTGAGTACATTAACTTATATGCTTAATTTAGAGCGAATTGATATTTTGCTAGGTTATCCCAGTGAGCATTATTACTTAGCAAAAACGATGGGGTTTAGTGATAATTTAACGCAGCGTATGCTAACAGAAGCACCAAAAATTAGTTACGGTTATATTGGCTGCACTAAAAACGAGCAAGGCGCAGAAGATATTGCCACACTCAATCAGCAACTAAAAATGCTTAAACAAACTAAAGAATATAAGCAGGTATTAACTCGGTGGCTGCCGAATGATTTAAAGCCAAAACTGACTCTACATTTACAGTAAAAAGCTAAGCGCGATCGCGCTTAGCTTTAACTATAAAACGGTATTATTGACGAATACCTTCAATAAATAACCCAATATCAACATGCGTTGACGCAGGGCCTAAGTCGTAATCAATACCATAGTCGGCCAACTTTAAGCTTGTTTCACCTTCAAAACCAACACGGTAACCACCCCATGGATCTTGACCTTCACCAATTTTATCTATTTCAAAGCTAATTGTCTTTGTAACACCATGAAGGGTAAACTCACCGGTTACTGTTGCTTCTTCACCGTCTTGATCAAACTTAATTGTAGTGCTTTTAAAGCTCGCCTGCGGGTATTTACTTACGTTTAAAAAATCACCACCGCGCAAATGTTTATCTCGTTCAGCGTGGTTTGAATCCAGGCTCGCCGTATCAATATTTACACTGATTTGAGATGCGTTTGGGTTCTTAGCGTCGTAGTTAAACTGTCCATCAAAGGTGTTAAAGCGCCCATGCAACCAACTGTAACCTAAATGTTTAATTTTAAAATTAACAAAGGCATGTGCTCCTTTGGTATCAATAACATAATCTGCAGCATTGGCATGGGTAGCCGTCATAAACATCGCTGCTGATAACGCTGAAGTTAATAATAACTTTTTCATTTTAAGCTTCCTTTTGTAATTTGATCATTCTGATTAATGTTTTATCTTTATCAATAAAGTGGTGTTTTAACGCACCCAAAATATGCAGCACCACAAACCCTATCAGTAAGCATGCGCTGTAATAATGAATCTGCCCTGCTATATCCGCCTGGGAATCAAAGGTAAAGTCGATGGCTTTCACATAAAACAAGCCAAACACTTCGATTGGTCGTCCATCAGCAGTAGAAATTAAGTATCCAGACACCATAATGATCACTAAAAACAAATACATTAAAATATGTGCCGTTTGCGCGAGCTGGTTTAATTGTGTGTTGGTACCAATAGGGCTAGGTTTTACATTAAATCGACGCCATAACAGTCTAAAAACAAATACAGCGGCTAAACTTAGCCCTATGCTTTTATGTAAATCTAATGAGCCTTTGTACCAGCTATCGTAGTAAGTTAGCTCAACCATATATAAACCTAAACCAAACAAACCAAAGATGGTCAGCGCCATTAGCCAGTGTAAAAGTATAGCCACTAAGCCATAACCGGTTTTTGAGTTTTTAAACATTGCCTATTGCCAATCCCTAATCTAGTAATAGCATTACGATATAATGGATAACTGGCGATTAAAATAGCATATGCAAACACTCACCGTGCGTATACGCACAGAAAAGGCAGTAAATTTAGTATAATTGCAATAAATCTAAGGAAGGTTAACTTTCTGCTGACTCGTTAAGAGACACATATATTTGGCTATCAGACTCAACTTGCAAGCACGCAATTAAGCCCTCTTTGATTAGTTCTAACATGGCGATAAAACTAACAACAACCCCACTACGCCCCTCTTCAAAGGTAAACAATTGAGTAAACGCAACGGGCGCTTTTGCTTGGGATAAAGTGTGTAAAATTAAACTCATACGTTCACGAGTTGATAGGGTTTCTGCGCTAATTAAATGATGCTCAAATGTTTTAGCACGTGCCATTACGTCGCTTAGCGCTAACAATAGATCTTTGATTGCCAGTTCAGGTAAGGGATCTTTTTTTTCTTCTAACTCTGGGAAAGTTGCATTGGCGATAAATATATCGCGACCAACGCGGGGTAAAGTATCTATATTTTCGGCCGCTTTTTTAAATTGTTCATACTCTTGTAGACGTTTTATAAGTTCGGCGCGGGGATCTTCCTCTTCTTCTAATTCTTCATGCACTGGCAGTAACAGCCGCGACTTAATCTGCGCCAGCAATGCTGCCATTACAAGATATTCGCCAGCAAGTTCTAACTGAAACTCACTCATCATTTCTACATATTTTACATACTGCTCAGTAATGCTAAATATAGATAATTCGAGAACATCTAACTTGTGCTTTTTAATTAAATAAAGCAACAGATCTAACGGGCCTTCAAAAGTTTCTAAAATAACTTCAAGCGCATCAGGGGGAATATATAAATCTTCAGGCTTATCAACAACGGCTTTACCATGCAAAAATGCCAGTGGCAGCTTTTGCTGCACTGGCCTATCTGTAGGTATTAACGAAACCGTCTCAGGCTGTTTCATTGTTATTCAAATGGAGCCGTATCACCGCAGCCGACACGTAAAATTTGAATATCGTCTTCTGATAAATCAATTACCGTGGTTGCTTGCTCTGTGAGGTATCCGCCGTGAATAATTAAATCGACATGCTTATCTAGGCGCTCCAAAATGTCATCTGGATCCGCTTGCGTGTATTCATCACCCGGCAAAATAAGTGAGCATGACATTAATGGTTCACCTAATTCAGCAAGCAACGCACAGGCAATTGGGTGTTCAATAACACGAATACCTATGGTTTTTTTCTTATCGTTTAATAAGCGTTTAGGTACTTCTTTTGTGCCTTTAAAAATAAACGTATAAGGCCCCGGGGTATTATTTTTGATCAGCCTAAACATTTGGTTATCTACCCGAGCATAAGTAGAAAGCTCAGACAAATCGCGGCATACTAAAGTAAAATTATGGTGTTTTTCAATGCCGCGAATACGCTCTATGCGTTCTTTAGCTTGTTTGTTACCTAAATTACAGCCAATCGCATATCCCGAATCTGTTGGGTACACAACTACGCCGCCTTGCTTAATAATATCAACAGCTTGAGAGATTAGTCTAGGCTGTGGGTTATCCGGATGTATATGAAATAATTGACTCATAATGCAACTCCTTCGTGCTTTTCCCATGTTTGCCAAACCCCTTGGCAATCTTTAGGTAAGTATAAATTTTTTCCAAGTTCTAAATAACTAGTCGGAAAATGAAAATCAGAGCCTTGAGAGCAAAGCAAATCGTATTCTTGACTCAATAAGCCTAAAAACTGACGCTCACTCGGGGCCTGTTGCGGTTGGGCAACTTCCATTGCGTCACCGCCCACTGATTTAAATTCCACGAGTAGTTTACGCAACCATTTATTCGACATTTTATAGCTACTTGGGTGCGCTAAAACAGCCACTCCACCGGCGGCATGAATCGCTTTAATTGCTGTTTGCATATCACACCAGTTACTCGGTACGTAACCGGTTTTTCCTCGTCCTAGATACTTTTTAAATACCCCAGGAAAGTTTTTAGCCACACCTCGCTCAATTAAGGCTCGGGCAAAGTGAGCGCGAGTAATTTGCGCATTTTCAGCCAGCTCGCGGGCTTGTTGATAAATACCTTCAAAGCCATTTTTAGTTAATCGGTGGCCTATTTCAATTGCACGGGTTTCGCGCTTTTGCTGTTGCTCGGTGAGTAATGTATGCAAAGTGCTATCATTGGTATCAATATTTAGCCCAACAATATGAATTTCAAAACTCTCCCATTTAGTTGATATTTCAACCCCATTAATCAATTTAAGCGGCAAGTTTTCGCGTTTGATAAAAGCCTGCGCAGGCTCAATTGCCGCCACAGTGTCGTGGTCGGTAATGGCAAATACATCAATTTTTTTATCGACTGCTCGCGCTAATAATTCCTCAACCGTTAAGTGTCCGTCTGAGTGCGTTGTATGGCTATGTAAGTCGTATTTTATCAAATGAAAACTACTTTAATTAATGGTTTAAGGGTGTTTTACACAGTATAACAAGTTTTTTAACGAAATTGTTTTAAATAAACACTTGACACAAAAGCAGTTGATACGTTTTACTGTAGCCACTTTTAGACATTAAAGAATAAATAACAATGAAAAATGCAATTCAAAACATCATTTGGTGGTGGCACTCTTAAAACAAAGGGTGATGAATTGTCGTGTCTAAACAAAAAATTCTAACCCGCTACCATGCGGGTTTTTTTATCACTAAATTTTGCAATACAAGATTAACAGGAATTAAAAACATGAATAACGTAAACACTCTTACACATCATTGGTGGTGGCGCCTGGCATAGCGGGACGGTAATGGTCTATCTATAATTTAGACATCGTTATTCAAACCCCGCACTGCTTAGCATTGCGGGGTTTTATTTTTTTAGGGGATGAGGTTTGATTTTTAGTCATATAACAACAACACCAGGTGAAGTGACCAGCATAACGCAAGTAAGAGACTACATAAGTAGCCCACTTGCCTTGTATGCGGCACTTGATAAACCTAACTCACTATTACTTGAGTCTGCAGAGATAGATTCAAAAGATAGCGTAAAAAGCTTAATACTGGTTGATTGTGCATTACGTATTGTTTGCCAAGGCAACCAAGTGAGCATCAGTGCACAATCAAACAACGGCCAACAACTACTTAACTATTTGCAAGCTAATGTACAAAACTGCGCTTCACAGTTAACCGATACCACACTCACACTTGAGTATCACCCAGCCGATGACACCATTGACCAAGCTAGCAAACTGATTGCATATAACGCTTTTAGTGCACTACGCACTTGTTTAAATAGTATTAAAAGCACCACTGACAATCCGTTCTCAGTGTTTTTAGGCGGCGTATTTGCCTACGACATGGTGGCTAACTTTGAACAACTAACCGATGTACCCGACGGTGAAAACACCTGTCCAGACTACGTATTTTATTTAGCAGAAACACTGGTTGTTATTGATCATCAAAAACAAACAACCGAGTTAATTGGCAATGTGTTTAATGGCCCAGATGTTCACGCAAACTGTTTTGAAGTGGGCAAACAATTAGAACGCCTAAATACATTGTGTGACCACGCCGCAGACTTTAGTGCCCCAAGTCAAACGGGTGATTGCCCTGTAAATGTTGATATTAGTGATGAGCAATACTGCCAGCAAGTGATTAAGCTTAAAAAACACATAGTTGATGGCGATATCTTTCAAGTGGTGCCCTCTCGCACTTTCTCATTGCCGTGCCCTGACTCATTACATGCTTATAGCCAGCTTAAAAAGCAAAACCCAAGCCCCTACATGTTTTACATGCGTGATGAAGAGTTCTCATTATTTGGCGCATCCCCAGAGTCTGCGCTTAAATATGAGGTTAAGTCTCAACAAGTTGAGGTTTATCCGATTGCAGGTACTCGTCCACGGGGCAAGTTTGCAAATGGGCAAATTAATCCTGATTTAGATAGCCGTATTGAACTTGAACTCAGAAACGATCAAAAAGAACGAGCTGAGCATTTAATGCTGGTTGATTTAGCGCGTAACGACGTGGCTCGTATTAGCGTGCCTGGTACTCGCCATGCAAAAGAGCTATTAAAAGTAGACCGTTATTCACAAGTAATGCATTTAGTATCACGCGTAGTTGGAACATTAAAACCAGAACTAGATGCCCTGCATGCTTATCAAGCCTGTATGAACATGGGTACCTTAGTGGGTGCACCCAAAGTACGTGCGGCAGAATTAGTGCGTAAAACAGAAGGCAAACGTCGCGGTAGCTATGGTGGCGCGGTTGGTTATTTAACTGGTGACGGTGCCATGGACAGCTGTATTGTTATTCGTGCCGCCTTTGTTAAAAATAATATTGCTTATGTGCAGGCCGGTGCTGGGGTTGTATTTGATTCAGACCCAATGTCAGAGGCAAACGAAACGCGCGCTAAAGCCCAAGCGGTGATCACCGCAATTAAATCGACGTATAAGGCAGTATAAAATGAGTGAAGCACACCCTATTAAAATTTACTTTTTAGATAACTTTGACTCATTTAGCTACAACCTAGTCGATGAGCTAACAATGCTTGGGGCTGAGCTAGTGGTTTACCGAAACAACATTAGCGCAGAGGTCATATTCGAAAAAATGCAGGCAGAGCTCGGCCAAGTACTACTAGTATTATCACCAGGCCCTGGTGCACCAAGCGATGCAGGCTGCCTTATGGAATTAATTAACCTGTGTAAGGGTCAATTTCCAATGCTTGGTATTTGTTTAGGTCAACAAGCGCTAACACAAAGTTATGGCGGAGTAATCGGTCATGCTGGTGAAACCGTACATGGTAAGTCATCAATCATAGAATTAAATGATCACCCTGTATTTTACGGCATGGGTAGCACTATACCGGTGGCACGTTATCACTCATTAATGGCAACAAAAGTACCTGATAACTTAGCTGTTATTGCCAAGTATCAAGATATACCAATGGCTATTTATCATCATCAAGACAATGCACTGGGCTATCAATTCCACCCAGAGTCAATTTTAACGCCCAATGGCGCAATGCTACTGCAACAAAGCGTTGCTTATTTAACACGTGCGAAATTAAAGGAACATTATGACTAATCAATTACACAGCCCGCTTAATGTTCAACACGCTATTGAGCATATTATTGCAAAGCAGTCACTTAGTTACGCACAAGCAAAAGCGCTATTTGACCAGATTATGCAAGGCAATATGAGCGATATTGTACTCTCTGCGTTACTAATTGGCCTTAAAATGAAAGGTGAAGTAAGCGATGAGATTGCCGGTGCAGCCGCTTCAATGCGTGAAAATGCCGTTCCCTTTATCACTAATAAAACGCAACTTGCTGATAGTTGCGGTACCGGTGGCGATGGTTCAAACACTATAAATATTAGTACCACCGCTGCGATTGTAGCGGCAGCAGCTGGTATTAATATGGTAAAACATGGCAATCGCAGCGTGTCGAGTAATTCAGGGTCTGCTGATTTACTCAAAGCACTGGGGATCAATATCGATATGACTCCAGAGGTGGCTGCCCGTTGTTTAGAGAGCACAAATTTTACCTTTTTATTTGCACCGCACTACCACAGTGGTGTGCGTCATGCGATGAACGTGCGTACCAGTTTAAAAACCCGAACTATTTTTAATATTCTTGGGCCACTGGCTAATCCAGCCGCTCCTGAGGTGCAATTACTGGGCGTGTACGATGAGTCTTTATGCATGCCTATGGCACAAACGCTTAATACTCTAGGCACTAAACGCGCTATGATAGTACACGGCTCCGGTACTGACGAAATCGCCTTACATGGCTCAACACAGGTTGTAGAGCTTAATAATGGCAAAATCACCCAGTACACACTCAACCCAAGTGATTTTGACCTTGCAAACTATTCACTTGAACAATTAGCCGGTGAAGGCCCACAATACAACGCAAACGCCAGCCTTGCTATTTTACAAGGTAAAGGCACTGAGGCACACAATGCTGCTATTGTTGTTAATGTAGCCGCATTGCTGTACTTAACCGGCCAAGCACAATCGTTAAAACAAGGTGCGCAAATCACACACTCTTTATTACGTTCAGGCAAGGCCATGGACACACTAAATGCAATTATTGAGGTAAGTCATGGCTAATGTATTAGATAAAATTATTGCTGATAAAAAAATAGAACTCATTGAGCGTAAGGCGGCGCGCCCGCTGGAGAGCTTTAAACATCAAGCCAAACCAACAGAGCGTAGTTTTTACAAAGCTCTGGCAGCGCCAGGCACACAGTTTATTTTAGAATGCAAAAAAGCATCGCCCTCTAAGGGGTTGATTCGTCAGCCATTTGATTTAACAGAAATCACCCAAGCGTATAAGCAATATGCCACTTGTATGAGTGTACTAACTGACGAAAAGTACTTTCAAGGCAGTTTTGATTACCTTGAATTTGTGCGCAGCCAAGTAGAACAGCCGCTTATTTGTAAAGACTTTTTTATTGATGAGTACCAAGTTTATATGGCACGTATATATGGCGGCGACGCTATTTTACTGATGCTATCAGTGCTTGACGATCAGCAATACAAAGCACTGCATGCCGTGGCCGACTCGTTAAATATGTCGGTGCTAACTGAAGTAAGTAACGAAGCAGAAGTGCACCGTGCACTGGCACTTGATGCGCAAATAATTGGCATCAATAATCGCGATTTGCGCGACTTAAGCACCGACTTAGCCACTACAGAACGACTACGTAAGCTTATTCCTAGTAATAAAGTGGTTATTTCTGAGTCAGGTATTTACACCCATCAAGATGTAAAACGCTTAGCCCCTTTATGCAATGGCTTTTTAATTGGCAGCTCATTAATGGCTGAAGCTGATTTATTACAAGCATGCCGCCGCGTAATATTAGGCGAGAACAAAGTGTGCGGTTTAACCCGTAATCAAGACGCTATGGCAGCCTATAACAATGGCGCTGTGTATGGCGGGCTGATTTTTTACCCTAAATCCCCCCGCTTTGTCGATTTGGATTGCGCCAAAGAAATCAGCCAAAGTGCGCCTTTAAAATTTGTCGGTGTATTTGTTAATGCCGCTATATCTGACGTGGCTGAACACGTTAAACAACTTAAATTATCAGCCGTTCAATTACATGGTCAAGAAGATGAACAATACATTGCGTCGTTACGTAATGAATTACCACGTAATTGTGAAATTTGGAAAGCACAGGCGATAAAAGATGTTTTACCACAACCTGTTGCAGGCGCAGATCGCCATTTATACGACACCCACAGTGATTCACAGGCTGGCGGCACAGGCAAAACATTCGATTGGTCGGTGCTTCGCGATGCAACGACCCCATTTATGCTTGCTGGCGGCTTAAACCCAGACAATATTAGCGATGCACTTTTTCAAGGTGCTCTTGGACTTGATTTAAATTCAGGTGTTGAAGAGTCTCCAGGGAAAAAGTGTGCAAACAAACTACATCATGCTTTTACAAGTATCAGAAATTATTGAGGTTAAAATGCAAAATCCAGCTTATTTTGGCGAGTTTGGCGGTATGTTTGTACCGGAACTGCTTGTCCCTGCGCTTAAGCAGTTAGAAAACGAATTTAATAAAGCACAAAAAGATCCTGAGTTTCAGGCAGAGCTAAGTAAATTACTTAACGAGTATGCGGGTCGCCCTACGCCGCTTACGTTAACGCGTAACTTAGTTAAAAACCCAAAAGTAAAACTGTACTTAAAGCGTGAAGATTTACTACACGGTGGTGCGCACAAAACAAACCAAGTATTAGGCCAAGCACTGCTTACCAAACGCATGGGTAAAAAAGAAGTCATAGCAGAAACCGGCGCCGGCCAACATGGTGTAGCCACTGCACTTGCCTGTGCATTGCTTGGCTTAAAATGCCGTATTTACATGGGTGCAAAAGATGTTGAACGCCAGCAGCCAAACGTATTTAGAATGAAACTCATGGGCGCTGAAGTTATTCCAGTAACGGCAGGCTCGGGCACATTAAAAGATGCGGTTAATGAAGCATTACGTGACTGGTCAGCAAATTATCAAGACGCTCATTACCTTTTAGGTACAGCCGCGGGTCCTCACCCATTCCCGACTATTGTACGTGAATATCAAAAAATAATTGGTGAAGAAGCAAAACAACAAGTACTTAAAGCCGAAGGCCGTTTGCCTGATGCGGTTATTGCGTGTGTAGGCGGTGGGTCAAACGCCATTGGTATGTTTACCGATTTTATTGATGAGCCAAGCGTTAAGCTTATTGGCGTTGAACCTGCGGGTAAAGGGTTAGACACGCACGAGCATGGCGCAACCATCTGTAAAGGCACTAAAGGTATTTTGCACGGTACTTACACTTATATTATGCAAAATACAGATGGTCAAATTGAAGAGTCTTACTCTGTATCTGCGGGACTAGATTACCCTGCTGTAGGGCCACAGCATGCCTTTTTACACGAAACGGGCCGTGCTCAATATGTAGGTATTACCGACACCAAAGCACTTGATGCCTTTCAAGCATTGGCTAAACACGAAGGGATTATTCCTGCGCTTGAATCAAGTCATGCGCTAGCCTACGCCCTCGAATATGCAGAAGAGCAAACGCAGGACAGTATTATTGTTATTAATTTAAGTGGTCGTGGCGATAAAGATTTAGCCCACGTACACAAGGTATTATCAGAGGAAGGTCAACTATGAGCCAAATAAAAACTGACCGTTACGGACAAATGTTTGCCGCACTAAAAGAGCAAAACCAAGGTGCGTTTGTACCGTTTGTGACCATTGGCGATCCGGGTAAAGCGCAAAGCATCGAAATTATTAAAAGCTTAATCGATGGCGGCGCTGACGGACTGGAATTGGGTATTCCGTTTTCAGATCCGATTGCCGACGGCCCTGTTATTCAAAAGGCCAATATTCGTGCTTTAGATGTACACATTAATACACAAGATTGTTTTGATATTATTAAAGAAATACGCCAGTACAATGCCGATATTCCAATTGGCTTATTGTTGTATTCAAACTTAATATTTAAACGTGGCTTAGAAAAATTTTACACTGATGCAAAAGCAGTAGGCGTTGACTCTATTTTAGTGGCTGATGTGCCGTTACACGAGTCGAAAATGTTTAGAAAAGCCGCCATGGCCAATGGTATCGACCCAATTTTTATCGCCACGCCGAACGCCAGTGACGATACGCTACGTGAGTGTGCATCGTACGGTCGCGGCTATACCTACTTGCTTTCTCGTGCAGGGGTAACAGGTACCGATACTAAAGCACAAATGCCTGCAACCCATGTGGTTACACGCCTGCAAGAATACCACAGCGCGCCTGCGTTGTTAGGTTTTGGTATTTCAACACCTGATGATGTAAAAGCTGCACTTAAAGCCGGTGCTGCGGGGGCTATTTCAGGCTCTGCAGTCGTAAAAATCATTGAAGCAAACTTAAATGATTTAGACGCGATGACATCACAGCTAAAAACATTTGTAAGCGAGATGAAAGCCGCAACAGCGCTTTAATCAACGATTTTTTAACCACTAAAAAAGGGCATTTAATATGCCCTTTTTTGTTTTGAAATGCTAACTTAATGCGCTTGATGCTTACCCTCAAGGATCTCTTCAATAAATTTAGCATTAAACGCGTCTAAATCTGCAGGGCTGCGGCTAGTCACTAAGCCTTGATCAACACAAACCTCTTGGTCAACCCAGTTAGCACCCGCATTAATTAAATCGCTTTTAATACTAGGATACGAAGTAACCTTTTTGTCTCTGAGCTTATTAATTTCAGCGAGTAACCACGGCGCATGACATATAGCCGCAACAGGTTTGTTTTTCTTTGCCCCAAAAAAGCCGTCTACAAATGCCTTAGCGTCCGAGTCTTGGCGTAAGCTATCGGGGTTAAACAAACCACCTGGCAGTAAAAGCGCATCGTAATCAGCGGCATTTGCATTGGCAGCTAATTTATCAACGGTTACTTTTTCACCCCAATTGTCTTCATTCCATGCGGTGATCTGCCCTTCTTTAATAGAAACAACTTCAATATCGGCGCCCGCTTCAAGTAAAGCAGCCTGTGGCGAGAGTAACTCGCTTTGCTCAAATCCATCGGTGGCTAATATGGCAATTTTTTTACCTTGTAAACGATTACTGTTATGTAAGTTACTCATTAAATACTCCTTATTTCATTCAATACATAACTGTATTTGCATATCACATACCAAATATAACACGCTGAATATAATAAGATTTTATAAATATGAATAAGCCAGCAATGTAAATTATTTACACTGATTGCAGATACTACAGGCAAAGGTAATAAAGCAAAGAGCCTGTAAGCTAAATGTTGGCTTTTGGGGAAGATGCGAACTTACAGGCACTAAAGTTTTAAATTAAAGGCGCTCTTTTAACGCTTTTGCTGGTTTAAATACGGCTTTATTAGCCCCTTGTATTTCAATCGCTTCACCAGTTTGTGGATTACGACCAGTACGCGCTGGGTAATAGCTTAGTGCAAAAGTGCCAAAGCCTGATATTTGTACCTGATCGCCTTCAGACAATGACTTTGTAATCACTTTTTGTAAGCTGGTTAACGCAGCTTGTGCGTCTTTTTTTGTTAATTCACTCGCATCCGCAATGGCTGCAACCAGTTCTGCTTTATTCATTTTTTGCTCCTAAATACACGCCTAGGCTTAAACCCATTAGCGTGGCAATACAATGATGTAAAAATAAAAGCAGGCAGGCTAAGGGTTGCAAGGGGGTAAGTCAACCTTAACCGAGGGCTAAGAGCCTTAGTAAGAGTCAGTGGGTTTAAATATAATCAGCTTGGCTGTTTTATGGTCATAAAGATGACTTAATCGTTTGCTAGGGTGAGATAAAAATCACCGTGAGCAAACGTGAACGCTAATCAATATCGCTGGTTTGAATTTGCCTTTATTTTTATTATTCTGCCTTTAATTGGCTTTAATATTCGCCAATATTTATCTAACTGGCTTATTCCGGCACTGATCATCCTCATGAGTGTGTGTTGTATGTTGCTACTAAACGACACTCACTTTAAACGTTTTAGATTAACTAGCTTGGGGCAGTTTTCTGCTGTGAAGCGCCGCATGTTTAGCTTTTTCTTTATTGGCGCGTTATTTTCGGGGGTATTTTACAACTTACTTTACCAAGGACACTGGTTTACTTTACCTCGTGAAAATCTCACCGACTGGCTAATGCTATTACTGCTCTACCCTTTATTGTCGGTGATCCCGCAAGAATTAATATTTAGAACCTACTTTTTTCATCGTTACAAGCGCATTATGCCCAGTAAATGGCTACGCATTATTATCAGTGCGAGTGTATTTGCACTGGCACATATTGTTTACGCTAATTGGGTTGCAGTAAGTTTAGCGTTTATAGGCGGATTACTATTTGCATATACCTACGCACAAAGCCGCTCAACCTTTGCCTGTGTTCTTGAGCACAGCTTATGGGGCATATGGATGTTTACCCTAGGGATGGGTGACTATTTAGACTCTGGTGCACTGAGTTAACAAACAGCAATAAAAAAGCCGCGACAGGCGCGGCTTATTTAGATTTAGTTTAAATTAAAAACCAAAAATACTGATATCAAAAAACTTCGTTGCAACGGTATTTACAAAAATGATTAATAATATCGCTGGAATAAAGGTTTGCAGTGAAAAGTTAACGTACTTTTCCATAAAGCTATTAGCATAATTAGGAGAGCCCTGTCTTAGCTCTTCACTTAAGCGAACTTTTTTCCATTTATACATTACAAACAAACACACCATTAAACCATTTAAAGGCAATATTGTGTCGTAGAATACGTCATAAACAACATCAAAAAAGCTCTTATTACCACTACCGTAGCTAGTAAAAGTAGTTAGGCTGTCAATCATACCAAACGACATAATACACAAAATAGTTAATATACCAGTTGATAAAGTAAGTATGCCCAACGCTTTTTTACGGCTAATGCCTTTACGGTCGCTTAGTGTTGCAGTTGGTACTTCAACAATAGATACCAATGATGTGATCGCAGCAAAAAATACCAATAAGAAGAAAATAAATGCCACGGCTGATGCGCCAAAGTAACCAATATCATTTTGTAGCGCTAATAAGATTTTTGGAAGATAGACAAAAATCATTGAAACTGACGAGTCAGATAACTTAGCCGGATCGGTATTTGGGTCAAAGCTAAAAATAGCAGGTAACACCATTAAGCCTGCTACAAACGCAACCAGTGAGTCGGTAATAGCGACCATTTTAGCACTGCCTACGATGTCATCTTTTTTCGAAATATAAGAGGCATAGGTAATTAAAATACCCATTCCTAACGACAATGAGAAAAACGCTTGGCTCAGTGCACCGTTAAGCACGCTGGCATTCATTTTACTAAAATCAGGAATAATGTAGTATTTAACACCGGCCATTGCGTTATCAAGGGTAAGTACATAACCCACCAGTATAATTAGCATGACAAACAAAGCAGGCATTAAAAATTTAGCCGCTTTTTCTATGCCGTCTTTTACACCACCGACCAAAATAAGGTTAACAATAACCACAACCAGTGCCATATAACCAAACACGGTGTAGCTATTTATAAACTCACCAAAATGCCCAGGGTTTGCCAGCATATCTAAATTACCCAGTGCGGTTTGGCTTAAGTAACCAAAAATCCACACCGTGATCACCATGTAAAAAACAGCAATCATAAATGGCGTTAGTACTGCTAAAAAGCCAGCAAACTTCCATTTTTTGTCGTTATTAGCTAATACTTTGTATGCACCAAGCGGATCTTTTTGTGCATGACGACCCATGGCCATTTCGGCCATCATTACAGGTAAACAAATGAATGCGACAAACAAAGCATAGACGAGCAAAAATGCACCACCGCCATTCTTAGTCGCAGAAACTGGAAAGCCTACTAAGTTACCAATACCCACAGCAGAACCTGCCGCTGCCAATATAAATCCTAAGCGGGAGCTAAAGTGCTCTCTATTTTCACTCATGTAATAACCTTGTTATTATTTATCTTATCCAAGGGACTCTACCAGTGTTACGCAACGCTTTTCAAGCAATTACCGTGTAAAAAAACATTCTTGCTGTAAACATCACCATAAACACTTTTAATTCACCATTTATCAACGCTATGCTAGTATGCAGTTAATTAAATTTAACAAGTTTTGAGAGTATTTTTATGTTGTATATGATTTATTCAACAGACGTCCAAAATAGTTTAGAGCACCGTAAAGCGGCACGCCCAGCTCATTTAGCGCGCTTACAAATCCTAGAAGACGAAGGCCGACTATTAACCGCAGGCCCTCTTCCGGCCATTGATAGTGAAGACCCGCAAGACGCAGGTTTTACGGGTTCTTTAGTGATTGCTCAATTTAATTCTTTAGAAGACGCCAGAGAATGGGCCGCAGATGATCCCTATGTTGCCGGTGGCGTATATGAAAATTCTATCGTTAAACCATTTAAAAAAGTGTTCCCTGCTTAATTAAACTGTGACCCCTGTTTAACTGCAACCAGTAATTCAGGGTTTGTTCACTCATTTTTAATTAAACTTTGCCTTATAAAAACTTAAATACACGCCATGGTATTTAAGTTTTAGTGGCTTAGTTTCTAAGCTAAGCAGGTCTGTTCTAGGAGTTTCGCAATGCGTGTATTATTAATACTCAACTTAATCGCGGTAATGTGTTTGGCTAATTTTGCCCATGCAAACAATACCAAAAGCAAAGCCGATAAAGTTGAGGTAAGCAAAAAGAAAGCTGTAATACTTGCAAAACAAACTACAGACGGTACAACGTTAAAAATTTCTGAAGAAACACTTTTTTTTACTGTACGAATCTTAAAAGCTGACGGCCACGTCGTCGATTTGAAAATAAACAAGAAAACTGGCGAAGTGAAAAAGGATTAACCAATGCGAATTTTAGTAATAGAAGATGATTTACATTTGGCAGACAACCTGCGCAATGCATTAGAAAAAGAGCGTTACAGCGTTGATTTATGTCACGACGGTGAGGCTGGCCTTTTTCACATCACTGAATACCCTTTAGACATGGCTGTAGTTGATTTAGGCCTACCTAAAATAGACGGTATTGAGTTAATAAATAAAGCACGTGCCCAAGGGGTGACTATTCCTATTTTGATCTTAACCGCGCGCGATCGCTGGCAAGACAAAGTAGAAGGCCTAGATGCCGGTGCCGATGACTATCTAACTAAGCCATTTCATGTGGAAGAGCTAATTGCTCGCTGTAATGCGCTTATTCGTCGCAGTGCAGGTAAAGCAAACCCTGAAATGACAGCAGGCCCTATTAAAATTCATACCCGTTCACAACAAGTATGGGTAAACGACAAAGAGCTGAGCTTAACCGCGTATGAGTACAAAGTACTTGAATACTTAATGGTTAATCCACAAAAAGTAATTTCAAAGTCTGAGCTTACAGAGCATATTTACGATCAAGACTTCGACCTTGATTCGAACGTTATTGAAGTGTTTGTACTACGTTTGCGTAAAAAACTCGACCCAGATGGCGTGCTTAACCCAGTGGAAACATTACGCGGACGTGGTTACAGGCTTAAAAGCCAGTGGTAGCACCGCAAATTTCGTTAAAAATAAGGCAAGGTTTTATCCTTGTCTTTGTTTTGTTAGTCGCCCTACCCATTTTGTTTTACTCTATAGGTAAGGCATATTATGCGTCACTTGTTGATGCCACCGAAAAAAACCTCGAAGCACACCTGTATTCACTTATTTCCGAAGTTGATTTTACCGAGCGCGGTATTATTATGCCCAGCTCTATATTAACCCCCGAACTCAACAATTTAAACTCAGACACCTACGCCATGATATACCGTGACGACGTGCCTATTTGGCATTCTGAGTCGGCGGTTAACGTTAACTTTGTTCCCCAATATATAGAGCCCAAAGCAGGCGCCGCCGACTTTAGACGTGTGGTATATAACAACACTGCCTATTGGCAATTAAGTTTGACGGTAATACTTAATAATATTGACCAATCAGAGCAAGCACGCTTTATTTTATTAAAACGTAACGATGCCCTACTGCGTTTAATGGATGGCTTTAAGCAAACCTTAGTCGATTGGATGTTTATAATGGGGATTGCCATTGCAGGGTTAATGGCCATTGGTTTTATTTGGAGTGCACGACCTCTGCAACGTCTAGATAAAGAAATAAAAGCCATTGAATCAGGCGATATTCAAGAAATTAAAGGCTTATACCCCGTTGAACTGCAAACCATTAAAGCCGACCTAAATTTACTATTAGAGTCGCAACAGCGCCAAAAAGAGCGATACCGCGCCTCTCTTAGCGATTTAGCCCATGCACTTAAAACGCCGTTAGCTGTTTTAAAATCAAGCCCATTAGCTAACGATGCAGATGCACAAGAACAACTCGACAGAATTAATGTGATGATCGAGCACCAATTAAAACGTGCAGCCACGGGTGCTTCCGATACATGGAAAAAACAAACCCCCATCAAGCCGGTTATCGATTCTATCTTAAGCGCAATGAGTAAAGTATACCGCGATAAAGACATTATATTTAACTGCCAAGTGAGCGATAAAGATTACTTTTTAGGCGATAAAACCGATTTAATGGAGTTATTAGGCAACTTAATAGATAATGCCTGCAAAGCCTGTCGCTCCCAAGTCAGTATTGACGTTTCACAAGCTAAAACACTCACGATTAGTATTTGTGATGACGGCCCAGGTATTCAGCCAGATAAACGTGAATCGCTACTTAAACGCGGTACCCGACTTGATACCTACGAAAGCGGCCACGGTGTGGGTATGGCCATTGTATCTGACTTGGTTAAGTCATATCACGGCCTATTAACTATATCTCAGTCGCAACGTTTAGGCGGTGCAAAATTTATTCTCGAGTTTAATTACCATGAAAAAAAATAACTACATCCTTTTTTTTAGCTTAAGCCTTTTATTGTTATGGGCACAGACAAGTATGGCTGCTGAGCAAGAGTGTACATTACAAAGCAACGCCCTGCCCGAGCAAATTAAAGATTACACACAATGTTTAGATGCCAAATTAAATAAAGTGCAACAGCAACAAGACAGCTGGATCCAAAAGCGCACCTTTGAACTGGCCGAATTAGAAAGTGAAACTGGTAACACCTACATTTTATCATTGTTTAAGCAAAGTCTTAACGCCAAAGACAAGTACATTCAAAAAAGTTGCCAGTGGCGTTATATGTTAAAACAGCCTAATTCACCAGAAGCTGTAGTAACTTATAAAGAGTGTGAAATAGCAATGATAGAGCAATTCATTCAGCAGCTTAAAATGGGGCTTTAACCAGCTCCTAATTAAACATTATGTGTTGAAGCTTGCTAATTTAGTGGTTAGTGTTTTGGAAGTGCAGCCTTAAAGGCTGCATTTTTGTATTTATATAGTTTGCAGTGTGACTACTCTGACCATACCGCAAATTCATTTCCATTTGGGTCGCTAAAGTGAAATCGTCTACCACCTGGAAATGAAAATGTAGGCTTAATTATTTTACCTCCAGCTTGCTCAATTTTATTTTGAGTCGCTTCAAGGTCATTACTGTATAACACAATTAACGGGCTTCCATTTTTAGTTGCAACAACCAAGTCAGATTTAAAGAAACCACCATCAACCCCTTGTGCGACAAAGCTACAGTATTCTGGGCCATAATCTACAAATGACCAGCCAAACACGTCACTAAAAAAGGCCTTAGTAGCTGCAATATTTTGTGCAGGAATTTCAATATAGTTAATTTTATTATTTTGAGTCATTTTAGTTTTTTGCCCTTATTCTTGTTTATATTATTTGCGATTTGAACTGGTAATAAATAAAGATAGCAGCAAAAGCATAAACAACTGATAAACTTTGATAAGAATGCGCTTAGGCACTACATATAATTAATACTGAATAAAACCCACTTATAAAGCATTTGAAGGTACAAAATTAAGGGCTGATTTAATATTAATTATCGTTATTCATACGTTTCTTTTGTTTATTTTTACTAGATCGCACAAACCATTCCGTTAAGGATATGAAAAAAAAGAACATAAACAATCCGCCGCACCAACTTGCAAACACCCAAATTGACGGTTTGAGTTCATACCAGCCTTGAATATTGAACGTGGCAAAGTAAAACATCACTAACGAAATAAATGGCAGTATAAACAAAGAGTAAAAAGCTCCCGAAACAGCATGCAGTAATATTTTCTCACGAATACTTGAGCTATTAGATCCCAAATTCACAATTCCAAAAACACATTGTGTAGCGATAAACAGGCAACAAACCTGTAAAAAGGTCCAGCCTAAAGCTGCCAGAATAGCAACTAACTGAATGTATATTCCCTCACTCATTTTAATAAAATCCTATTAACGAATACTGCTTTTAGCAAAACATGTAGAAACTTTACTCTTTTGTTCAGTATTTATTCTAAAATATTACTTTCAGATACAAACTCTATCAATCATTCTCGCCAATAAACTAGTGCTGTCATTTTTATCTTTTAAAAAGTTTTATAGTTTAATTTCCTTGATTAACTTTAGTGGTATCAGTGTCGTTTTAAGTTACCAGAACAAGTGCGGAAATTTAATTACTTCTAACCATACTATGTTTAAATATTGCCATAGTGGTCTGAGGCTTAAGTGGAATTAATTCAGCTTCTTAAAAAATTAGGAACGATCTTGCTACTATTCTGATGATTTTTTTCTTAGCATCATACTTTCAACCGTTGCGATGAGAACAAAAGCAAACCCAGCGCCCGATAAAAAATAAGTCGAGTTTTCAAGACAGACTGCCACGTATACTTGCACCAACAATATTACAATATCGATCCTGATAACTGTTGCTCTATTTCTTTTTAACTTAACTAAGATGAAGTAAAGGTAACACCATCTAAAAAAAGATAGAAACATAAAAAACAAAACTAATATCACTCTTCATCTCCATTGAAACAGAACTATCTGTACTAAAATTTGATTTGCATCAAAAACGATCATGGGGACAGTTGCTGTTTGTAGTGTCTTGGCGCACTGCATAGAAAGCTTAATAAATATTGTTTAAGTCTATAAAATATCAACACCTTTAAAGGGTGTTTTCTATTTTGTGCTTTAAAATGGGTGTCTACATTACTTTTATTGAATAATAAGCTCGTGGGCTAAAATCCGAGCGAAGCGAGTCAACCCACGTGTTAACGGCCAGCGACCAAAGGGAGCCCCAACAGCGTTTTGTTAGCTGCCCAGCTGCGTGATATGCAACAGTTCACCCACTGGCCCTAATAAATAAAAGACCTTACCCCAAGCTTCATGTCTGATTGGGGTAATCTTTGTTTTGTGTTCGGATTTAGAGCATAACTCATACGCTTCATAGATGTTTGAAACGCAGATTTGCAACATAAAATTTTTGGCCAAATCTTCATTGTAAAAGCGCTGCAAAAAGAAAAGACAATCACCGTTTTCAAAAAGTGTGAGATCATCGGTTACGTATTCTGATTTGAATCCAATTTCCGAGTAGAAAGACTTTGAAATTTCGAAATCCTTACTTGGGATAAATGTTTTTATATCTATTACATCCATGATTCTTTCCAAAAGCAGCTAACAATTTTATACTGCGCGATTCGTGTATATCTCTACCAAAGCAGCATTCATTTTTTGTTATATAGTTTTAACAAATTAGCTAACATATTACTATCATTAAGTTTTTATTATTTTAAAGCGGAGTTAATTAGATCTATGTGTATGCTTGGCTCATTTTCCTGAATATGAGTGCACACTAAAGCTTCCTCACTTAGACCATAATACGTTTTGACAAATCTGTATAAAAAACACAAACTACCTATCAGTAGATTGATTTAGCTAAAGTGATTTAAAATGCATAAACCTGTGGTTATTATTGGTGGTGGCTTAGCGGGCTTATATGCTGCTTACAACCTTAAAAAACGTGATATTCCGTTTTTATTATTAGAGGCTAAAGCCAGTTTGGGCGGTAGAATTGCGTCTCATTATTTACCGACCAACAACACCATTGGCCACGATTTAGGCCCTACCTGGATATTTCCGCACCAGCCTAATATTCAAAAGTTAGTTGCTGCTTTAAACATCCCTGTGTTTGAGCAATACACCCAAGGCGATGTGCTGTATCAAGCATCACAAACCGCTCCTGCACAGCAAATTGCAGGGGCTGGCGAAATGCAGTTATTTAGAATACAAAACGGTATGGACGAGCTTATCAATGCGCTTTATCAGCAGCTTGAGCCAAACACCGTTAAATTAGAGCACGCTGTTAACGAAGTGAAAAAGCTCTCCGATGGCTGGCATATAAGCGCTAATTACCAAGGGAGTTCGCAACACTATACTTGCCATCAGTTACTGTTGGCGTTACCGCCTAGAATGATCAGCCAACATTTAACCCCGCATTTATGGGCTGATAATGGCTTAGCACAGCGTTTAGCGTCGGTGCCTACGTGGATGGCTGGCCAAGCAAAGTTTATTGCCACTTTTGAGCACGCTTTTTGGCGAGATAAAAATTTATCGGGACAATGCTTTAGCCGAGTAGGCCCATTGGTAGAAGTTCATGATGCGTCAGCAAGTGAGCATTCTCACCCTGCTTTGTTCGGCTTTATTGGCGTGCCTTACTTGCAGCGCATTAAAGTAACCAGAGAACAATTAACTCAGGCTTGCCTTGAACAGCTCAGCTATTTTTACGGTGAACAAGCCTATACAGCGAAAAGCTGCATTATAAAGGATTGGGCTGAGGATGAATTTGTTGCCAACAAAGATGACCAAATAGGTGTATCGCAGCATCCTGAATTCAATTTTTCAGGGCTTAGCGAGCAGCTTAAACAGTTACAAGTGCATTTTGTGGGAAGTGAGTTTGCACAGCAAGAAGCTGGCTATTTAGAGGGGGCTATAAACGCTGTAGATAGCGCATTAGCTAATTTAATAGATGCTTAGGTTTTTTAAAAGGCGTGCTATGTAGGCACGCCTTTGTAAGGTATTAGTCTTCTGATTTAATAACGGTTTCTTCACCTGTTCCAAGCATGGTAGCTAACCAACGCCCTTCATCACTGGCTTCTAGCGCTATTTTTACAATCATGGTTAACGGCACTGATAGCAGCATACCCACAGAGCCTAATAACCAGCCCCAAAATATTAATGATAAGAACACCACTAAGGTAGAAAGCCCGAGGCCTTTACCCATATATTTTGGCTCTACAATATTACCCATAACGGTATTAATAGTTAAATAACCCGCGCCGACGAGCCCTGCCACTAATGGACCTTGCGTAATAAGCGCCAGTAACAGTGCTGGCACAGCTGCAATGATTGAACCAATGTTAGGAATGTAATTAAGCATAAATGCCAATACGCCCCATAGTACAAAATAATCAACATCGAGTATCCACAGGTAAAAACCAGCAATTACACCGGTAGCTAAACTCACTAAGGTTTTAATGGCTAAATAAGAGTTAATAGAGTCTAAAAAACGGTCAATTTGCTTAATTTTGCTGTCGGGATCGTCCAGTGCTAAATGAATTTTTTTGCCAAGTATCGGCCCTTCAAACAGCATAAAAACAACTGTTAAAATAATTAAAAACATATTGGCCATTACGCTACCTAAACCCGTTAGCATATTGGTGGCAACATCAACCATTTTGCCAGGATCAAACATAGACAAAATTTGTTCTTTATTAATTAAAATATTGTATTGCGAGGCCATATCAACCAGCCATACAAATTCTTCTTTTAACTGTGCTTTGTATTCAGGTAACTGCTTTGAAAAGTCATTAACCGACTGACCTACTAAACCGCCTAAGCTAACCCCTAAGCCCATAATAATAAGCACTACAAGCACTACCGCTATGCCTTTTGGAATACGGTAACGAGCAAAAAAATTAATGAGTGGGCTACAAATTATGGCTATAAATGCTGCCAAAATAAACGGAATAACAATAGCGCTTGCGGCTTTAACACCCGCTAGCACAATTACCAAAGCGGCAAAAATTATTAAGCTTTTATTTACCCCAGTTAAACTTGCCAATACCATTATCCTATTGCTGTTATTTGGCTTTAGTGTAAGGCAAAAGCTAATAGAATGAAATGTTTAAGGGTCTGTTGGCCTTTCAAGATTAGATTTGCAGCCGTCTTTTTGGTATTAAGGCAAGGCAGAGCCTATGTGGTGTGGTTGTTCCCCATAAATAGGCGATAACGTAGCATTAATGCCAAACAGGCGCTGCCCATAGGGTTCTGCCTAGGGGCAATTAATTCTTTGTTGCCTACATGGATGTAGGTAAGGAGCTTGAGCAGGACGCGGAAGCTTTGCTCGGTTTTTACTTATTCTTACATGGATGTAAGCCAGTAGAATAACGCAGGAGCAGTTATCGAGCCCACTAGGTTACAAACCTCGCGCCGCGATTAAATTGCCCCTAGTTTGAACAAATATTAATCCGCAAAGACCAACAGACCCTAGGTGATCATAAAAATTATTGGTACGTATAAGTTTGCAAATCGTTGAGCTGGAGAGTATAAATTTTAAACATCCTGCTTTATTTATAATTTTGGAGTTGCAATGCATATATTTTTTACTGGCGCCACAGGCTTAATTGGTAGGCACCTTTGCCCCTTCTTGTTGCATCACCACGACGTTACAGTGCTTAGCAGAAACCCAACCAAAGCAAAAGTATTGTTAGGGCATCAGGTTAACGCTATTGATAGCCTTGAGGATGTTGATTTTAATACCGTTGACGTGGTTATTAATTTAGCCGGCGAGCCTATTGTTAATAAACGTTGGAGTGATAAACAAAAAGCGGTTATTCGCGATAGCCGAATTATTGTCACGCAAGCAATTAGTGATGCTATAAATCAATGCCATACTCCGCCGCATACTTTTATATCTGGCAGTGCAATTGGTTATTATGGTCGCCAAGGCGACAGCCTAGTTGATGAAAACAATACCGAGCCTCACGATGAATTTAGCCATCAACTTTGTAAAGATTGGGAGCAAGCAGCTTTACAGGCTGAATCTGACGACACCCGTGTGTGCTTATTGCGTACCGGTATTGTACTGGCTAAAAAAGGCGGCGCGCTGGGTAAAATGTTACCCGCCTTTAAACTTTGCGTAGGTGGGCCAATTGGCCATGGTGAGCAAGGTATGTCTTGGATCCACATTGATGACATGGTGCAACTGATTTTATTTTTAATTCGTAATAGTGAAATATCTGGTGCTATCAACGCCACAGCTCCTGAGCCGGTAAGTAACAAGCAGTTTAGTAAATCATTAGGAAAAGCATTGTCACGCCCTACGTTTATGCCTATGCCAGCTGGGGTGCTTAATATATTAATGGGTGAAATGGCTGACTTACTTACTACCGGTCAGTATGTGGTGCCTAAAAAAGCCTTAGACCATAACTACCGTTTTCATTTCACTAAAATAGACGCTGCATTAAAAAGTTTAGTTTAGCACTGACCTTAACGGGTTAAGTTTGTAGTAGGGGGTAAAAGTTAATACTTTTTACCCCCTTGCTATTTTAGTGTTACTACCTAATACTTATTGTTGTATAAACACCTTCCCTTAGCTAAAAGAGCCCCTTGAACATGCTTCATTTACCTACATTAATTAGCCTCTGTTTTATTCTTAACTTATTTATTGCTGTGTTCTTTTTTTCTGTTTATAGATACAAAAAGCAACCTTGCTATTTTTATTTTGCTACTGCCTGTTGCTCATTTATTACCGCTATTGCATTAATAGGTTTAAGAGACTTTATTGACTTCCCCCTGTTAACCCACTTTTTTGCTTACGTTTTTATTATTTTAAGCCCATTACTGGTTATTTTAGGGTTAATACCACAAAGCCAAGCGCCCGCGATAAAAGTAACGCCTTTATACTATGCCTGCGCCATGTGCTGTACGCTTTTACTTGCAGTGTACCTTATTGATGCAGGGCAAATTATTACCAGTATTATTACTGCTGTATTATTTAGTTACGCTGCGTATTTAATGATTAAAACCCCAAGTGTTGCTGTAGTACAACAACGCTTACTCATAGCCTGTTTTGCACTTCACAGTGTGGTAATGCTGTTGCAAGTTGTACTTCTTGTTTTGCTCTACTCAAGTAAAATCAGTCAAGCCAGCCTAGCGTCAGGTTTACAGCTGTTATTAGTAACGCATTTATTTTTAACCACCGCCAGTGCGCTAATTTTGCCTTTTATTAAGTTTGCTAATGCTGAATCTAGACTAATTAATCTAGCGAATCACGACCCGTTAACACAGCTTTTAAATAGGCGTGGATTTTTTCGTTTATGTAAAAAAATAACTAAAACCGCGCCTCTTAACAGCAGAGTGTCGTTGATCATGCTCGATATTGACCTATTTAAACAAGTGAACGACCAATACGGCCATGAAACCGGCGATGAAGCGATAAAGTGGATTGCACAACATATTAACGAATTGTTTTTTGAGCTTGGTGTTACTGCTCGTATTGGCGGCGAAGAGTTTGCTATTTTTCTTAATCAACAAAACTTAGCGCAAGCTAGGCAGTTAGCTCAAAAGCTTTGCAGTAGTATTAATGAATACCCGTTTTATTTTAATGGCCACAGCATTGCACTGTCTGTAAGTGCTGGGGTAAGTAGCATGTTAGTGCGCGAGCTAGATATGCAAGCCCTGTTGTTACAAGCCGATAAACGGCTTTATCTTGCTAAAGAAACAGGCCGAAATAAAGTGGTCACCCATGATGAAAAAAGCCTATTAGCAAAAGCCCCCTCTGCCATCATTTAGTCATAAAAAAAACGGCATAATAATGGATGCCGCTTTTATACGTTTACTATTTTTATGGTTACTTACTGATCCAAGGCGTTACTTTAACAACCTCGTTAATATCAGCTAATACGGTTGTGTTATCTTCCCAGCTATCGGTTACTTCAAAATAGCACACTGACTTTTCGCACGTTATACGCTCATCATCAAATTGCTTTGGGGCTTTAAAGGTAACAACCACGCCTTTTTGTTCAGGCAATAAAAACCACATTAGTTTGCTAACAAAAAAGCCAGATAGGTCTGTTAATAGCTCTTCAAGCTCATTATTAATAACTAATAACGATTGCTTTGATAACGCTAGACCCTCAAGCTCGTTAGCTTCTATTTGTAACTTTAACTGACAATCGTGAACCGGATTTTGTGGCTGAACCACAATTACGGCTTTATCGGTATCTAGCTGTTTGTCGTATGGTAATAGCAATTGTGCTTTGTCGGTATAATTAAGCGGGTACTCATTCTTTTCAGTTAAAATAGTACCGCTTTTAATACTACATACTTCGTTAGTACCAATATCGCTAATGTAAAAGTTTACGCGGGCGTACTGAAAGTCCCCTTTGTTTACCACTTTTAAACGGTCGTAAAAACCGTCATACGACATCACAAACTCTTTAGCAACCGCACTACTAGCCGCTACGGCTAAAAAGCTGGCTGTAACTAATTTTAATACCATTTTATTCATCAAAGTACGCTCGGTTTTGATTAATCATAGTATTTAGTTCTTCAATGTACGCTTCACCACGTTCAGAGTAAGACATTAAACCATACGTTAATTTAGTCGCTAAAATTGGCTTTTGCTGTGCACGTAAGTCTTCACGAATAGTACGTAACTCTTTGTAAGCATTGTGAGTATTAATATTTCTAAAATAAGAGCTTACTGCTGCGCGAACCGATTTAAATGCCGCCACTTCGTGTTCTGCATCGCTGTTGCGTCTTCTTGGTACCATGCCACAGCCTTTTTTATAGCACCATTGGCCAAAAAAGTTTAAGCCAATACGGGCAAAACGTGAGGTACCCCATGCCGACTCATTGGCCGCTTGCATTAAGGCCATTTCTTTAGGAATAATATCTACACGGCGCAGTGCTTGGCTGAGGGTAATGGTATCTAAGGTTTCAGATAAGCCGTACGATTTAAGTATTTTTTTAATATCACTCGCTTGTTTTTTACTAAGCGGCTCGTCGTGCTCTAGCATCATGCGTGCAATTTCAAGGTTTGCACGTTGCTGTAAAATCTTTTTGTTTTCGGCTTCTACATGGGGCTTAATGAAGTTAAAAAACGCATGCTTTTTCTCTTTCACATCAGTGAATTCTGAGAACTTTGGCAACTTAACGCTGTGCAATGGTTTTTCTTTCTTCTTCTGTTTTTTAATGTCGCTAGTGCTGGTTTGTTCATCTGAAACCAATCCATCTGTATCAATAAACGGATGAGTAAGTGCCCAAATAGCAACGGCGGCTAACAACAACTGAAAAATAGTTTTTAACATGTATTATCTCAATTAAACTCTAAGTTATGTATGGTGTAGTCACATACATACGAAACTACATTATACCTAAGCCACTTTATAAACGCGAATACCGAACAACTGAATAAAATTCATACGCCTATTGTAGGCTATTTATAATATACTAAGCGTTAAAGTCGTAAATGAAATGATAGGTTGTGACATGGATAAACAGTGGCAAAATAGAATAATTGAGCAATATAAGCACCGCCCTAACGATAACCGCTCTGCTTGGCAAATAGACCGCTCACGAATCATTCATGCTGCTGCATTTAGGCGCCTTCAAGCTAAAACCCAAATAATGGGCATTGGCTTAAACGACTTTTACCGCACTCGCCTTACCCATTCATTAGAAGTCTCGCAAATAGGCACCGGCATATTACGCCACTTAAAAGCTCAGCATCCAAGCTTTGCGCATTTTCCATCAACCGGATTACTCGAAACCTTATGTTTAGCCCACGATATAGGCCATCCACCGTTTGGGCATGGCGGCGAAATTGCACTTAACTATATGATGCGTGATCATGGTGGCTTTGAGGGTAACGCACAAACACTGCGCATTGTGGCTAAGCTAGAGCCCTACAGTAACGGCTACGGCATGAACTTAACTAGACGCACCTTGTTAGGGTTTATTAAGTACCCAGCTTTTATTGATAACCTTTGGCATAATATCCCACAAGAAAATAAACAGCGTGCATTTATTAAAGCCGATGACTGGCGACCAGCCAAAGGTATTTACAATGACGATGCCGCGATATTTAATTGGATTATTGAGCCTCTTAGCGCAAGTGATAAAGCGTTATTATCTAGCCAAGAACACGCAGATGCTTATCGCGCTAAAACCCTTTATAAATCACTCGACAGTGCCATTATGGAACTGGCTGATGACATTGCTTATGCCGTTCACGATCTTGAAGATGCCATAGCTACCGATGTGCTCAGTTTAGACGATTGGCTAACCCATGCATTGCCGCATTTACAAGCACTTGACTATGACTGGTTAAACACTTTGCTGGAGTCACTCTCCAAGCGGTTATTTTCAAAGTATGAACATGAGCGAAAAGACGCCATAGGCGAACTGGTGAATACCTTCATTATTCATATTCATTTAGATACCCAAAACGATGAATTTGAGTGCCCTATTTTAAAGCACACCGCAAAATTAGATCAGCAATACGAAAATGTGCTACAGATCCTCAAACACTTTGTATTTCAGCGTTTAATACGCGACCCACAAATGCAGCAAATAGAATTTAAAGGGCAAAACCTACTCATAGAATTATTTACTGCGTTTGCCAGCGATCCGCTGCGGTTATTACCGGAAACCACGCAGGCACTGTACCTTGAAGCTGAAAAACACAATCAAGGTATGCGTATTATTTGTGACTATTTAAGCGGTATGAGCGACGAATACGCTTATAAAACCTATCAACGGTTGTTCTCCCCCATACAATAAGTTAGCTAATCTGAACTCAGGTTAGTCAACATAAAAAAGCCTAGTCACTTACGTAACTCGGCTTTTCGTTAGTTTATAAAATCACACTACAGTGATTTAATGCCCATGTTGTAAAGTGTAAAACCGTACATGTCGGCATAAAGGTCAATAATTTTACTGGTTGGTGTACCTGCACCATGGCCTGCATTGGTTTCAATACGAATAAGTGTAGGGTTAGTACCTGCTTGATTCGCTTGAAGCTCAGCTGCAAATTTAAATGAATGCGACGGTACAACGCGGTCATCATGATCGCCTGTAGTGATCATAGTCGCCGGATATTCAACCCCTGCTTTTACGTTATGAATTGGCGAGTAGCCTTTTAAGTAATCAAACATTTCTTTACTTTGGTCGCTAGTACCGTAATCGTATGCCCAACCAGCGCCAGCTGTAAATGTATGATAACGAAGCATATCCAATACGCCTACCGCAGGTAACGCAACTTGAAACAAGTCAGGTCGCTGGGTCATTACAGCACCTACTAATAACCCACCGTTTGAACCACCACGCAGTGCTAAGCGCTTTTTAGAGGTGTATTTTTTATCTTGTAAGTATTCAGCTGCAGCAATAAAGTCGTCAAATACGTTTTGCTTTTGCAATTGTGTACCTGCTTTATGCCACTCTTTACCGTATTCACCACCACCACGAATATTAGCCACCGCGTATACGCCGCCTTGCTCAAGCCAAGCTGCTGTTGTAGAGCTAAAGCGAGGTGTTAAGCTTATATTAAAGCCACCATAGCCATATAAAATAGTTGGGTTGCTACCATCTAATTTAATATCACTTTTATAAGTGATAATCATCGGTACTTTAGTGCCATCTTTAGAGGTATAAAATACTTGCTCAGAGGTATAGTTATCGCTATTAAAGTCAATCCGCGATTTACGGTACACTTTTGACTCACCGCTTTGCACGTCAAAGCTGTAAGTTGTACCTGGCGTTTTGTAGTTAGTAAATGAATAATAAAGCGTAGTTTGCTCTTGTTTACCGCCAAAGCCACTCGCCGTACCGACGCCTGGTAAACTAATTTCGCGGATCAATTCGCCTTGTTTGTTGTACTGTTTCACTTTAGAAATAGCATCAACCATGTAGTTGGCAAAAAACGTATTACCGCCAAGGGTTACATTAAGTACGTTTTCAGTTTCTGGGATAAAATCTTGCCAGTTTTCAGGCTGTGGATTGCTTGCATCAACCGTCACTACTTTTTTATTTGGTGCATTTAAGTTAGTAACCAAAAATAGCTTGCTGCCTTCGTTGTCAATTACGCTGGTATCAGAGTCGGTATTACCCACTACAGTCACAAATTCGCTATCTGGCTTGGTTAAATCTTTAATAAATAACTTATTACCAGAGGTTGATACGCTGGCACTAATAAACAAGAAACGACCATCTTTGGTTGCTTTAGCGCCCACATAGCGGTGCTTTTGTTCTGCTGTATCGCCAAATACTAAAGTATCTTCGCCTTGATCTTGACCTAACTTATGGTAATACACTTTATGTTGATCTGTTTTTGCAGAAAGCTCACTGCCCTCTGGCTTATCGTAGCTTGAATAATAAAAACCGTCATTTGCCAGCCAGCTAACGCCACTAAATTTAACATCAACCAGTGCTTGCTCTACCTGCTCTTTGGTCTCGGTGTCTATAACAATGATTTTACGCCAATCACTACCACCTTCTGATATTTGGTACGCTAACAATGAACCATCTTCTGAAAATGATAAACCCGACATTGAAGTGGTGCCATCTTCACTAAAAGTATTAGGATCTAAGAACACTTCAGCTTCACCGCCGTCTTTGCTGCGGTATAAAACGTACTGGTTTTGCAGGCCATCATTTTTATAAAAATAGGTGTAATCACCTTCAGTAAACGGCGCGCTTATTTTTTCGTAGTTCATTAGTTTTTCAAGGCGCTGTTTAAGTGTGTCTCTGTAAGGCACTTGCTCTAAATACGAAAAGGTAAGCTTGTTTTGTGTTTTAACCCACTGAGCCGTTTCTTCACTCATATCATCTTCTAACCAGCGATACGGATCAGCCACGGTTTCACCAAAGTAAGTGTCAACCACAGCGCCTTTTTTAGTTTCAGGGTAATCTAAAGAATTTACTGCTTTCATTGCTGTTTTTACTTCATTTTGAGTGATGTTTTCTGCAGGTTGTGAACAACCCGCAAGTGCGATTACAACCGCACATGTCAGTGTTTTTTTAAGCATTGCTTTACCGTTATTTTATTTATAGTCAGTCTAAACTATTAACTTTTACCGCTTTTGTCTATCAACTTGCGTTAAACGTCATTTATCGCTGTTAACCTGCACCTAGTTGCGCTTAAATAGATGAACAACTTTTAAACACTAACAGGTTGAGTAATGACAGAAACTGAATCTTTTACCAGCTTTAAACGCTTTTACCCTTACTATCTAAAAGAGCATCGTAATAAAACTTGTCGCAGGCTGCATTTTATTGGCAGTAGCTTAGTGTTGCTCTTGACCGGCTATGCGTTTATTAGCTCACAATTCGTATTGTTATGGTTATTACCGCTGATTGGTTATGGCTTTGCATGGGTTGGGCATTTCTTTTTTGAAAAAAACCGCCCTGCCACATTTAAGCACCCGTTTTACAGTTTATGGGGCGATTGGGTCATGTTTAAAGATATACTGATTGGCAAAATCAAATGGTAAATGGCTACTTACGCTATCGCTATAATAAACGCCTCTGCTTACTCGCTGTAAATAAATTGTAGATTGAATGTAATTCAATTGACCTCGATTGTAGAAATGGTCTACCTTGACAACAGTAATTTCAATTAGTTCATTAATTTAAAAAGATTAAATTGAAACCACCTGTAAAGCATCGAATGAGGGAAATTAGTCATGCAACTTACACCACTATTTACAGCAAAAAAAACCATCTCTTTAACAATAGCAGCTGCACTTGTTGGCTCATGGACGGTTAACGCCGCTGAGCAAGAGACTCAGGCGCAAGAAAACATTGAACAAATTAGTGTGATTGGCTCTCGCCGACTAGGTCGCACGGTCGAAGATAGCCCTGTTCCCATAGATATTATTAGTGGCGACGCCTTAAAAAGTTCAGGACAAACAGAAACTAATGCGCTGTTAAGTACGTTATTACCAAGTTTTAATTTCCCACAGCCATCAATTACCGATGGCAGCGACCATGTACGCCCAGCTCAACTACGTGGCTTAGCCCCTGATCACACCTTGGTACTCGTAAATGGTAAACGTCGCCACAGTAACGCGCTACTTAATTTAAACGGCTCAACGGGTCGTGGCTCGTCATCAGTTGATTTAAACGCTATTCCTGCAAACGCGATTGAACGCATTGAAGTATTACGCGACGGCGCCGCAGCTCAATATGGCTCAGACGCTATTGCCGGAGTGATTAATATCGTTCTTAAAAGCAATAGCAGTGGCGGTAGTTTGGGTGCCGTTTATGGTGCAAATATTACCGATATGGACGGTGTAGCGCAGTTACAATCGGTTTCTGAGGACGCCAATGGTGACTTAGCTTTTACTGAGGGCAGCGACCGCTCGCTTACCGACGGCCAAACCTTAACTCTGCAAGGTAATATGGGGTTTGAATTAGGCGATAACGGCTTTTTGAGTATTTCTAGTGAATATCGCGATCGCAGTTCTACCAACCGCTCTGATTATGATCAACGCGAAAACTACGCTCGTTTACCTGATGGCTATCTCGACCCACGCGAATTCACATGGGATCGTTACAACCATAACTTTGGTAACGGCACTGTTGAAGACTTTGCGCTGTTTTACAATGCCGGTTATCAGCTAACTAACGATGCTGAGCTCTACTCTTTTGGCTCATACAGTAAACGTGAAGGTGAAGGCGGTGGCTTTTATCGTCGCGCCCAAGACAGCCGTAACATTACAGAAATATACCCTGATGGCTTTTTGCCGGTGATCACCTCAGACATTGATGACTTTTCACTGGCTTTAGGTGTGAAAGGCTTTGCTAATGAATGGAACTACGATGCTTCTGCGGTATATGGCCAAGATGCCTTTAACTTTGGTGTTATTAATAGTTTAAACACTTCATATGGGCCAAGTAGCCAAACTAGTTTTGATGCAGGCACGCTAACTTACGATCAGCTGACTATTAATCTTGATTTTAGCCGTGAGATTGATGCTGACTTTTTAGCCAGCGGAATTAACGTGGCAGTGGGCGCTGAGTATCGCCGCGAAGGGTATGAAATTCAAGCAGGTGAAGAAGCCTCTTATGCGCGTGGTAATTTTGGCCCAGGTGGTGCCGTGACCGATCCGGTTAATGGCCCATTCGGCTCTGCAGGTTCACAAGTGTTCCCGGGGTTCACACCTGAATCTGCGGGTGACAACAGCCGCCACAATGTTAGCCTTTACGTTGACTTAGAAGCCTTTATTACAGATAACTGGAATGTTGCCATCGCCGCGCGTTACGAAGACTACTCTGATTTTGGCGACACGCTTAATGGTAAAATTGCCACCCGCTATACACTTACAGAAGACTTAGCACTACGCGGCTCTGTATCAACCGGCTTTAGAGCGCCCTCTTTACAACAGCAATACTTTACCTCGGTAGCGACTGTATTTGTAGATGGCGAACCTACACAAACAGGTACCTTTGCGCCAAGCAGCGATGTTGCCGTTGCATTAGGTTCACCAGGTTTAGACGCAGAAGAAGCTACTAACTACGGGGTAGGCTTTACGTGGTCAACCGACTTCAACTTCAGCTTATCTGTTGATTACTACCAAATATTAATTGATGACCGTATTGTGTTATCAAATAACTTATCGGGCGCAGGCGTTGCAAGCTTACTTGAGGGCACCGGCGCTAACCAAGGTCGATTTTTCTTAAACGCGATTGATAGCAAAACCCGTGGCGTTGACGTCGTGGCTTCATATAATTTAATCACCGACAACTACGGTGATGTAGCGTTTAACTTAGGTTACAACTACGGTAAAAACCAAGTCACCGATATTATTGACCCACCAGCACAATTACAAAGTGTTGGAGTTGAGCAAGATAATTTGTTCTCGGGTAACGAGCTACGTCGTTTTGAAGTGAGCACACCGCGTAATAAATACAACCTTAGCGCAACATGGACACTTAACGAATGGCGCACCACACTTCGTAGTACTCGCTACGGTGAAACACAAGACCCGTCTGAAAATCCAGAGCGTAACGAAGTGTTAGAACCTAAATGGATCACCGATTTAGATGTGGCGTATGCACTTAATAATAACCTTACTCTGAGCTTAGGCGCTAATAATGTGTTTGATGTATACCCAGATCCAACTCGAGAGCTGGTGAGCGATGTAACCACTTTCTCTCGCTTGTTCTCGTACTCGGGCTTTTCACCATTTGGTTTTAATGGCCGTTATGTATACGGCAAAATTGAAATGAAGTTTTAAGCTGTAGCTTAAACCAAAAAGCCACACTAAATAGTGTGGCTTTTTTAATAGATTAGGGTCTGTTGATCTTTCAAGGTTAAATTTGCAGCAGTCTGTTTGGTATTTAGGCAAGGCAGAGCCTATGTGGTGTGGTTATTCCCCATAAATAGGCGATAACGCAGCATCAATGCCAAACAGGCGCTGCCCGAAGGGTTCTGCCTAGGGGCGATTTACTCTTTGTTGCCTACATGGATGTAGGTAAGGGGCGTGAGCAGGACGCGGAAGCTTTGCTCGGTTTTTACTTAGCCCACTAGGTTACAAACCTCGCGCCGCGATTAAACCGCCCCTAGTTTGAACAAATTTTAATCCGCAAAGGTCAACAGACCCTAGAACTCGATTAGATTTTAGTTAACCAACCGTGTTTATCTTCGCTCTTACCCCATTGAATGTCGTTCAATGCTTGGCGCAAACGTGCCGTTGTTGGCCCTGGTTCACCGTTACCTACTTTGTATTCTTTATCGTTATGGATAAACGTACCTACTGGAGTCAATACTGCCGCAGTGCCTGAAAGTGCTGCCTCAGTACCTGGTTTTGCTGCACGCTCTAAAAGCTCAGTGACAGTAAAGTTGCGCTCGCTAACCGTCATACCTAAATCTTTAGCAATAGTTAAAATGCTATTACGAGTTACACCGTGTAAAAATGTGCTATCAAGTGCTTTAGTAATGATTTCGTTGCCATCAATTAAAATAAAGTTTGCCGCGCCGGTTTCTTGCACATCACCGCCTGGGCAAAATAAAATTTGGTCGGCTTTATATTTAGTGCGTGCTGCTGAAATTGGGCCAAGTGCGCTGGCATAGTTACCACCGCTTTTGATCATACCCATGTGCGGGGCACAGCGCATACCATCTTCTTCAAGTAAAACACGTAACGCAGTTGCACCACCTGAAAAATAATCACCCACTGGCGATAATAGCGTGTAAAGCAACGAACTCATTGACGCTGCCGCCGCTTTACCAATGGCAGCTTCTGTACCAATGTGGGTTGGGCGAATATACATAGAACCAGGAGGAAGCGGTGTTTCATCGGCGTATTCACGAACAATATCGATGATCATTGTTTTTAGCATCTCGCCATCAACAGCAGGTAAACTCAACAATTTAGAACTTTGCTGCATGCGCGCAATATTAGCGTCCATTCTAAAAATATTAACCGAGCCATCTTGGTGGCGAAAGGCTTTTAGCCCTTCAAAACATGTACTTGAATAATGAAGAACGTGCGCACCTGCATGCAACTCAAGCTTATCGCAAGGAACAATTGAGCTTTCGCCCCACTGGTTGTCAGAAAACTTAGCTTGAATCATCTGCGGCATAAACACAGTACCAAATGCTGCCATTTTTATTCTCTCTTGTGTGGTCTATTTTTCTCCATTGTATGACAACCAGCTACTATTTAACCATAGCAAAACGAGCTGTTTTTAAATTAATTAGAAGAATTTTTTGCATGTACTGATGATTATTTAATCAAAAAATCGCTTACCAACTCTTTAATGCAATATTCAGCTAACATTTTAAGGTTAGCTGATTATTTAATGCATACATTATAGTTGCGGTTATTTTATTAACCTCTATTTAAATGAATAACGCAATATACGCTTTAACACTGAGGTGTATTGATGAAAAAATCCGCCAGTATTATAAGCAATGCCCTGCTTTTGTAATGCGGCTTGTACTTTAGGCGCAATTTCTTGATAACGGGACGATGGCAAATCAGGAAATAAATGATGCTCTATTTGAAAGCTTAAATGCCCAGTTAAAATATGAAACCAACGCGCCCCTTTAATGTTTGACGACCCCAGCGCTTGACGATAATACCATTGCCCTTGGCTTTCGTTTTTGCATTCTTGCTCATAAAAGGTATGGGTTTGCTCAGTAAAATGGCCACAAAAGATAATGGTTGAGGTCCATAGGTTACGAATTAAGTTTGCCAGCAAATTACCGCTTAATACCCACAAAAATAATGGCCCCGCCAAAACTGGAAATAACACATAGTCTTTAATTAGTTGGCGCGCCCCTTTACTAAAAAAGCGCTTTTTTAAGGTGCTATGCGCCACAGCACCTTCACGGTTTGGTTTCTTTTTACCTATAAAGACTCGCTCGCCTGCGAGCTCGTGATACGACACGCCCCACTGAAACAGCACGCTCAGATTTAAATAAGTAATAAACTGCCATGTATTTTTTAGTCGCCATTTAAAGTCATTGCTCAATCTTAATAAGCCATAACCAAAGTCACGATCTTTTCCGATAATGTTAGTGTAAGTATGGTGTTCAAAGTTATGAACGCGGTTCCAGCTTTGGCCGTCGCAGGCTATATCCCACTCGTAAGTTTTAGAGTTAAGCTGTTTGTCGTTCATCCAATCGTATTGACCATGCATTACATTGTGGCCAATTTCCATGTTGTCGAGAATTTTAGCCAAACCAAGTAACAACACACCCGCGACCCACAATAATGGCTGTACAAAACCAAGCATCAATAAAATCCGCCCACCTATTTCGCAAAACCGCTGCTTACGCACAATAGAACGAATATAGTTTGCATCCTTTTGCCCAACTGTAGCTAATGTCGACATTTTAATTTCATCTAAATCATCGGCTAACTGTTGATAATTAATGGTTGTCATAGCTGTAACTCCAAATCGCTAACGGCTTGGCTCACACACAGTTGAATTAACTGCTCGCCAGTGTCTGATAATTGATTAGTTTTTAAATTACGCACCACTCCCGACTTTTTAATGCACTGGCATTGATGGCAAATACCAATGCCGCAACCACGCTGCACAGGGAGTTTTTTTGCTTCAAACTGGTTTAATAGCACCTCATTACTAGTCACTACATGCGTGTCTTTGTTTATTTTCACTGAAAACTGGCTATCGTCAGTCAATTTGGGCAAGGCTAGGCCAAAGGATTCTTGAAAGTAGCCAAGCTTATGCTGCTTAGCAAAATCGGCAATTTGCTGCATAAAACCACCAGGGCCGCAGCAATAAATATCTGGCTGCGCATCAAGGTTTATGTGCTGTGTTAGCGGTGTTAGTGCATCGCGTGTGAGTAATGAAAAACTAAAGTGCGCAAAGCGCTTTGCCAGTGCCGTAAGTTCATTTGTACACTGGTGTGCATCCGCCTTAGCAAAGTACAACAATTGCATCGGGCTATTTGTATTGCCAAGTTGCTGCTCAAGCATGGCAAGCATTGGGGTAATGCCAGAGCCACCCGCTACAAAAACGCTAGGCTTGTGCCAACTTTTAAATACAAAGTCGCCACGAGCTGGCGATATATTACACCGCGGTTGCAAGCTTAATGCCTGTTGTAACTGGCCGGTAAAGTGCCCTAGTGAACTGGTTTTTATGAGTAAGCGCACTAACCCTGTCGCTTTAAAATAGTCAGGACTACTGGCAAGGGTAAACACTCGGGTTAATAGTCGTCCATTAATTTCAACCGTTAAACTAATATGCTGGCCAGCAATATGCGAGCGCCACTGTTTACTTGGTTTTAAGGTAACACTCAAAAAATCGTAGCTACAAGGGCTTATCGCTATAACTTTTGCGCTGAAAAATCCTGCACGCCATGCTGGTTTAAACACCTGCATAATTGGCTCTATGTAAGCGGCAAAGCTTTGATGATGTAAAAACAATTTTGAAAATTGGTTTAACGCCTTAATAAACATAGTGATTGTTTCTCTATTTAAATCTATATCCCAATGAGCGCGTTAAGCAACACGCCTCAATTAGGTTAATTATTTGAGCCTACACGTGTAAGCTCAACTTTCAGCGCACAAGTGTACGCTGACATTTTTAAATTTCAAGCCTAATAGAGTAATTATTCGAATTTTTTACTGGCAGGTATTTAACAAGCAAGCAATATCCCCTTGAGTGACGGTTGTTTTTCATTCAACTTAAATATTTAACATTATGATTAATTGCATGCTAGGCTGGTTGGAATTGTTAATTTTGGAAGCCATTATGAACAAACTTAAAACACTAAAAAAACGCGCACTAATCACAACGGTAACAACAAGTTTATTGCTTGGTGCACTGGGCAGCCTTAATGCTCATGCTGTTGATTTTAAAGAACTAGACTCTTTAACCCTGAATATAAAACCCATGACAATTGCTAAAGGGATCGCTGTTCCGTGGGCAATTGAACCACTACCTAATGGCGACTTATTAATTACTGAGCGCAGTGGCACCTTGTATTTACTGCGTAAAGATAGTGAAGCACTAATAAAGGTTACAGGATTACCCAAAATTGATGACAACGGCCAAGGTGGCCTGCTCGATTTAGCATTGCACCCTGACTTTGCAAACAACCAGTGGTTATACCTTACTTACTCAAGTAGTGAAGGTGATGGTGAAGGCAGCAACACCGCACTTATGCGTGCAAAGCTAAGTAACGATCACAGCCAACTACTTGAGCCACAACAATTATACAAAGGGGAGCATAATTCTAAAAAAGGCCAGCACTACGGCAGCCGGATTGTATTTGATAACCAAAACTATGTGTATTTTTCGATTGGCGATCGTGGCTCGCGCGATGTTAACCCACAAGACTTAAGCCGTGATGGTGGTAAAATTTATCGCTTACACGAGGACGGTAAAATTCCTACCGATAACCCGTTTGTTGCACAAAAAAATGCAAAACCCGCCGTTTGGTCATATGGCCATCGTAATCCACAAGGTATGTGGTTTGATCAACAAACAACCACCCTATGGTCGCACGAACACGGTCCACGCGGTGGCGATGAGCTTAATATAATTAAGCCTAACACTAATTATGGCTGGCCAGTGGTGAGTTACGGTATTAACTACAGTGGTACCTCATTTACTGATTTAACCGATAAACCGGGCATGCAAGCACCCGTATCGCAGTGGACTCCCTCTATTGCGCCATCCGACATGTTAATGGTGACCGGCGATAAGTACCCGCAACTAAAAGGCAAAATGTTACTTGCTTCAATGAAGTATGCGTTTATAAGCGTGCTTGAATTAGCCGACAGCAAGGTGGTTAAGCAACATAAACTACTTGAAGGCGTTGGCCGCATTCGCAGCTTAGCTCAAGGCCCTGATGGTACTCTTTATTTAGGCTTAGATGGCCAAGGCATTGTTCGCCTAGATCCTAAGTAGCCATTTAACACACCTAATTACAGTAACAGCAAACTTTTTGCAGCTTAACTGCGTACTGTTACTGTAATTAGCTAATAAACAACGAGGGTGTTGATGTTTTCATTTTTAAAGCCAGATCCAATCAAAAAATTACGTAAAGAATACGACGCAAAATTAGAGCAAGGTATGCAAGCTCAAAGAAAAGGCGATATTAAAAGCTATGCGATGTTAACTGACGAGGCTGAAAAAATTTGGAGTGAAATAGAAACACTCGAAGCAAATAAAGCTAAGTAACTATATTGCCTAACAATTCAAAATAATCCCGCGTTCAAAACGCGGGGTTAAATACTTATAAGCATCTTTTTTTAAATTTACTTTAGCTTAAGTAGATATTTCCCCAATTTAATAATCTTTATAACCAGTTTGCAGTTGTGCCCCTCTCATTATGTTCATGGCATTATTACCCTCTCTAAGTTATCTGCCTAAACCACCTAAAACCTCGCATAAACAGTTATTTACATTAAAGTTAATTAGTGGAATTATTAAACTAATACTACAAGAGTTTATACCTTTTTGAAATAGCTTAATTTTTAAGCGCTAATGGTTATGTGGATACGAGAAAAGCATTTTTAGTAAAGTGTGTAATCAAGCCATTAAGTGTCAACAATGTGCTGGCAAGCATGCAATGTGACGAAAAAAATATGATTAAAACAAGGAATTAAGATGTACACAGGTAGTTGTTTATGTGGCTCAATCAACTTTTCAATTAATGGTAAAGTTACTGATATTATTCATTGTCATTGTTCGCTTTGTCGTAAGGCCAGTGGCAGTGCTTTTGCTACTAATGGGTTTATTAATGCCAGCGATCTGATATTAACTGACAAAAACGGCACACTTACTTTTTACCAAAGTAGTGAAGGTAAACGTAAGTACTTTTGTAAAACCTGCGGCGCTCCAATTTATAGTGCTAATGCACAATCTCCTCAAAGGTATCGCCTTCGGTTAGGCGCGTTAACCTGCGATATTCCAGAGCGACCCATATCGCATAATTTCATCACCTCAAAGGCAAATTGGGAAGACTTAGATGCTCAGCTTCCTCGTTATGAGAGACATGAGCCAGGGCGTAAGTAAATTCATATAAATTTATCTATTTTTTGTAGTGGGAGTTTAAATGAAACTGAATCAAGTAACTTTGCCAGTCAAAGATATGAATGAAGCGGTGAGTTTTTATCGCACACTTGGCTTTACCCAAATTGTTGATACACCTCATTATGCACGTTTTAGTTGCCCTGAGGGTGACTCTACATTTTCATTGTCTTTAGAAAGTGAATTTTTTGAAAATCATTCTGTAATTTATTTTGAAAACGATGACCTTGAGCAATTGTGCCAGCAGTTAATCAAAAAAGGGATCGTATTCGAACAGCAACCCACAGAGCAAAGGTACCTATGGAAGGAAGCGATTTTAAAAGACCCCTCAGGAAATAAAATTAAACTCTACAAAGCTGGAGAAAACCGCTTAAACCCTCCTTGGAAAGTACAAAAACAGCCATAAAGCTAAGCACGAACCAGCATTGCGCTAAGCGCTCTATGCTGGCGTTTAAGTACTGTACTTAGTTATTTATATTCCACCTTAGCGGTTAAGCGATTAAATAACCCAGGGAAAAACCGTTTTATAAACGGTGCCCAACCACTTAACCCTTGACCTATCACAACTTCGTCTTTTTTATTGTAGATTGCAGTGAGCATTTTTGATGCGGCTACATTAACGTTCATACCATTTTCTATTGAAGGTTCAGGTTTGTTTTGCGCCTCCCCTTGCTCGTTTAATGAGTTATGAGCAATCGCCGTTTTAATTGAGCCTGGGCAAATAGTTAAGCAATGTATATTGTGCTCTGCCACTTCGGCGCGTAAGCAGTCCATAAAGCCGACTACTGCGTATTTACTACCTGAATAACCGCTTCTAAATTTAGAGCCTACTTTACCCGCCACGCTGCTTATAGCCACTATAGAACCGCTTTTACGTGCCACCATCGACGGTAATACCGCTTTAGTCAGTGCAATTAAACCAAAGTAGTTTACTTCCATAAGTTGGCGGTACACTTTAAAGTCGTTTTCTAAAAATAAGCTACGCTGTGATACGCCACCATTATTAATTAAAATATCAATCGGGCCTAAGCCGTCTATTTGCGCTGACACATCATGTAGAACGCTTTCAGGTTGAGATAAATCAAGCGGGATAACACGATGCCCCTCGCCTTTTAATTCGGCTTTTACTTGGTTAAGTTTATCGACATTTCGCGCTGATAAGATGACCTTTGCACCTTGCTCTGCAAATTGCTTGGCAAGTTCTTCACCAATGCCTGACGAGGCACCGGTGATCCATACTGTTTTATTATTATAATCCATGGTTTACCTTCTTATTTATGCTTTAGTTGGACCGGCTATTTCATTCACTTGTTGTTCTAAGTTTTTATAAAAGCCCAGTAAAAATAATAGCTCAACAGTGACATACAAAGGACCAATAATTAAGCCGACTAAATCATCAATAAATGCTGGCTTTTTACCTTCAAAATAATGACCAATAAATTGTAATACCCAGCCAAATACAAACACCCCAACTCCAATTACTAACCAAGGTATTAATGCCATTGCAGCAATTGGCTGTGCGGCTACCAGTAATAAAGTAAAAATAATGCCCATTATCAAACCAAGCGAAAAGCTCAGCATAAAATAGTAAACCACAGAGGCTAATACAAAAATTTGCGCACCATCAATGCTAAAGCTGGCGATAGGAATTTCAATTCGTGCAAGTAAACATAAAGCGGCAAACACAATAAGTGGAATACCAAAAAAATGGGTTAATACATTTCGTTTAGAACGATGGTACAAACCATACTGGCCGAGCTGTTGTTCAAGGGTTTTCATGGCGATGTTCCTGTTGTTATTTTTATAAGCAAAGTTCACCTTATAAAAAAAGCCACATAATAACAACTGATAACGAGAGTTAATCAGTAAAACTAAGTAAGTAGTAGTTTAATGCGTTATTGCTATAAATTAGGTAAAGTCATCGTTAATAATTAACGTGATCATCACGAGGACGTTTGCATGTTTTTAAAGGCACTCGCCGTTGGCCTTTTGCTCGCTTTGGGTGAGGTCGTTAACGGCAATATTAGAGTAAGGATCTTACATAAATTTTACGCTCTAAAGCGCGCTAAAACGCTCAGCTTATTTTCCGGCACTGCGATTATTTATGCCATTGCGTGGATCACTTTGCCATGGATTAACCCTATTTCGTACTTAGATTGTTTAAATGTGGGCTTAGTTTGGCTAACAATAATGCTTAGTTTAGATATTGTTGTGGGCAGATATGTATTTAAATATAAGTGGCACAAAATTCTTGATGATTTTAACCTCTTCAAAGGTAACTTACTGAGTGTAGGGATGCTGTTGCTTTTTATAAGCCCCAGCTTGGTATTTTGGTTACAGATGAAAGTTATGGTTTAGATCACTCCTCTAAAAGCGCAGCGTCTCTTCGCCTTCTTTGTGCATAATTCAATAAACCCTATTTGAACACAGAGAAACGAATGAGGACTAAATGAGAAGCCATAAAAAGTTATTGTTTAGATCACTCCTCTAAAAGCGCAGCGGCTCTTTGCCCTCTTTGTGCATAATTCACTAAACCCTATTTGAACACAGAGAAGCAAATGAGGAGTAAATGAGAAGCCATAAAAAATTATGGTGTCGTACACTTCTCTAAAAGCGGAGCGTCTCTTTGCCCTCTTTGTGCATAATTCACTAAACCCTATTTGAACACAGAGAAGCGAATGAGGAGTAAATGAGCAGGAAAAATACAGTTATTTCAGCCATTTACTTTAAAAGCGCAGCGCCTCTTTGCCCTCTTTGTGCGTTAATCACTTAAAATCTATTTAAAGTCAGAAATAAATAAGCTTTCAACATACCGCTATCTAAGCTAATGCCGTTACCAGCTTACCTTTTTCATGTGTGGGTTGCATTGCCATTCGCTCCGTGCCTTTTTCGAATTCTTGCTCTAACATTTTTTGTAGGTCGGCAATCTGCTCTTTTATAGCGTCTACATCAGCACCTTGCTCTTCTAGTTTTTCTGCCAACGCTGCTATTGCTGCCTTTAGCTCAGCTATTTTTTCTTTATCAACACCTAAGCGTTGATAAATTAATGCCTCTTGGGCATTTTCTAAAAAGCTTTTGTCTGCTGGCTTAGCGATAAAATTGGGGGTGGGTTTTTTTTCAGCGGCACTGGTTGTTGCCGCAGCGGCAGATGTCGGCACAACATCACTCGTTTTTGCCGCTTTGTTAACGGGGCTGTTATAACTACTATATTGATTTTTAAAGGTTATTGATGTCATTAGCTGAAATCCATTTTGCTTAACTGCAATAACACAGCAACTTTGATACCAATTGATATTTTTATTATGTATAAGGCTTATTTTTATTTCAAATTAAGCCCACTTAGCTCATTTCGCACCCATTTTTCATCTAAATATTGCTCTAAGTGTTGCTCGGCAAACTTTAAAAAACTGCGTGCAGCATGTGATATGTGTCGGTCTGTACGCACCACAAAATACCAATGACTGGCTAAAGTAGTGTCGGTGACATTGAGTACTTTAAAGCTATTATCACCTTTAGGCAGCACATGCTGAGAAAGCACCGCAATCCCCATACCTGAAGCTACCGCCACTCTAATCGCTTCGTTACTGGCCATTTGCACACTGTCACTTAATACTAGGCCTCTACTTTGCAGCTCGCTCTCAAATAACATGCGCGTTGCGGAGCCTGTCTCGCGTAGTAAAAAACGATACGGAACTAAATCAGCCAGTGTCAACGCGGTTTTATCGGCTAACGGATGATTTAGCGGCACTATAAACACTAAAGGGTTATGAAGAAACCTAGCTGCTTGGGCATGCTCTAATGATGGCGGGTGACTAAATACATAAATATCATCTTCTCCGCGTTCAAAGCGTGCTAAAACAGCAGAGCGATTACCTATTTCAAGTGGCAGCTCTACATGCGGGTGTTCATTACTGTATGGTCCTAGCAACTTAGGTAGAATATATTGGGCGGTATTAACCATGGCAATTTTACATCGTCCACGTTCCCCTCCTTTTAGCTCCGCTAGGTAATCTTGGTAGTCTTCAAAATGACCAAAAACCTGCTGACAGGTTCTAAACAAGGCCATGCCGGCTTCGGTTATTTGCAACTTTTGTTGCTGCATAATTATTAACGGCTCATCTACCGCTTCTTGTAAGCGTTTAATTTGTAAAGAAACCGTAGGCTGAGTCAAATGAAGCCTGCGCGCCGTTTCGCTTATAGAGCCCGTTTTTACTACACTCATAAATACTTCAAGTAGTCGAAAAGAAAGTTGCCTTATGTTCATACACACCTCATAGGTTTTAATCTATAGGATGGTAGCATTCATTTTATTATTTACTATACAAAGATTTGCCTATAATGGCGCCGCTTAACAAAATGAATTAGTAACAACGAAAACAAAGAGGAGAACAGCGTGCCTGATATTGTAGTGATGTTTTTTATTTTAGGATTAGCGGCGGGTATCCTTCGCTCTGATTTAGCTATACCCAAAGCTACATATGACACCCTCAGTTTGCTACTCATGCTTACCATAGGCCTAAAAGGTGGTATGGTCCTTCATGGCAATTTAAGCTGGCAATTACTGCCCGAAATGGCCTCGGTAATGTTACTTGGTGGGCTTATTCCACTCACTTTATACCCTATTTTAAAATACGTTGTTAGGCTAAGCGTAGCTAATAGCGCCAGCATTGCGGCTCACTATGGTTCGGTTAGTGCAGGTACATTTGCGGTAGCCTTAGCGTATGCAGAATCGGCTAAATTAGAAGTGGGCGCAGAAGTTACCTTGTATCTGGTGATGCTTGAATTACCCGCTATCATTGTGGGTTTACTGCTGTATCGTAAGCTCGACAAAGCACACAGTGAAAACACTAACTTATCGTTAAAAGCGCTGTGGCATGAGACGCTCACTAATAAGAGTGTGATTTTGCTCGTTGGCGGTGTAATTATTGGTATGATGTATGGAACCCAGCAAGGTAGCCAAGTTACCAGCTTGCTCACCAATAGCTTTAAAGTGGTACTGGCATTGTTTTTGCTCGAAATGGGCTTAGTAGCTGCACAAACGCTTCGCCCTTTCCCTTGGCAACAATGGAAATTGGCTGCTTTTGCCATTATTACACCATTATTTTTAGGCACCATTGGCGTTATTGTTGGCACCTGGCTTAATTTAGAATTAGGCTCGGTGGTTATACTGGGCAGCTTAGTGGCGAGTGCCTCTTACATTGCCGCACCTGCGGCCATAAAAGCAGCTATTCCCAAAGCGGATATTGGTCTTGCCATGCTCAGCTCGTTAGGTGTCACCTTTCCATTTAATGTTATTGTGGGAATTGGTTTGTATCACCAACTCGCCGTAGCCATAAGTTAAATAATATAAACTCTGGATAATAAATCTCTTATCTAGAGCTCAGGTTAAATAGTCTTTATCAAAAAAGCCCAAAGTGGGCTTTTTTGGTTTTATAAGCAGTGTTATTTAATTTAAAACAAGGCTTAAAAATACAACAATTTTAAAACAATAAAGCTAACTTACTTCTACAAAAAAATAGCATGTAAGCGTTTAATTTACGTAAAAAAACATTTTAAATACTATTTTCATTTAGCAATTAAAAATCTCTTTACTTCGTTGTCAAACCAGCCTACATTCGCCGCAAAATTAACCTGCTTAAAATAATTGCTTTATCTATCCCCCTAAAGTCAGTAATTATTTAACCCCCTTTTATCGGAACAATCTAATGGTGGAACTTGCCGCTGATAGTAAATCAAATAACCCCTTAGCGCCGGTTATTGGCTTATCGTTTTTTGCTATTGCGTCGGGCTTTTTAATGAGCCTGATCCCGTTATCACTTAATGCATTTAACTTAAATATTGATTTAGCTCCATGGCTTGCCAGTGTGTTTTATTTGGGCTTACTGATTGGTGCTTTATGTATAGAGCGCGTAGTGGTAAAAATCGGTCATAGGTTGGCTTTTATCGGGTTTTTAGCCTTACTAATTGTTAGTGTTATTGCCCAGTTGATCAGCCCAACTGCCACTATGTGGTTAGTCGCGCGATTTGTGGCTGGCATGGCAGTAGCTGGCGTATTTGTGGTGGTAGAGTCGTGGTTGTTAATGGCCAACACTGCAAAAGCGCGAGCAAAGCGCTTGGGGTTATATATGACCTCCCTATACGGTGGCAGTGCCGTAGGGCAACTTGCTATTAAACCATTAGGAACGACAGATGCCGTGCCCTATTTATTTGTTATTGCTTTGTTAGCTGTTGCGATTTTAGCGCCGCTATTAATTACCCAAGGGCAACCTAATACGCAAAATTTACAAAAACTACCCCTTAAAGAGCTTAAAACCCTGAGCCGCCCCGCTATTTTAGGCTGTTTAGTGTCGGGATTATTACTTGGGCCTATTTACGGCTTACTGCCTGTGTATATTGCGGCGCAATCAGAGCAGGCACACTATACTGGGTTACTTATGGCGGTGATTATATTAGGTGGCATGTTAGTTCAGCCTTTAGTGAGCTATTTATCAACCCGCATTATTAAAAGCTTATTAATGGCGATTTTTTGCTTTATTGGCACAGCCAGTGTGGTGGGTATTTTACATGCAAATAGCTTTGCAGCTTTAGTGAGTAGTTATTTTATACTGGGTGCATGCAGCTTTGCACTTTACCCTATTGCTATTACGTTGGCGTGCGACTCACTGCCTATGGCAAAAATAGTCTCAGCCACCGAAATAATGCTATTAAGTTACAGTGTGGGCTCGGTTCTTGGGCCGCTTATGGCCACCCACTTTTCAGATAAAAGCCATGGTGTGCTTATTTACTTAGGTGGCTGTTTAATTACTACCTGTATTTACATGCTTATAAAAAGTATGAAAAAAATACCCACAGGTAACACTCCGGTTGCCGGCTAGCTAATACTAAAAGCCGCTTAATGCTGGTTAAGGTATTAAGCGGTTTGCACTTGAGTAATCGCTTTAGCGACTGCTTTACTTTTTAACTCAAGTACTTCAATTTTATGCTCGTTTATGAGTTCATCAACAAAGCTGCTGCGGTTACTATCATCAGTTATTATGTACACTTTATGTTTAGCGCGAGTCAGCGCTACATAAAATAAGCGACGCTCTTCGCTGTGTGCGAAATTATCTTTTGCGGGTAATAATGCCTCTAAAATTTGAGACGTTGGCTTAGTGCTTGGAAATCCAAACGCTCCGCCATTCATTGCTAATATAATGACATAATCGGCTTCTTTGCCTTTTGAGCCATGAAACGTATCACACTCAATATGCAGTGCTGAAAACTCTTGCTGTAAAGCATTTATATCGGCCTGTAAGGGTAACTGAAAGCGAAACCGTGCAAGTAAATACACAGTAGCAGGCTTGCCAGAATTGGCCTTAATCCCCTTTAGTAAATACTTAATTGCGCCATTGTTTAGCTCCGCTTTTTTGCTGTTTATAGCTGAGCCACTATTTAACGTTTTTAGCACGCTAACAGCGGGCTTACTCACCTTTGCAACTGAGCGAATATCTTTAGCTAACTGCGCAGGGTTTTTCATAATAAAGCCTGCGGCAACCTCACCAATTTTATTATTAAAGCGAAAGGTCTTATCTAAGAGGGTTTGTGTTGTAAAACCAAAATGTGCGGCAAACTCGGTGGTAAGTCGCATATCTGCGCCACTAAAACGGTAAATAGCTTGCCAATCGTCTCCTACTGCAAACAGTGAACTATTCGATTTATTATCGCGCAGCGCTTTTACAAGTGTAGCTCGCAGCGGCGATATATCTTGAAATTCATCCACCATGATATAACGCCAAGGCGATGTAAATTTTTTTGTGTTTACATAATCGAGGGCTTTAATGATCATGTCGTCGAAATCTATCTCGCCTTGTGTGCGTAAATAATGGTTGTAGTTGGCTAACAACGGCTTTAATAATTTCCACGCTTGCTGTATCTGCTTTGAATCGCTCTCAAGTGTTATATTTGCGGTTTTATAGGCACTTATTAACTGGCTAAACAGAGTCGCTAATTTAGTTAAATGACCACTGGCTTTTATCTCTTTTAAAAGCGCTATATGGTTAGGCTTTGCAGCACTAAATTTTAAATCACTTTTAACGGCATAAAGAGTGTTATTAATGTAATTTACCAATGCTTTAGCATACTGTGGTTTAGCATTGGCTAGCGATTCCAAACACCCTTCCACCCACTTTATTTTAGCTTTTTCGTTTTCAGCAAGTTTAGATATTTTAGGCGGCTTGCCCTCAACCTCGCTAATAATAGTTAAACCCACACTATGAAACGTGGCGGCTTTAATGGACTCAGTGCCCAGCTTTTGTTTAATTCTTTCGTCCATTTCGCAAGCAGCTTGCTTACCATAGGCGAGTAATAAAATATCGTTGTAATTAGCCTGTTCACTGTTAACCAAATAGCCCGCTCGAGCCACTAACACACTGGTTTTTCCTGTACCTGCCCCTGCTAGCACTAAGTTATTATCGTCGTCTATTATGCAAGCTCGGCGTTGTTGCTCAGTGAGTGGATTTGTTTCAACGCCATTAAAAAAATCGTGGTAGCGCTTTAATTGTGACTGGGTGTATTTATGCTGAAAAAAACGCGTGAGTGAATCGCTCCACTGGCTGTATTGCTCAAGCAATTTTATTTGTGTGCTGACTGGTGCTAAAACATCGCTGCTTTTTATCCAAGGTAGCCAGCGTTTATATTGCTCATCTACCTGTTTTTTTATATCAGCCACGTATGATTGGCGCAAAAACTGAGTATGAGCAAATTGGTTTATTTCATTCAACACCTCATTAAGCACAGCAATATTGCTTTTAACCCATAGCATATCGGTATGCGCTTTAAATACCCTATTACTGCCATAGGCTCTCATCCAAATACGATACTGCTTAGACTCGGTATTAAAGCGCAGTGTTTGCCCAAGCACACCGTATTCATAGCGAATGGGCGACGTTAAATCACGCCAGCTCAGTGTGGTTGTTTGTGTTTTGTTGCTGAGCACTAAACCTTGTGGGTTTATGTCTAAAAAGCGATGCGCAGTAAAAATGCGGCCAAATACACTAGGCTGAATAGAATTCATTTACGGCAGAATTCCTTTATAAAAATGAACCAATTAGCCGTATTTTAAGGGAATAGTGTATGTAAGTGTAATAAATATAAAGATAAATAATGATGCAGTGGCTGCTGCATCATTATTTGAGTTTTAATTAGGCTTAATAATTAACAAGCCGCTTTATTAAAGCCTAATTTTTCGTATCAATAATAATCAGTTCACATTCAGTAGTTGCTGTTAAGGTGATGTTTTTAACCTTTGTAACTTCTGCGCCGTCACCTTCGTTCATATTAATTGAGGCTGACTCATCATTAATAATAAACTCCCCTGCCGATGCCATTACGTAGGCTTGATGGTCAATCGGCTGTGTTATTGACGTGCCTTTTGCCAGCTTGCCACCGTAAATACGCGTCTGCTGATTAATAAACAGTGCACTATCGGCATCTTTTGGATAACCCGAAACCAGTAAGCTAAGGGTGCTTGCCGCTTGTGTAGGAAACTTCTTGCTTTCCCAGCGCGGCTCAACATTATGTTGATTACTCTGAATCCAAATTTGATAAAACGTAAGTGGTTCATCTGTTAAGTTATATTCTGAGTGGGTAATGCCGGTGCCTGCACTCATTACTTGCACCTCACCTTGCTCGGTGATCCCTTTGTTGCCCATACTATCTTGATGAGTAATGGCACCACTGCGGATAAAACTAATAATTTCCATATTTCTGTGCGGGTGCGCACCAAACCCCATACCTGGGGCTACCCAGTCATCATTAACTACACGTAAAGTGCCAAACCCCATACGCGCAGGATTATAGTAATTCGCAAAACTAAAGTGGTGCTTTGACTTAAGCCAACCATGATCAGCATGGCCTAAGCTATTTTTTGGGTAATGAGTAAGCATATTTTTTCCTATACGTTATCTCTGCGTCATTTAATACTGACGCTCACGATCATGGGCGGCATCAAAGGTGTGTTTAGCACCTAAAGGCACAATTTGCGTCGGGTTAATGGTTACGTGACTTACGTAGTAATGAATTTTTGTGTACTCTAAATCGACGGTTTCCTTTACTCCAGGTACTTGGTAAAGCTCATTAATGTAGTTACTAAGATGATGAAACTCGCTTAACTTTTCTCGATTACACTTGAAGTGCCCGTGATACACCGCATCAAAGCGAATAAGTGTGGTAAATAATCGCCAATCGGCTTCAGTGAGTGTGTCGCCTACTAAATAACGCTGTTTTGCTAATCGTGCTTCTAACCAATCTAAGCTATCAAACAAGGCAATATAAGCTTCGTTATACGCTTCTTGAGTTGTAGCAAAACCGGCTTTATACACCCCATTATTAATGGTGTTATAAACACGGGTATTCACTAGTTCTATTTCTTCATGTAGCTCATCTGGATAATAATCGTCGGTGTTACCTGTAAGTTCATTAAACGCGCTATTAAACATGCGAATTATTTCTATTGATTCGTTGTTTACAATAGTCTGCGTTTTTTTATCCCATAAAATAGGCACGGTAACACGCCCTTCATAGCTAGGGTCGGCTTTTAAATACAATTGGTAAGCGTAATCTAAGTTATAAAGTGGATCGCCCTGCTCGCCAAATTCCCAGCCGTTTTCCATCATCGGAGCTTCAACAATGCTCATAGAAATGATGTCTTCGAGCTGCTTTAATTTACGAAAAATAATGGTGCGGTGCGCCCAAGGACAAGCCAACGACACATATAAATGATAACGACCCGCTTCTGGTTTAAATTTACTGTTTTGCGCTGATGAAATCGTATCTCTAAAGCGGCTATCTTGGCGTACAAATTTACCGTCGCTTTTTTCGGTGTCGTACCATTTATCGACCCATTCACCGTTAACAAGTAATCCCATGTCCGTCTCCTTAGTTTATAGAGTGTGCCAACCTTACGCAGATTGGCAGCTTAAAGTTCAATCACTTATATGATCAGCTTATTGATTTAATTTGTTATGAATTTTTCCATCAACAGATAGCTTTCCAGCTCCTTGGATCAGTAAAGCCAGGGTAATGGCTAACAGCGATAACGCAAATTCATAACCGTTATTGCTCATAAATAAACCGTTATCTATGTGTGTGGTAAAAATAGCAACTACCATAGTGATAGCCAGTACAAAACTCGCAGGACGCACCAGCAAACCAACGATGAGTAGTAACCCACCAAAAAATTCAGCGCCACCGGCCATTAATGCCATTAAATAGCCCGGTGCTAAGCCAATCGACTCCATCCATTGCCCTGTGCCTTCCAAGCCATAGCCGCCAAACCACGCAAACAGTTTTTGTGCGCCATGAGCACTAAACACTAATCCTGCAATAAGCCTTAATGGTAGTGTTGCAAAAGACTGTTCAGTTTTTGTGATGGCAGCTGTGATATTTTTAATCGTCATAGTTTTAACCTGTATTGTTCCATTGAGTATGCAGCTATTGTATAAGTTGAATTAAAATTAAATAACTCCTATTATTTGCTCTATATGTTCAAATATTTTGAACAGTTAATATTTGGTATGATAATGAATACACCCCCTATAAGCATAGAAGCTTTACTGGTACTGGACGCCATTGAGCATCGTGGCAGTTACGCAGCCGCTGCAGAGCAACTTAATAAAGTACCCTCAGCCTTGTCGTATATTGTTAATAAACTTGAAGAGCAATTAAATGTAACTTTGTTTCAGCGTCAAGGTCGACGTGCCGTTTTAACCCCTGCAGGTAAACATTTACTAACCGAGGGGCGTAAAGTACTCAATGCTATAAATAATTTATCGGAGCAAACACAAACCATAGCTAATGGCTGGGAGCCTCGAATACGTATTGCTTATGACTCTATTTTTGAAATAAGTGACGTATTTAAAAACTTACAGTTATTTTTAAATGAGCATAAAAATATCGAGATAGACATTAAAGAGGAAGTACTTAATGGCACTTGGGAGGCTTTAATTGAGGATGACGTTGACTTAGTGATTGGCGCACCGGCCCCTGTACCTAATCAAAAGGGGATCAGAGCGGTAAAAATAGCCGATATTCAAAATATTCTGGTGGTTCACCCTAGCCACCCGCTAGCGCAACTAAAAAGGCCTATTGAGCCCAGCGAACTTGGTCAATACACTACGGTTATAGTACATGATTCTGCAAAACAAAGTATTCCGTGGTCAGCTAATTTAATCGAAGGTAATCAACGTTTTTATGTAAGTTCTGTAAGCCAAAAGATAACCGCTATTTTATCCGCTATTGGCATTGGTTATTTACCTGCAAACCTTATTGCTGAACATGTAAAAGCTAACAAACTGCATGTTGTGGAACTTACCGAACCACGCCCTATTCAAGACTTATACCTTGCATGGAAAATAACAAACAAAGGTAAAGGCTTAAAACAGCTGACCCAAATTATACTAAATAATATTTAACCCTTAAAAACGCAAAAGCCCATGCTAAAACAGCATGGGCTTTTTGAATCAGTAATAAATATTACAGTGCGAGGTCTTGCTTAGCGCGCGTTAAGTTGTGCGACACTAACTCGTTACCAGACATTTGCTGTGCTTCGTAAAAGTCTGATAATGCAGCCGTTTCGTTTTTAGCCATTAAACGTCCTACACCACGGTTACTTAAAGCAAATGACGTAAGCTCACGTACTTTAAAGCGTGGGCCAGTGCTTTGTTGTAATAAAGTAATTGCTTTTGAGCAGATTGCTTCAGCTTGGCTGTAATTTTTTGATTTTACATTTAATGCGCAGTCGTTAAATGCAACTTCGAATTCTTGAGGGGCTGTTTTAGCCTCTTCAATAACCATTAACTTGTAATCACTTTGATCAGCCATTACAGCAGCTGAGCAAGTTAATAAAGAGCCAAGAGCGATGGTTTTGATAAGTGAGCGTTTCATGATTAATTTCCTATTTGGTTAGTCGTGCTTGTTGCCGACAACTAAACTTTAGAGTTTTTACTTCATTTCGACAAACGATTAAAAACAAACCAATAAGTGAAAAAAACTAACCTATAGACTTTACCCTGATAAAAAGCGTTTAACAGTTCAAAAAATCAATCACCTCTTCTTGCACATCAATATAATCGTCTTCTGACATATTTAATGTTGCTAATACGCGTTTTTCTATATCATCCCAATCTTTGGTGGTGCCACCGCGTAAAACACTATTAACCAAATTCTCAGACATTTTTAAAACGCTATAACACAATTGTTGGTTACTACCGGTTATATTATTTAACATACTCATGTCGTGATGCCGCAGAATAAGCTGGCAAATATCTATAGGTAAATGCCAGCTGGTTGCTAAGTAGTAACCTACAGTCGCATGATTAGTTCCATATAAACGCTCTTCTATATCTATCAAGCTTTCTTTGTGGGTATTATTTGAAGTATGCAAAGCACTCACGTAATTATCGAATTTAATTGCCATCGGCACAATGCCACAATCATGGAACAAACCAAGGGTATACAAGTATTCTATTGGCACTTTTTCTTTTATACATTGGCCAACAATCATATTTACCTCGGCAATTTCGGTGGCGGTATCCCAAAAGCGCTCTAAGCTAATGCAGCATTCTTTTTGGGTGAACATTTGCTTTAATTTTAAGCTTGGTACTAGCGCCTCAATTCCGTTCCAACCTAAAAACATAATGGCCTGTTTAATATCAGACACACTGCGCACTAAACCATACGATGGTGAATTAATAATTTTTAGAATAGCCGATGAAATAGCCACATCTTTAGCAATGATCTCTGCGGCGTCAGAAAGCGAGGGTTCTTGAGCAGATGCTAATATTTCAAGCTCATTTAAGATTTGTGGTTTTGGTGGAATAATAAAGTTTTTATTTACATCAGATAAAACCTGCTCATTAACTACAATCATTAATTTCTAGCCTCCGGCTAAGCTTTATGGATTATTCATTTAAGTCCATTTGAACTTTTATACTAGAAGTTGATTAGGGATTTATCAATTTGTAAGTGCTGAAATTGGTAGGATAAAAATAAAATTTAAAACAATAGCAACACACGCCCATGTGTGGGCGTGTATTTATTAATATTGGCTTAGAAATAATAGCCAATATTAATGTTAAAGCGACGCTCAGTTTCGCTGCTGTCGCCCGCTAATGAACCGCCAACAAACGGCATATTTTTACCATGAACTAAGTCAAAGTAAGTGAATAAACCACCTGCAGCTACCGAGAAACCAGTTACGTTCATCCAGGTATCTCTGCTGTTGTCAGATTTGTCGTAAATAGCACTGTAGTCGTTGTAAAACTGTAAGTTTGTCACCGCGCCCCATTGTACCGGTACGCTGTATGCTACGTTTGCACTCGACATTGTTGCCTCTGCCGCCATGCTGTCGTAAAACGAGTAAGCGCCTACAGCAATACGGTTTACGTTATCAATATCGTAATTGTATTCGCCGTGTTGAAGTTGTAAGTTCCATGGGCCTATATTACTGTTTAAATGTAATGCCCAAGCGTTGTAATCACCTGCGCGGTCAACACCATCATGTAAACCACCAGCAAGTGCTGATACACCAATTTCAGTTTTACCACCTTCATGTTCTAGGTGATAGCCGTAACGGCCTGAGAACGTATTGTACTCGCCTATAGCATTAGTTGGCTCAGCATAAACACCATCGCCGGCTTCTCTAAAACCAACAATGTCGTAAGAATAACGATCGCTGCGGTTATCTACATAACCATCAACACCACCTAATTCATCATTTTTGAAAAAGCCCAGATCAAGCTGCCAGTTATCAGCAATCTTACGCTTAAATAACACCCCTAAATCGTGATCGTCTTCAAGGCCAACATAATAGTTAGTGCTGAAAAAGTAGTTATGTGAATTGTAAGGCCAGTTACCAAAAGGAACCTTAGTAATACCTGCTTGAACTTGCCAATCATCAGCAAAATCATAGGCGGCATAAGCGTATTTAACGGCAGTCATGTAGTCAAAAAAGCGAATTTCAGCGTTTAATTTTACATCACCAACGTCGCCTGAGAAATTTAGACGAAAAATATCAAAATCAAAATCGCCACCGCGATTTTTATTGTCGTCATCATACGAGGTATGGCTGTAGTTGGTTCGCACAGCGCCGCCAACTTTAATCCCCTGTGGCTTGTGATCATGCTTTGCCACTTGAGTTTCGGCTATATCTTCTTTCTCTTCAATGGTGCGGTCGATTGATTTTTCACTTTTTTGCTCTGCTTTTGCAAGTTGCTTTTGCAGCATTTCCATTTGTTTTTGTAAGCTGCTTAATTGCTGCTTTACTTTATCAAGATCTGTATCTGCATGTGCCGGATGTGAAAATACAACCATAGCCACTGCCAGTGCTAAAGGTTTCATAGGTGTCATAATTTGTCCTTGCTTGCCTTGTTGATATTATTAACTCGAACTTGGTCAGCGTGAGCTAAGTACCTGCTTGATTTTACATGTTGTTTTACAATGATAACGTATTTTTACAACTCTTCAATTACACTTTATGATTTTGCGCAACAGATCAGTAACACACAAACTACTTTTTAGCTGGGTAACCATGAGAATTAATCATATTTTTATAAATGAAAGCAGTAAGTTGAAAAAATTAAAGTTGGAAAAGTAACAGGATGCTAATGTACCTATTATAGTGTGCTATTATTTGCAAAAATCATACGTAAATCAGCAAGCTTGCTGCTAAAAAATACATTAAGGACTTCCAATAATGAAAAATAACGAAACCTTTAACACCATTGCTACGTTAATTTTTAAGCATCTTTATAATAATTTTCCAAGCCCAAGTCAGTTAGATCCTAAACAAGTTATTAGCGATGCCTCAGATCAACAAAGTGAAGAAATTAAAGGCACTATTGCCTTTCTTATTCATGAGGAGTATATATTTTCAACACCCAGTGCTACCTTTTTGCTAACTGAAAAAGGCTTTAGCCACGCTTTGTGTCCTAAGTTTTGATCTAACTTTACTTTTAAACACTAAAGCTTAAGTGAATTACTATAAGGAGTTACAACAATGAGTGATTTTATTTGGTTACTTCCAGCAGCGGTACTCACTATCATTTTAATTAAACTGATTAAACAATCTAAAAAACTGCCTTAGCTTTTTATTTAATGAGTACGCTTTAGCAATTTTTGGATTTGCGCGTTCACCATCTCTGGCTCATCATTTTGTGGATAGTGGTAACTTTTACTGGTTAGCACTATCTCACCTTGAGGAAAAGCATTAGCCCAGTTTGCATGCAGTTCTCCCCACATTTCACGCCCTTTATCAGTAAAAAATAACACCGATGGATTTTCATATTTTTTAACTGAGGCAATAACCGTCACAGGAATATCAGCTATTTGTGGGTAATCGGGCAAAGGTCTCTTCGACCAAAAGTCCAAATACTGATTCGACATGCCATTTTTCATATCATCGCGTTTTATAACGGCAATTTCTTTTTCAGCGCGCGCTAAATCAATCTGACGCATAATATCAACATCATGCTCTGAGGCCGGTTCAATTAACATTAACGCTTTAATTTTATCGGGGTAGCTTGCTGCAAATACCCTTGCGATATAAGCACCATAAGAATGCGCCACATAAATCACCGGCTCTTCAATTTTTAACGCTTTAAGTAATAGTAAAGCCTCAGCAGCATACTCCTCTGAGCTATAGTTTTTCTTTATTTGCGCTGAGCCGCCATTGCCAATTCGAGAATAGCGAATTACTTTTGCATGCTTGATAAGCGAGTAATAAATGGGATCCCAATCACTAAGCCCGGCAGAGCCACCTGCCTCAAGTAAAACAGTGTGTTTGCCACTACCCGCCATTTCATATTCAATATCAAAGCCATTTACTTTAACTTTAGCAAGCTCAGCAAACACAACGGTTGAGGTGATTAATATCCAAAGTAGAATCGTTTTTATTATTAGTTTCATAATGTTAAAGCTAATTGGTAGTTAGCTTAAGTTTATAGCATTAAGCACTATGTTTATAAATAATTTCTCTAACGCAGAACCTCAAAAATAAATAATCACTTCAATCACTCTTAAATCATGTTTTGACTAATAGATTTCCCTATTCAAGCCTATAAACCTCTGTGACCCTATGCCATAATCTAAATAATTCATAAATTTAGTAACTTGGCGGAATATCAACCGTTTCAAGCTAACTTATAGGGTGTTTAAATGGCTTATCAAGAGCAAAATCAAGCAACAATCTATTGGCACGACTACGAGACCTGGGGGGCGAGCCCGCAAAAAGATAAGCCGAGCCAATTTGCAGGTGTGCGCACCGATCTTGATTTAAATATTATTGGCGAGCCGCTTATTGAGTACTGTAAGCCACAGGCTGATTATTTACCCCATCCTGAAGCGTGTTTAATTACCGGTATTACCCCACAAGTGGCGATGCAAAAAGGCTTAGTTGAGGCTGAATTTATTGCTAAAATTCATGCAGAATTTAGCGTACCCAATACCTGTGTGGCTGGTTATAACAGTATTCGCTTTGATGATGAAGTAAGCCGATATAGCTTTTATCGTAACTTTTACGACCCGTACGAGCGTGAATATAAAAACAATAACAGTCGTTGGGATATTATAGATTTAGTGCGTGCCTGCTATGCACTGCGCCCTGAGGGTATTGAATGGCCGTTAAAAGAAGATGGTAGCCCTAGTTTTAAGCTTGAGCATTTAACTGTCGCTAATGGTATTGAACATGCCGCTGCGCACGACGCATTAAGTGATGTAACGGCCACCATTGCCTTGGCAAAACTAATTAAAGAGAAGCAACCTAAACTGTATCAGTTCTTTTTTAGTCTTCGCGGTAAAAAAGCACTCGCTGAAATGGTTGATGTATTTAATATGACCCCATTAGTGCATACCTCGTCACGCATTCCAGCTACCCAAGGCTGTACCACATGGGTAGCACCAATGAGTTTTCACCCGGTAAATAAAAACGCAGTTATTTGTTTTGATTTAACCCAAAACCCACAGGTGTTACTTGATTTAAATGTGGAAGAGCTACGCAAGCGTTTATACACCAAACGTATAGATTTAGCGGAGGGTGATTTACCGGTAGGTTTAAAATTAGTGCATTTAAATAAGTGCCCTATTTTAGCGCCAGCTAAAACGCTACTGCCTGAAAACGCTGCTCGCTTGGGTATTGACCGTGAACAATGCTTGGCTAATTTAGCCATTTTAAAAGCCAATACCGAGCTACGTGATAAAGTCACTGAGGTATTTAATGAGCAAGGCGATTACAGCGCGACCACAAATGTAGATTATTTATTATATGATGGCTTTACTAGCCATGCTGATAAAGCCAAATTTGCGATTATTCGTGATGCAAAGCCTGAAGACTTGGCAAGTTTAAAGCTTGAATTTGAAGATCCTAAATTTAATACTTTGTTGTTTAGATACCGCGCCCGTAACTGGCCACAAACGCTAAACCAGCAAGAGCTTGATCAATGGCGTCAATATTGCCAAAGCAAGTTAATGCATGGCGAAGATCAGCCTTCAATCAGCGCACAAGATTTTATGATCACCCTTGAAAACTTAGCGCATGAACATGATGACAGCGAAAAAAATCTTACAATTTTAAAAGCCTTATATAACTACGCGCAAAGCATGTAATTTACTGTAGTTTATATAACGCATGAAAAACGCGACCCTTTATAATTAAAGCGTCGCGTTTTTTGTATTTAGCTAGGTAAACGAAAGTAAATCCCACCAAAAGAAGTGAATGAAGAATAAATGAGAAACACATAAAACCAACATTTACTGTTTATGTTTACCTCTTCCTCTAAAGCGCAGCGTCTCTTATTCTCTTTGTGAATAATTTACTTTTACCAATTACATTACTTTTTATGCAGTGCTTCGATACGTGCTAATAAGCTTGAAGTATCGTATCGTCCGCCGCCAAGAGCTTGTACATCAGCGTAATATTGATCAACCGTGGCGGTCATTGGCAGAGTTGCACCGTTATTTTTAGCTTCATCAAGGGCAATGCCTAAATCTTTGCGCATCCAATCTACAGCAAAACCAAATTCGTACTCACCTGCCCACATTGTTTTGTAACGGTTTTCCATTTGCCACGAACCAGCAGCGCCTTTAGAAATGGTTTCTATTACTTTTTCGCCATCAAGCCCTGCTTGTTTAGCAAAATGTAAGCCCTCAGCTAATCCTTGCACTACACCTGCAATACAAATTTGGTTAACCATTTTACATAATTGCCCTGAGCCCGCTTCGCCTAAAAGCTGACTAAAACGGCTAAATGCCGCCATGATAGGTTGTGCTTTAGCAAATACCGCTTCGTTACCACCCGCCATTACGGTTAACACCCCATTTTCAGCACCAGCTTGGCCGCCCGATACTGGCGCATCAATAAAGTCGATATGCTGTAAAGCCGCTTTTGCCGCAACTTCACGCGCTACCTCAGCAGAAGTAGTTGTGTGATCGATTAAAATTGTGTTTTCGTGCATGCCTGCTAGCACACCGTCATTGCCGTATACTACTGAACGTAAATCGTCGTCATTACCTACACACATAAATACCATATCGGCACCGCTTGCTGCCTCACGCGGAGTAGGTGCAAAGCTGCCGTTAAAATCTTCAACCCATTTTTGTGCTTTAGCTGCTGTGCGGTTATAAACACATACGCTGTGCCCCGCTTTTGCTAGATGCCCTGCCATTGGGTAACCCATTACGCCTAAACCTATAAATGCAATTTTAACTGACATAAAAATGACCTATTTAACTGATAACTTAGAAACATAAGCTCGATTATGTCAATCGGCCGCTAAAAAAGCGAATGAAAGTCTTTTAAAATTTCCCGCATAAGGAAATTAGGTAGGTAATCTATGGATAGCATTTATCAATTTAACGCACCACTTTGTAATAACAGTGATTTTCCTTTGAGCCAGTTAAAAGGAAAAACGGTTCTTATTGTAAATACAGCAAGCAAATGTCATTTTTCGGCGCAATTATGTGCGCTTGAAAAGCTATACCAACAATACAAAAGCGATGGGTTTACTATTCTGGCTTTTCCATGTAATCAGTTTGATAAAAACGAACCATTAGAGGGTATGGCAATAAATGACTACTATCAAAAACACTTTGCAATTAATTTTGAAGTCTTTGATAAGGTCATGGTGAATGGCCCCGATACGCATCCCCTGTTTAGTTATTTAAAATCACATACGCGTGGAATTGCACAAAACCGTGCAATAAAGTGGAACTTCACTAAGTTTTTAGTTAATGCTCAAGGACAACTAATTGCGCGCTATGCGCCGCGTACTAAGCCAGAGTCATTACACAGCGTAATAACAAGCAGTTTAGGGTCAACACCGGTTATAAAAACAGCAAATACTCGTTTTGGTTAGGCATCTATAATAAAAATGGTTTATGGTTGATGTAACTAGGTTAGTTGGATAGTAATAAATGAAGATTGCTTTTTTTAGTGCTCAAAAATACGAGCGCCCTTTTTTCGAACAAAGCTTAACTGGCTTTTCTAACATCGCTATTACCTATTTTGAGCAAAGTTTATCGACGCACACTGCGGTTTTAGCTAAAGAATTTGATGCGGTATGCGTATTTGTAAACGATTCGGTAGATAAAGCGGTTATTGATCAACTGGCTATATTTGGGGTTAACACCATTTTACTGCGCTGTGCGGGTTTTAATAATGTAGATTTAGCCGCTGCTAAACAGCATGGTATGCGTGTTCTGCGCGTTCCGGCTTACAGCCCTGAGGCAGTCGCAGAGCATTGTATTGCACTTATGCTTACGCTTAGCCGTAAAACCCATAAAGCTTATAACCGCGTACGTGAAGACAATTTTGACTTAAACGGCTTACTTGGCTTTAACTTGCATAATAAAACGGTGGGTATTATTGGCTGCGGTAAAATTGGCCAAGCATTGTGTAATATATTAACCGGTTTTGGCGCTCACATTTTAGTATGCGACCCTAATGCACAAGCTGGTAATTACACTATTACCGATTTAAACACCCTGCTTACACAAAGCGATATCATTTCTTTGCATTGCCCGCTAAACGAGCACACTCATCATTTAATAGACGATGACGCATTTGCCGCCATGAAAACAGGGGTTATGCTAATAAACACTTCGCGAGGTGCCTTGGTTAATAGTAAAGCGTGTATTAAAGCGCTTAAATCACAAAAACTAGGTTATTTAGGGCTTGATGTGTACGAGCAAGAATCAGAGCTGTTTTTTAAAAACCACAGTGACGATATAAACCAAGACGATATTTTCTCTCGCTTGGTAAGCTTTAAAAATGTATTGATCACCGGCCATCAAGGCTTTTTTACTCAAGAAGCGCTTACAGAAATTGCCAATATCACCTTACAAAATGCATTTGAGGTTACTCAAGGAAAGAGCTTAACAAACGAGGTGCTATAGCGCTGCTAACCAAAAAGCAAAAAAGCGAACAAAATATAGTGTTCGCTTTTTTGTTATCTATAACACATGAGTTATTGCTGTATTCTAGCCAAACGCAACGTTTGCAAATACTAAGGTCATTAGCACTGGGCAGACAAAACGAATGTACTGAGCAAACCAATAATGTGCACCAGAACTTGCTTGATGAAGCTTATTACCACGCTGCCATAACCAGCCTACTGTAACAAAGTAAAATAGTCCCATCAGCGGTAGTTGGTATTGGGTAAAGACCATAATAACCAAACCAAATAGCCAATCAAAATTAACAATAATAGTACTGGCACAAATAAGTACAATGGCACTAACGGCCCATGTGGCTTTGGTTCTATCAACACTGTGGTTTTCTACTAAGAATGCCACCGGAATTTCAGTCGATGAAATGGTTGATGTAACTGAAGCAATCGACATCAACACAAAAAATAGTAAGCCAACTAATAAACCAATTTCGCCCATGGTGCCAAATAACTCAGGTAATATGGCAAAAATAAGCTGTCCTTCACCGATTAGTTTACCGTTGCTAAATACTTCAACGCCATTGAACTGAGCCACATAAATAGCCGGTATAATTAATAGTCCAGCTAAAAATGCCACGCTGGTGTCGAGTAAAGCAACACTTGCAGTCAATTTTGGTAAGTTAGCACCGGGCTTTAAATAAGAGCCATAAATCATCATACAGCCCACACCCAGTGATAATGAGAAAAACGCTTGCCCCATTGCGGCAATAATTAAATCAGGGTCGAGTATTTTGCTAAAATCAGGCACTAAATAGGCAGCAAACCCTTCGCTTGCGCCATCTAAGGTGGCAATGTAAGCAATTAGACCAACCAATAAAACAAGTAATAATGGCATTAAACGGCGTGACCAGGTTTCAATTCCTGATTTAACCCCTTTTAAAATAATGCTGGCGGTTAAAATAAGCATCAGCGGCGTAAATATAAAATTACGTAGCATAGAGTCGCTATGTAAAAACTCACTCAAGCTCTGCAAGCCTAAAAAGGTGGTTATAGGCTCTATGGCGTAAGAAAGCATCCAACCTGCCACTATTGAATAAAAGCTTAACATGACGATTGCGCCTGCTAAGCCTATATAACCTGCAGCAGCGCCAACTTTAGGCGCATGGTCTTGCCATGCTTGGCCTAGGGCTTTAACCGGATTAGCTTGGGCTTTGTAGCCTAAATACAACTCGGTGTATAACGCGGGAAGCGCTAGCAAAAAAATAACAATAAAATACACCAATAAAAATGCGCCGCCACCATGGTTAGCAGCCTGTGTAGGAAAACCCCATATATTGCCTAAACCTACCGCAGCACCGGCTGCTGCCAATACAAAACCAAGTCGACTTTGAAAACCATCACGCACTTGTGTCATACACCTACAAATCTGTTATTATTTTATCGAATGTGAATTAAACCATATTTAAGGGCGACTGAGTAATAAAAATGTACTTAGCGCGCATAACAGCAAACAACCGCTCACAAACTATCCAGCTTATAACGATAACTATGTAATCGGTATTCACTTTTAACGAGCAATAATGAGTTCAGCTTACTTCGACAATCAGTTATTACACACCCCGCTTGCTGAGAATAATAACCACACCATTTTATTATTTGATGCCAGCCAATTGCAGGTTGATGAGCTAACACTCACGCAGTTTTTAAGCCCGTTTGAATTAAGTGTCATCGCGCGTCGTAAAACACCCCAAGCAAAAAAAGAGTATGTAGCAACGCGACTATTGCTAAAATATTTAGTCAAAAGCGTATTCCCTAGCAGCAGTGATATATCGCTGAGCAACATCAGCTCTGAATTTAATCAACAAACCAGTAAGCTTGAGCTAAATATAAATAATAACCTTGTGTGTAGTTGCTGTGTGTCACACTCTCATGGTTTGGTAGGCGTGGCGCTAAATATCAATAATTCGCTATTTGGTTTTGATATAGAAAAAATCAGTTTAAAACGGCCATTTGAAAAACTCGCAAAGCACTTTTATGATGCTGCAGAAGTGGCACTTATAACTAAGCAACCGTGCACAGCTTCTAAAGCGGCGACATTTTTTAGACTTTGGACGTTAAAAGAAGCATTAGCAAAAGCAACCAGCCGCCCTATTGCCCAGCTATTAAGCCCCAATGTATTTTGTGAGCTTGGCAACAAGCAATTAAGTGCAACTAGCACCGCATTAACAAACGATGTTAACGAGCAGTTTGATATAAGTGTTGTGGCAAAAAAAAGCACCGACTGGCGGTGCTCATTTATCTCATTGAAAGCGTTAAGCAGCCAGCTCGCCTTCAAGTAGTCGGCTATGAATAGCTTGAACCACAGCATCAGACTCACTTTGCTCAACTAAAAAGCACAGGTTATGTTTACTCGCACCATGGCAAATAAGACGAATGTTAAATTCGCTCAACACCTGCATTAAATTCATTTCGTGTTGACGCAATACAATTTCAGACCCAATAAGTGCTACTAGGGTTAGATTGTTCTCAACCGATACATGGCAAAACTCAGCCAGTTTATCTAAGCACTCTTGATCTAGCTCTGGGCGTGATGCATTAGGCGCATTATCAAGGGTAATTGCTACACTAATTTCAGAGGTGGTAACCAAATCTACCGAAATATTACATTCACTTAAAATAGTAAAAATGCGCGCTAAAAAACCACTCGCTAATAGCATTTCAGGGCTTTTTAAGGTCAGTAGTATTTGGTTTTTACGTTGCGTAACCGCACGAATACCAGGTAGCTGCGATTTTTCTCGCTCAATCCAAGTGCCCCCACGCTCTGGCTCTGTGCTTGAGCCAACAAACACATTTATATGGCTACGACTGGCTGGCAAAATTGTAGCCGGATGCAGCACTTTAGCGCCAAAAGTGGCCATTTCTGCCGCTTCATCAAAGCTTAAACGCGCAATAGGTGTCGCTTTAGCACACAAACGCGGATCGGTGCTAAAAATCCCCACTACGTCAGTCCAAATATGCACACTTTTAGCGTTGATTGCTTCAGCTAACAAGGCGGCACTGTAATCAGAGCCACCGCGACCCAATGTGGTGGTTACATTGTTTTGATCACTGCCAATAAAACCCTGAGTAACAATAACGTTGTTCTCTAGTAAAGGAATTAAATGCTCTTTAGCTGCAAGCGCTGTAGCGGCTACATTAGGCGTGGCTTTACCAAATTGGCTATCGGTTTTAAGCACTTGGCGAACATCAAAACGCTGCGAATTTAAGCCTTTTAAGCGTAATACTTGAGTAAATAAATACGACGATAAACGCTCGCCAAAGCTAAGTAGCTCATCGTGTTGCTGCTCTGTTGTTAGTATTTGATGTGCCAGAGTTTGAAACTCATCAAGGGTGTTATTAAAACCAAGCGCTAAATCATTATCTAGGGTCAGATCAGTTAAAATTGCCTGCTGAATCGCAAGTACACCATCAATATGCTGTTGACGCTCTGCGGCATCAATATCGGCTTTGCAAAGTGCCACCAAGTGATTAGTTACACCGGCACTGGCGCTCACTGCAACAATTCGAACGCTGCTATCGTTTACAATGATTTCGCTACAACGGCTCATGGCCTCAAAATTAGCCACGCTGGTGCCACCAAATTTGGCAACAATGTAATCTGATTTTGTGCTCTGTAAACCTTGTGGCACTGATTGGGTAGTCATTTCGTCTCCTTTCGCGGCATCCAAACCGCAATAAAACAAGAAGAACTTGGCAGGAAATAAAGATAAGAAAAATCTACTGCCAGAAGCTCTCCACCTAAATTGGTGACAGTTTTGAGGATTCAGCCCCATAAACCGAAAAACAATAGTAACGACCCATTGTTTTCCTCGGCGAGTACTTCCCTCCTTAATGGTCGTAGGCTGTCGTTGCCTCGCATTAAGTACCTAAGTATCGCACCTCTTCTGAATGTATTATTAACCAGTGGCTAATAAAACAAAACCGCACTAAGAGTGCGGCTTTGAAAGTTATCGTTTAGACGTCTAGCTGTCAAGTCGTTTTATTATAAAATCAAATAAAACTACCCATAAAGTAAGAGCCAGCATAACCAAAGGTGTAACACACTAACAAATACAACGACAAACGAAGGTAACTTGCAAAAGTAAGTTCTTTAACCTTACTCATAGCAATAATACCAGCCGCCGAACCAATGATCAGCATTGAACCACCCACACCGGTTGCATACGTAAACGACAACCAATGCTGTTGACTCATTACAATGTCGGCTTTTAGTAGCGCAGCCGTTAGTGGCACGTTATCAACACCGGCCGATAAAATACCCATTAAGTAGTTTGCGTACTCTGGCGCCATTACTGTATACAAATTAGTAAATTGGCTCAGTACCCCAACTTCTTTTAATGCACCAACAAGTAGTAACACACCCACGAAAAACAATAAGGTGTCGTACTCTATGTCACGTATGAAATCGATCATATCTTTATTGATGTCTTTTTTACGCATTAAAAATTGCGCGACTAAAAACATAATAGACAGGCCGAGTAAAAAAGTAAGTAATGGCGGCACACTATATAAAACACTTAAAGTGAGGGTAGAAATAACCGTAGTGAAGAAAATAACAGCAATAGTAATGTCGGTTTTTTCGATGCGTTTGAATTTAGTCTTTTTAAACTCTAACTGCTTGTTCATACCAATTGATAACAAGGTAGCCAGTAATAATACGCTTAATAACGCTGGCACAATTAACAGTAATAAGTGACTAATGGTGACTTTACCATCAAGGAAAATCATTAACGTGGTTACATCACCCGTTATAAGTGAAACACCGCCGGAGTTCACTGCAAATACAATTAAGGTGGCGTACTTAACTAGTTTTTTGGCTTCAAGCTTTAATGACATAATCACTGCCAAGGAAATCAATGTGGCTGTAACGTTGTCGGAAATAGATGAAAATAGAAACGCAAAACTCCCCACCAAAAACATCAGCTTTCGCTCACTAATGCTGGTTGGCATAATCCGGTTCACAACATTTTCGATAAGTCCTTTGGAGTTTAAATAGGCGACAAAGGTCATTGCGGCCATTAAAAACAGCCATAAGGAAGCAATTTCTAAAATATTGTGGTCAAGGAGGGTTTGAATCGTTTCGGGGCTTTGCCCATTAAGAGGAAATATAAAGGAGATAATCCAACAAAGTGTACCAAAAAATAATGTCGTTTTGGCTTTGTTTACGTGAATCACATCCTCAATAACGATAAGCAAGAATGCAATCGCTATCAGCGTCAGGATAATCGAGGAAACCATGATATTAAACAACCTTCGGGGTTAAGTAAAAATTGAAACCATGTAAAAAATATACCCACATATTCTATGTGCCTATATTCGGCGCGGATACTATCACTATGTGGGTGTAAAAACTATTATTAAATCGTCGCAAAAACGAATACCATATAAGTTCAAGAAATATAAAATAACGATACTAGGATGTTGTAACGCCTTATGATCCCAGCTAAAAAGCTACTTAATACCCTCACTGAGCACTGGGGTGTATTAGAGCTATTATTTAAACGCTTTAAAATGGCCGACTTTAGTATTAAAGATCTTCAAAATGCCATTAAGCAAAAGCAACCGACGTGGAATAATGAGCGCATTTATAAAGAAACCAATCGGTTATTAAATCAAGAAATTATTATTCCCTTGGCTAAATCGTCACAACTAGAAATTAACCGTGCTATTGCTGACTTTGCTACCTTTTTACTGCAAGAAGAGCATTTAGGCTTAGCACAAGAAATTAGCGTATTGGTTGATGATTTAGCTCGCTTAGGTAATCGGCTATCTAATGCCGGTGAAATGGAAGATTTTGATGATTTACGCCGCTTTAGCCGCATTATGGATGATCGGGTTCGTAAAATAATTAAACTGTTTTTACACAACGAAAACGCCATTTTAAATATTGTTGAGCAGGCTAAATCTAATAACGCGGTGCAATCGCTGCAAAAGCGCTATAAAGCCGTGATAGAAGCGTTTGATGAATACATAGAACCCATGCTGGAAATGGTCGATATTAGAGGCGACTTTCATGCCTGTTTTACTCTAATTGAGCAACAAATTAGCACCCAAATAGAGCATATTGAACGCTCAGGCAAGGCGTACAACGATAAACGTATGCTTGAGCAATTGCGTACCCGTATTCTCGAAATGCACCTAGTTGGTCGGACAAGCTTACGTAAAAGTGCCGATATGCTAATGCCACTGCGTGAAGAATTGCGCCGTAATAACCTTATTACCCGCCAAGCGGCAAAAGTATTAGGGCTAATTCGTAAAAACGGGGTGGATAATATGCTCAGCGCCGTGCAACCCCATTTTGTAAGCGATGCGCAAAAGTATTCATTGGGCCAACAGCGTCATATTGTTGCCTATATGGCAAGCCTAGCCGAGTTTGAACACCATGAATATCAGCTACCAGAACAAAATGATGTGCCCGCGTTTGTCACGCCAAACATTCCTGACTACCACGATGTAAAAGCGCAGTTTACCAAACGCTTTAAAAAGCAGCGTAAAAAACCACAGCCTCTGCTGCAATTTTTAGACGAAAGCTACCCTGAGCTTGAAGCCGATGAAATGCTGTTTTTGTATCAAAAGTTGGTAAGCGATAACACCCTAGAAATTAGCCAAAGCGATAAAAAAGCCCGCGTTAACATTGCAGGCCAGCACTTTAATTTGTATCCCTTTAATTCAGAGCCTCAGGCTGATAAAGCCGAGCACGAGTAATCACCATGACCCATATAAACTTAGATGAGCTTTCTCACTTACAAGCCATCAATAAAAAATTAGTCGCCGGTTACCACATTTGCGAACAAGACACCGTTATGTGGCAAGAGCTTGACCAACAAATAGACGCTTATACTGCCTTATTTACAGCATTAGGCCACGAGTTAAAACACGATAGCCGTGGTTTTTATTATTTTGCCAGCGATGAAAGCACCCCAAACATGGGTAAAATTTCCCGCGCTGTAGCGCTCACTATTTATATTTTAATAGAGCATTTTGCCAACACAGGTAAAGACCCAATGCGCGCATTGTTTGACGAGCCAAACGATTTAGAGCTAATGCAAACCTTGGTACAGCTTAATAAACATTTGTTCGATCAGCTTGAGATATTTTCGGGATCTGACTTACGAAAAGATGTGTATTTACGCATGGTACGTTTAGGTCTTGCCCGCGAGGTAGAAGGTGGCTTTATGTTGCAAGCCCCTATTCATCGCTATATTGATGCCTTAATGGAAGTAAACGAAGAGACCTTTATTAGTGAGGACGAGCAATGAAAAATTTATACGGACTGAGTAAACTCGCCCTACTCAATACCGCAGGCTATGCCAAATGTGTGATCCCACTGGATAAAAGTAGCTCGATTTGTGCACCTAACAACACAGGTAAAAGCTCAGTAATTAATGCACTGCAATTTCCGCTAATTAACGATTTACGCCTTACCGAGTGGGATGGCCACGATTTAGATGAAACCCGTAAGTTTTATTTTTCATCAGATCAATCGTACATTTTACTGCAAGCCGATTTACCCCATGGCTCAGTTGTCATTGGTGTAGCAGGCTTAGGTAAAATTGCCGGTTATGCGCACCAATACTTTTGCTATCAAGGTAAGCTTGATTTAGCCCAGTACACCCAAGGCAATACCATTATTAAGTTTACCAAGCTGTTTAACCACTTAAAGCAGCAAGGTTACAACCCAATAGAGCTTAAGGCACAAGAATTAAACGCCCTACTGACAGGCGGAGCAACGCAATTTGACGGTGAGATCAACTTAAAAATGATCCCCCTCAACAACGTTCAAGACTCTGCAATATACAAAGAAATATTTCGTCGTATTCTTAATTTACATAAATTAGGCGCAAACGACGTTAAGCGCTTTATGTTGCGTGTGTTTGAGCGCCATATGTCAAATTCTAAGGTCGACTTTTACGAAGTATGGCGCCGTTCATTCGATAAAGTAAACCGCGCAAAACGCGAATTAAAAGCGCTAGAATCAATGCAAGAGCCCATAGCCGCTCTTGAATCTATGCTTGAAAACCAAACCGTGCTTAAAGGTAAACTGGCCGCTTATGCGCCAAAAATTGACCAAGCACTGATTGATTTTGATACGTACCAGGAAGAGCAACTAAGCGAGCTCAACATCGCCCTTGAAGACATTGAGCATGAAAAACACGATTTTGAACAAAAACAAAGCCTATACGTGCAACAATCGCGCGATATAGAGCGCAAGCAAACTCAAATTGAACAATGGTTTTTAGATTTCAACGCTCTTAAAAGTGAATTTGAGCTGGTTAATAAAGCCACTCTCAAAAGTAACCTAAGGCAGTTAAAAAATGACTACGAGTCGTTGTCACACTCTATTACGAGTGCTCAAGGGCAAAGCCTGCACACCCTTGATTTCCGTATTGGTGAAACACAAAAACAAATTAAGAGCTTAAAGTTACAACTTAAAAACTTAGAATTTAATTTATTCACCCGCATGCGTGAAGACTTATCACTGAAAGAAGTTGAGGAAATATCGCGGCTATTAAACCCCGATATTCTCTCCTTTGCCACCACCAGTAATGGCGATATAACCATTGATGACGAAGACGCCTTTGGTGAATTTTTAGCACAGCTGAGCGAAAATGTTAAAGGCGGTATACTCACCCTACCCGGTGCCAGTATTAAACTTAAAAAGCTCTCACCAGTACAAATGCAAAGCGGCGAAAATAAAGAGCAACTGAGCGCTCAGTTAACCGCGCTTGAGCAATCATTAAAAGAGTTTAAACAACAGCGCGAAGTGGCCGCCAATGTTGCTGATAAACAAAAAGAAAAAGACGCGCTATACGAGGAGCTTATGAGTGCAGAAAGCGCACTTAAACGCTTAGAGCAATTTGAAGTGATGCAACAGTCGGTTGACGCCCAAGCAATGCTAAAAGAGCAGCTTTTAGCTGAGCGCGAACAAGTTGACGATTACCTACAAGATATTCAAAAAAACAGTGGCTCAATTGCTGATAGACGCTCACTAATTAAATCTAAGCAGGCGCAAATTAATCGTCAAACAGAGCGCTTACGCCAAGTTAAAACCGAGCGTATTGACCACACATTAGATTTATACAGTGGTAAAGTAACGCCTTACATGATTGATATAAAAATCGATTTTGATAATTTAAGCGATTTAATTCATCACTTTAATAAGGACTGCCAAGAGCTACGTAATTTCGATATAAATGTACGTAATACCTATATGCATATTTATAATGCCGGTATCACCAAGTTTGATAACGAAAACGATGAGTTTAGTAAATACCAAAAACTTATTAGCGCGTTTCATAACATTGATAACGAGCGTGATGCGGTTGAGCGCCAAGGTCGCGTTGCCCTTACCGAAGTTGCCGCTACTATTAAAGGCCTGCGCGAAGATTTAGACCGCTTACGCCGTGAAATGAATAGCTTTAATAAAGGCATTAGCCAGCACCGCATCTCAAACCTGCAAGCGTTTAAAATTAATATTATCCCGCGCAAAATGTTGGTAGATAGTATTGATACTATTATCAGTACCTCTAACCAATTTGAACAAGGCGATACCCTAGATTTACTCAGCCAAGAACCTTACAGCGAGAGCGCGGTAAACGAGGCAAAAGATCATTTAATTAAACTCGCCTCAGACAAAGCAGGTCTGACCCTCACCGATTTGTTTGATATTCGTTTTGAAGTGGTTAACCGCGCGGGCGAAACCGAGCACTTTGAAAAAATAGATTCGGCTGGTTCAAATGGTACGCGTATTACTATTAAGCTGTTATGTGGCATGTTGTTTATTCGTTACTTATTAAGCGATCAGGAACAAAACTTATACCGTATACCTATTTACATAGATGAAGCGGCTGATATCGATCCGCAAAACCAAAAGGCAATTATAGAAACTGCCCTGAGCTTTGGCTTTGTGCCAATATTTGCCTCGGTTAAACCGCAAATAAGTTGTGATTATATTGTGCCAATTCGTTCAGTAAAAGACGGCGCACAAAACTGGGTAGATGAAAAAGATTGGATTGAGGTTGAACATAAATAATAGTTAATTGGCTATTCATCTTAGTCAGTTACACTTATTTTAAAGATTTTAAATTACCCCCGCCCATGGTAGTTTAAACAAACGCACTTTATTGGAGCAAACGTAATGAAACACATATTTATTGTCGCAGCACTGGCATTACTAACCGCCTGTACACAAACTCCCGATTGGGATTACGATAAATCAGCAAACTTTAGTAACTACAAAACGTTTGCTTGGGTAGAAAACGCGAGTCTAACCAAAGACACGAATAACTACCAAATCAGTGGCCTTATGGAAAAACGCGTTCGCAATGCGGTAAACAACCAACTAAGCCAGCAATTAGGTATGCAATTGGTTGACGTAGCGCAAGCTGATGTACTTGTTAATTACCATGCAAGTGTAGATAAAGAGCTTGAAGTTGACAGCTTTAACGTAGGCTACGGTGCACGTTGGGGTTACTGGGGTACAGGCTTTAACCACGATGTAAGCGCGCGTGAGTACGAAGTAGGTACTCTGGTGATTGATATTATTGACCGTGAGTCAAACCAATTAATTTGGCGTGGTGCTAAAGATGGTCGTTTAAAGAAAAAACAAACCCCATCACAACGTGAAGCAACCATTAAAGAAACGGTTGCCAATATTTTAAGCAACTTCCCGCCGAAAAAGCAGCAGTAAGTTTTAATTAATATTTAAAAAAGCTCACAGTATGTGAGCTTTTTTCGTTTTTTGAGAGCTTTTAAAATAATTACGCGATTCGTCCGTTATTTCATCAACAAATTTACGATTTATACTTGTGCAATAAATCAATTGGGATATGGCAATAATCATCAGGGTGATTGGTTAAGCGGTCTTGATGCTCGGGATCGCTAGGGACATAATTAGTCAGTGGCGCTACTTGTACCGCTATTTTTTTGGCATCATCCCGCTGGCTAATATACTCTCTGGCGATGTTTAAATGATTGCTGTCTTGGCTAAAAATGGCGGTACGGTATTTTTCGCCTACATCGTTACCTTGTTTATTGATACTGTATGGGTCAATAATCTCAAAAAAATAGCCGATTAATTCATTTAAGGTCACTTCTTGGGCATCAAAGATGACTTTAACGCACTCGGCATAGCCATCGTATTCACCTTGTGTTGTGTTACTAGTGCCATTGGCACGCCCCGCCTCAGTAGTCACTACTCCAGGTAAATACTTCATAAATTCTTGCACGCCCCATAAGCAACCACCAGCAAAATAAAGTGTGTGCTGATTTAATGAATGACTCGATTGTTGTGTTTGCATAATAAAGTGACCAATGTAAATAATTTATAGGATGCAGAGTTACTATTTTGTAACGCTAGGTTTGATTATCAAATGCAGTTTTTTATCATTAATGTACAATAGCGCCCAAAATCACCCTAGCTTAGTGAGCTTACCTTATCATGTGATAAAAAGTGATAGGTATTTAATTGTTAGCGCCATTGCATAAAATGAGAATAATGATATGAATCGTGCCCCGCACCTTATTATACCGGCCGTACTAGCCAGTATTTCAACTGTTGCTTATGCAGAGCAGAGTAAAGAAACAGCAACCATAGAACAAATAACAATTGAAGTGTCACCCACTGCCAATACCTTACCTGTTGGTACATTTGATTCACCTATTTCAAATTTAGAGTACGACCCGCGTGTTGACTTGCAATCACGCAATATGGCTGAAGCACAAGCTGATGTAACGATACGCGGGGGGATTTTTGAAAATACCGGCTTTAGAATCGGCAGTGCAACTCTACTCGACCCGCAGTCTGGTCACTACTTTGCAGAAATTCCTATTGCACCACAAATGCTAACGGGTGCCAGCGTATTAACCGGAGCCGATAATGCACTTAATGGCATGAATAGCTCAGTAGGTACTGTGTCATTTGCTTGGAAACCAATAACAACTGGTGGCAGTGTCTCTTTGGGCGCTGGCTCAAATGACTTCAACCTACAAACAATTCATGCAGGTGTGACTACTCCACTTAAAGCAAACGCTAATTGGCATATTGGTTTTGAAGGTGAATATTCGCACTCACAAAGTGATGGTTCAATTGATTTTGGCGATCATGACTTTACCCGTACTTCTGGCAGAGTGCAGTTAACTGGGAACGATTCACAAACTGATTTATTTTACGGCTTACAAGAAAAGTTTTTTGGTTGGCCAAACCTTTATACCCCATTTGGTGTAAATGAAACCGAAGACTTAGAAACTCAATTATGGATGCTCAACCATAAACAAGCCTATGCTACCAACAGTGAATTTGAAGTATCGGCTTATTACCGCAAGCATAACGACCATTATGTTTATTCAAGAGAAAACCCAAGCGCGTTCCAAGCATTTCATGAAACACAAGTAAAATCATTGGCTGTTTCAGGTCGTCATGCGCAAACAAAGTCAGTTGCGGTTAATTACTCTGCGCAATATATAGAAGACAGTATTGACTCCACTACCCTTGAAAATAACTTTACTTCACGTAACTACTTTAAGCTTAGTGTATTACCAGAATACACAACATCGCTTGCAAGTGATCAGCAACTAACGGTGCGTTTAGGGGCTGCATTTGATAACACCAGTCGTGATGATTCTGAGCTATCATTGATTGGTGATGTTAGTTTCAATACCCAAAATAACGATGGCACTGAGCGAACATTGTATTTGTCGTATGCCGAGGCAAGCCAAGTAGCAGGCTACACCGCCATTGGTGGTAGTGAGTCTGGGGGTTTGTTTAGAAGTAACGCTAGCCTTGAGCGTGAAACCACCAAAAGCTTAGAGCTGGGCTTATTGCTTGAGCAACAAAGCTGGCAACTCAATTCAGCGCTTTTTTATCGTAAAGATAATAACCTAACCGATTGGACATTTAACTTTGATTCAAGCTCAGCACGATTTGCACAGCCGGTTGATATTGATACCACAGGCCTTGAATTTTTAGCTACTAAACAATTTGATAACGCAGAAATTATTGCCAGCTATGCGTACTTACATAAAACAGAAACCTACGGTGCTGAAAATATTGATGCTAGCTTTTATGCCTTAAATTTTCCTGATCATCGTGTAACACTCGGTGCAATTTGGAACCCAACGGATATATTAGAGTTTCGAGTAGATAATGAGTGGCGTAAACAACATAAAAATGCGCTGCGCCGTTCAGGTGACGAGGCGTTATTTACTCAGCTGACGATAAAAATAACTCCACCAGCCCTGCCTAACTTCTTTATTAGTCTTGCAGCTGATAACTTATGGGATGAGTCGTTTGAAGAAATTCCAGGTACGCCAGGTCGCGGCGAGCAATATACGCTAAGTGCCACGTATAGCTGGTAATCTTATAGCTCAGCGAGGGCTTACCCCACGCTGAGCTTATTTTTTGAGTTGAAATAATAAACAGGCCAGTAAAAAGCTGAGTTAGAAATTTCATACCGCAATTCGCCCTACTTTACGTGCCCTAAAAGCGCAGGCCTCTTCGCCCTCTTTGTGCATTTATCATTAAAAACGGTATGAACAAAGATAATTGAATGAGAAAACACTAGAGACAATGCTAAGTCGATACGTAATTGCACTCTCTCAGTACCACTTTTAGAAACAAAAAGTAAGTGTCTACACTTTTCAAGCGTATTAATTGTAAATATATGTGTATTTAATACAATAAATTAGGTTAATTGCTCTAATTCGGTAATTAACGTTAATGCGTGTTCATTGGTCGTTCCGCATACATCTAACGTGGCGCTAAAATCACTACACACTTTTGGGCGCGACTCATCACCAAATAGCTTGCATAAATTTCGTTCATCCAGCTGAATACAACGTTCTCCGGCCTTTTTACCGTTTGGCATACCTGGAATTGGCGAGCTAATACTCGGCGCAATACAACATGCTCCACAGCCTAAACGGCACGCCATTGATTGTGTTTTCATTCTAACCTCAGTAATAAATTTCAATTTTTTTGTTGCTGCTTTGTACATAAATAGCGTATTTCGTTCTATTTGTAACCGCCTTGTGCAATGACTTGTTACATCTTCAAATACACTGTAAACACTTTATTGCGTATCATTAGTCCATCAGCACAATTTATGAAGGAATGCCCTGTGGCGACTAAAAAACAAATAATACTTCCGATCGCGGTCCTTGTTGGTGGCATTGGCCTCGCAGCAGGCTTTTCTGCAATGAAAAAGCCACCTGAAGAAAAGCCCCCCCAAGACATGCGTCCTTTGGTTGCAGCACAACCAGTTCACCTTGATGCAATTACCCTCGATGTAAAGTCGTACGGTATTGTACAACCAAAAGACCGCACTGAATTGATTGCTCAGGTGAGTGGCCAAGTTATTTCAGTTGCAGGACAATTTGTTGAAGGTGCCTTTGTAAAGCAAGGCGACATTTTAGCACGAATTGATCCAAATGATTACGAAGCTGATTTAATTGAAGCAGAAGCTGGCCTTGCCCAAGCAAGCTCAGCACTCGAAATTGAACGCGCACAAGCGCATGTTGCTAAAGCCGAATGGGAACGCATTAAAGCAGACTCAAGTGATATCACCGCCTCTGCACTGTATTTACGTAAACCGCAATTAGCTGAAAAAATGGCGCGATATCGCTCAGCACAAGCAAGTGTAAAACGTGCTAAACGTAATTTAGAACGCACATATATTAAAGCCCCCTACGATGCGATTATAAACGAGCGCAGCATTAGTTTAGGTTCGGTAGTTAATCCTGGTAATAGCTTTGGTTCACTTAGTTCGACTGAGGTCGCCGAAGTGCGTTTACCTGTTGCCGATAAAGAGCTGCAATACCTCAATAATGGTGGCATAGGTGCAACAGTTGAATTTAATGCGCAATATGCAGGTAAAGAAACCACATGGCAGGCTAAAGTGGTACGTAGCGAAGGTGTGATTGATCAAAAAAGTCGAATGAGCTATTTGGTTGCCCAACTTCAAACTCCATATGATGGGGTTCAGCCACTTCGTTTTGGCTCATACATTAACGCTACAATTGAAGGCCGCGCCGTTAATGGCGCTATTGTTGTTCCTCATCATCTGGTTAAAAATAATAAAATTGCAGTGTTAAACGATGATTTAACTTTGTCATTTAAAACACTCAATATTATTCGCGAACAAGATGGCATGGTCATCGCTAATCAAGGCTTAGCAGAGGGAGAACAACTGATAACTTCTGCTCTTGAATACCCTAGCGAAGGAATGGCAGTAAAAATTGAAGACACTGTAACCAAACCAGACGTTACTCAACTTGCATTAAAAGGAGAGTAAGCAATGACCACAACTGATGAAAAAGGGTTAATTGCGTGGTTTGCGCGTAACCCCGTTGCAGCTAACCTAATCATGATTTTTATCTTGATTGGTGGGTTATTAACCGCGCTGACAATTCGTAAGCAAGCATTCCCTCAATTTGAGAGTAACTGGGTAAGTATACAAGCTATTTACCCTGGTGCTGCTCCACAAGAGGTGGAAGAAGGCATTACTATAAAAATTGAAGAAAACCTCGAAGGTACTGAGGGTATAAAGCGTTTAATCACTTATTCTAACCGAGGCTATGCACAAGCCTGGGTTGAGATTGAAGAAAAATATGACGCCAAAGAAGCGCTTGATGAAATAAAAGCGCAAGTAGATTCAATTAATACGTTTCCTGCAGGTATGGAGCGCCCTGTTGTTCAGCGTGACAAGTTTCAACAGGAAGTAATGATACTCGCGCTTTATGGTGATATGAGTTATTACCAATTAAAAGAGCTTGGCAATGATATTAAGGATGAATTACAAAACCTTCCTCACGTAAACCTTGTTGATTTTTACAGTGGCTTAGACTACGAAATTGGCATTGAAATTAGCCCTGATAAACTTCGCGAATACGGACTCACGTTTAGAGATGTATCTAATGCGGTACAAAGCTTTTCTACTAATATGTCGGCGGGGCAAATTCGCTCTGATACTGGCTACATTTCGATGCGTGTCGAAAAGCAAGCCTATCGTGGCGGTGAATTTGAAAAGTTACCGCTAATTACATTACCAGACGGTGCTCAAATTAAATTAGGCGATGTAGCCACTATTAATGATGGCTTTGAAGAGGGCCTACTTTACTCTAAATACAATGGTAAAAATTCATTAACGTTTGAAGTTGATGCCTCAAAAGATCAAGACATTACCGTTGTTGCTAAAGTCCTTAAAAAGTACCTAGCTGACAAAGCCGATCAACTTCCTGCAGGCGTTAAGTTATCACCCATCGTTGATTTAACATACTACCTTGAAGGTCGCCTCGACATGATGGTCGATAACATGGTGTGGGGCGGTATTTTAGTTATGCTGGTATTAGCGCTGTTTTTACCTCTTAGATTAGCGTTTTGGGTAATGATGGGCCTACCAGTGTCTTTCTTAGGGGCATTCTTATTTATGCCTATCGGCTTTTTAGACATTACTATTAATATGGTGTCTTTGTTTGCCTTTATTATTGTTTTGGGGATTGTGGTTGATGATGCCATTGTTGTAGGTGAGTCGGCCAGTGCTGAAATTGAAAAACATGGGCACTCACTTAACAACGTTATTCGTGGTGTAAAACGTGTAGCCATGCCAGCAACCTTTGGTGTACTAACCACTATTGCTGCATTTTTACCTCAAGCAATGGCTTCAGGGCCGAGCGCTGCGTTTTCGAAAGCAATTGGTGTAGTAATTATTTTATGCTTAATTTTTTCACTGATTGAATCAAAACTAATTTTACCTGCACACATCGCAGCAATGAACCCGCGTAAGCCTAATCCTAAAAACCCATTACATAAATTACGTAATGCAGTTGATAGTGGCTTAAAGCATTTTGTTGAACATTATTACACTCCATTTATCGGTCGTTGTATCCATTATCGCTATACCGTGATTATTGGCTTTTTATGTATTTTAATTGTCAGTGCAGGACTCTTTGCCGGTGGAATGGTTAAATTTGTACCAAACCCTAAAATTCCGCATGATTTTCCGCGTATATCACTAGAAATGAACCTTGCCTCTTCTGAGCAAGCCACGCTTGAAACAGCGCGTAAAATAGAAAATGTATTACTGAGCGTCGACAAAGAACTAGAGCAGCAGTATGGCCAATCTATGATCCGTGACTTGTCTGTTAGTCTGCGTGGTCGTACTAATGCGAGTATTATGGCTATTTTAGTAGAGCCTCACTTACGCCCAATCGATACCTTTGAGCTAAGCACTATGTGGCGTGAAAAAATGCCACCGCTACCGGGGCTTAAAACACTCACCATTCAAGATAGTATTTTTGGTGGTGGTCGTGATGATGGCGATGTTAGCTTTAGGCTCGAAGGAAAAAATGCCGACGAGTTAAAAGAAGTATCTAGCAAACTAAAAGCAAAGTTACAAAGTATGGAAGGCGTGGGGGATGTAAATGACTCACTGCAAAGTGCCACCGACGAAGTACAACTTGATTTAAAACCACTTGCTTACAGTATGGGCTTAACCCTAGCTGATGTGGCCTCTCAAGTTAGTTTTAGTTATTACGGCCTTGAAGCACAGCGTATTTTACGTGAAGGTGAAGAAATCAAAGTAATGATTCGCTACCCGCAAAGCGAGCGCAACTCTATTAGCAACATTCAAGATACGCGTATTATCACCCCTGCGGGCGCTGAAGTTTCTTTGAGTGAAATAGCTATAGTCAAGCTAGTTGACGGCGTAAGCAGTATCAGACGTGAAAACTCAAATCGTACTGTTAATGTATGGGCTGCGGTCAATAGCGACGAAGTAGAGCCATTTGCTATTGCACAAGAAATTCGTGATGTTTACTTACCTGCACTTCTTAAAAACTACCCTGGTGTAAAAAGTAATGTGGCTGGGCGTATTCAAGAAGAGATGGAAAGTGCGAATGAACAACTACGTGATTTTGCAATCTCATTAATGATTATTTTTGCGCTACTGGCCATCCCGCTTCGCTCATATTCTCAGCCACTGATTATTATGTCGGTGATCCCATTTGGTGTTGTGGGTGCTATGTTCGGTCATATGGCTTTAGGTATGACCATGAGCGGGCTATCAATGTTCGGCATTATCGCTGTAGCCGGTATAGTGGTTAATGATTCACTTGTTATGGTGGATTTTGTAAACAAAGCCCGTGCAGAAGGTGTGGCAATAAAAGAAGCGGTAATGCAAGCCGGAGCGCGTCGCTTTAGAGCCATATTACTAACCTCAGTCACTACTTTTATTGGCGTAATGCCGATTATTATGGAAACCAGTTTACAAGCAAAAATTGTAATACCTATGGCAGTATCACTCGCCTTTGGTGTGCTGTTTGCCACAGTAATTACGCTTATTCTTATACCGTGTCAGTATGTTGCGCTTGAGGATACAAAACGTCTGGTCCGCAAATGGCGCGGTAAAGACCCTATCGTCGATGGCCAACCAGCAACGATCAATAGTTAATTCAGTAAAATCCCAACCAAAAAAGCTCGGCATAATTATGCCGAGCTTTTTATTTATAAATTAAACTGCTCGTTTTTTATGCCTTTTACGTTATGGTATTAAATAATCATAATAAAATAAGGCACAACTATGACCTCCCCTCAGTCTGAACACATTCCTCAAGAAGCATTTGATTGGTATGACGAATACGCTCATGGTTTAATTGATAGACGCACGTTTATGAAAAAGCTCGGCGGCTTAGCCGCATTGGGCTTTTCAATGACGGTGCTTACAGGTGCATTATTACCTAATTACGCTCAAGCTGAGCAGGTCTCATTTAACGACGATGACATAAAAGCCACTTACCAAGAATTTGATTCGCCTGATGGCCATGGTTCGGGCAAAGGCTATTTAGTGGTTCCAAAAAATACACAAGGCAAGCTACCTGTTGTATTAGTAGTACACGAGAATCGCGGCTTAAATCCGTATATAAAAGATGTTGCAAGGCGACTGGCTAAAGCCGGCTTTATTGCCTTTGCCCCTGATGCGTTGCACCCACTGGGTGGCTACCCAGGCAACGACGATGAAGGTCGAGCCATGCAACGTACCCTTGATCGCACTAAAATACAAAATGATTTTGTAGCCGCTGCGCATTTTTTAAAAGCACAGCCAAATAGTAATGGTAAATTAGGCGCGGTTGGTTTTTGTTTTGGTGGCTATATTGTTAATTATTTAGCCTCAGTAGACAGTAACTTATTGACCGCGGGCGTGCCCTTTTATGGCACACCTGCAAGTGAAAGCTTACACAAAAATATAAAAGCGCCGTTAATGATTCAATTAGGTGAACTTGATAAACGGGTTAACGCTACATGGCCTGAGTATGAGCAAAGCTTAAAAGCTAACAATGTTGAGTTCACCATGCATATGTATGAAGGTGCAAACCATGGTTTCCACAATGACTCAACTGGCCGTTACGATGAAAAAAATGCCGAACTTGCTTGGCAGCGAACCTTGGCGTTTTTTAAGAGCCATTTAAGTTAACGTTACTAAACGTGTATTTGTTACTCGTTAATTAATACACGTTTATCAACAATTCCCTGTTTTACTAGCTGATTCAATATGTGAGCGGTTTTTTCTCTGCACACATCGCGTAATAGTCGTACAGCGGGAGTAATCGATTGCCTGCTTGGGCAAATAAGCCAAAGCTCACCACAGGTATGTTGGTAATTAGGCATCACAGTAACAACGCGTTTATTTAATAAGTCATCGGCAATATCTAACGCCGATTTAACTGCTAAACCTTTACCTGCAACACACCAACGTCTGACTAAATCGCCATCGTTTGAGGCACGTCTGCCCTGCATTTTTACTTTGTATTTTTTTTGCCCGTCGGTAAATTCCCACACATTATTGATAATATCTTGCAGCTGATAAAATAACCCATGATGCTGCGCTAAATCATCCGGGTGATCTGGCTCACCATATTTAGCTAAATAAGTTGGCGTAGCACAAAGTAGTCGCGGTACATTGCAAATTTTAAACCCATATACACTACTATCACTTGGGGAGCCATAACGCAGTGCTATATCAACCGAATCACGAAAAAAATCGATATTACTATCGCTAATGTGCGTGCGCAAACTCACACTTGGGTACTTATCCATGACTTCATCAATCCAAGGTATCACTAAGTTGCGCCCTAAATCAGATGAGGTAGCTACCCGTAACTCCCCTTCAATGGCATCATGTTCTCCTTTAAGGTTTTGCCTTGCCGTTTCAAGCACGGCCAGAGCTTGTTCGCATTGGGGAATGTATCGCTCCCCTGCACTAGATAAACGTAAATGACGAGTGGTTCTAATAAATAATTCACAGCCAAGTGCTGACTCTACACGCTTAATAGCAGCACTGGCCGTTGCTGTGCGCATATCTAACTTGGCTGCTGCTAGCGTAATGCTTCGACACTCAGCTACTTTTAAAATAAGTTTTAAGTCATCAATCTGCATATTATCTATTTTTATTTGATAATGATTCAATAATTATGCTGTTTATTTTAAATAAAGCAAATTGTATTATGCTGCTCATACACTCAGTAAATACTGTTTATCAACCCTTTTTTATTATGGAGAGACGATGACTCACCCTATTATTCGCGATCTTGAAAGCCGCCACACCGCTAAACGTTATGATGCTACAAAGCGCATTTCTCAAGACGATTTAGCGGTATTGTATAATGCTATGCGTCTTTCTCCTTCGTCAATTAATTCACAGCCTTGGAAATTTATTGTGATTGAATCTGATGCCGCAAAAGAGCGTATGCACAGTACCTTTGCTAATAAGTTTCAATTTAATCAGCCACACATTAAAGCGGCATCACACATTATTTTATTCGCTCATAATCCGCAATATACCCGTGAAAACTATGGCCAAGTAATTGATGCTGATATAAAAAATGGCCGAACTCAAACAGAAAACCGCGAGCAAGCTTTTGGCGCCTTTGCGTTTGTGGATTTAAATACCGATGAGAAGGGTAATAATGCCGCCTGGACTAAAGCACAAACCTACATTGCTTTAGGCAATACTATGCATGCAGCAGCACGCTTAGGGATTGATACCACACCGATGGAAGGCGTTGATGCACAACTGATTGGTGAGGAGTTCGCAAGCGAATTAGACGGCTACATCTGTGATGTAGCACTTGCGCTGGGTTACCATGACGCTGAAGAAGACTACAATGCTAAGCTGCCAAAATCACGTTTAAGCAAAGAACAGGTTATTCAGGTTTTATAAGGCATCGCTGCTCACTTTAAATAGTAAGTGAGCAGCTTATCTTGCTATGCTAGTTTTGTGACCACAGACGCATTGGTCACTTTGCCATGCTCAACATCTGCGGTAAAAGTGCATAATGCACCATTAATTAAATTTAAATTAGGGGGAATGTGGCCAATATCGGCATCTATGATCACCGGAAATAAACACCCGCCAAAAGCGGCATTTAAGCCTTGGCGATAATCAAACCCTGGATCTTGCCCCTGTAAGGTCACATGACGACCAATAATCACCCCGTTTATATCATCAAACATACCCGCCAATTTAAGTGACAATAAAAACCGTGCAACCGTCGCTGGCGTGAGCTCGGCACTTTCTAAATAAAGCACAATACCTTGCGATGCATTATGCTTTTTAAACTCATGCAAAGCTAAAAATGGTGAATCTAACAATAATCCAACCGTATCAAGACACCCACCAAACAACCGTCCTGACATTTCGATACTGCGCTTATCGGTGTAATTTAAACACTGCCACTGGGTAGGTACGCTATGATCAAATAATGCACTCGGGTTTTGTGCGTAATCAGGCTTGCTATGTTGGTGGTAATTCGAGGAGGCTTGCTCAAACTCACTGTTAGCTTCATAACTTAGGCTTTCAAATATTTGTAAACAATATGGGTCTTTTTCATCAGGGTGTAATTGAATCAAATTAGCGCTATGCAGTGTTGCCCAGTTACATTTTGCTGTCAGTGCACAAGCAATCGTACTGACATCTGAATAACCCACTAACCATTTAGGTTTGGCATTTTTAATTGCGCTAAAATCAAGCAGCGGCAATATTTCCATTGCTAGTTCACCGCCCATTGGCGGCATAATTGCATCTATTTCATCATCTAATAAAAACTCCATTAACTGCTTAGCATGCTGCTTTGCTGTAAGCTGAGTTCGCGGCTCGTTTTGACGTAAAAACTCCCCCTCCACAACCTGATAACCGCGATGTTTTAAGCCATTAATGACGATATCTAACCGTGGATGGTATTTTGATTTGATCCCCGCAGATAAAGAACACACGGCGATTTTAGAACCCACTTTTAAAGGTGCAGGATACTGTATATTTGCCATACTATTTCCTTATTGAAGAATAGGTTAGTACCATAACAACATAGCCTACATTTACAAACAATGAATAATAATTAAGCGGCATTTAAACCAAGTATAAAAAAACCAGTGCTTATTGCTAAGCACTGGTTTTTATAAAACGTTAAAGTGAGTTAACTAATTAAATATACTCAACCTCAATGATTTCGTACTCTACATCACCCTTTGGCGTTTTGATAATCACAGCGTCATCCGCTTGTTTACCAATTAAGCCACGAGCAATTGGTGAATTAACAGAAATTAAATTACTTTTAATATCTGCTTCATCATCGCCAACAATCTGATATTTAACTTCAGCGTCGGTTTCAACATTAACGATGGTTACTGTAGTACCAAAAATCACTCGGCCTGTATTAGGCATCTTTGTTACGTCAATCATCTGCATGTTTGAAAGTTTTGCTTCAATTTCTTGAATACGGCCTTCACAAAAACCCTGTTGCTCACGCGCAGCATGATATTCAGCATTTTCTTTTAAGTCACCGTGTTCACGTGCATCAGCAATATCAGATACAATTTTTGGACGGGTAACAGTTTTTAATTCGTTAAGCTCATCGCGCAATAATTTTGCGCCACGAACTGTCATTGGAATTGATTGCATACTTTTCTCACTTAATCCCAAGGCCATGGTTATGGCCTTGGCACATTTCCTTAGTTCAATCGCAGGTGTAGTTCTTGAACAGACGTCACTTTACTGCGGTCATCTGCTTGGTTAGCAGTACAGTTAGCAAATGCCGCATTCAATGTCGTAGTATAATTGGTTTTGTGCTGCAATGCACCACGACGTAACACCTTCGAATCTTCAATCGCTTGGCGACCTTCGGTGGTATTAACGATATAGCTATACTCGCCATTTTTGATTCTATCAAGAATATGCGGACGACCTTCAAACACTTTGTTTACACGGCGAACCGTAATTCCAGCATCTTCAAGTGCAGCAGCTGTTCCACCAGTTGCGTCTAGCTCAAAACCAAGGTCTGTCATGGTTTTAGCTAATTCTACAATACGTGGCTTATCGCTATTACGAACAGATAGTAACGCGCGACCACCACGTGGTAAAGTGTTGCTTGCACCTAATTGTGCTTTTGCGAACGCTTCGGCGAAAGTATCACCAACACCCATTACTTCACCCGTAGAGCGCATTTCTGGGCCACGGATAGGATCCACACCTTGGAACTTAGCAAATGGCAATACCACTTCTTTTACGCTGTAGTAAGGTGGAATCACTTCTTTAGTAATGCCTTGGCTTGCTAAAGATTGACCCGCCATACAACGTGCCGCTACTTTTGCAAGTGCTACACCCGTTGCTTTAGATACAAATGGAACTGTACGTGCTGCACGCGGGTTTACTTCGATTAAATACACTTTGCCATCTTTAACCGCAAACTGTGTATTCATCAAACCCACTACGCCAAGCTCAAGGGCCATATCAGTTACTTGCTTACGCATTACATCTTGTACTTCTTGCGTTAGCGAGTGAGCTGGTAATGAACACGCTGAGTCACCAGAGTGAACGCCCGCTTGTTCAATATGCTCCATGATGCCGCCGATGATGACTTGCTCGCCATCACAAATGGCATCAACGTCAACTTCGATTGCGTTATCTAAGAAGCGGTCAAGTAATACAGGCGCTTCATTTGATGCAGATACGGCTTCGGTCATGTAACGACGTAAGTCTTGCTCATCGTATACAATTTCCATTGCACGACCACCGAGTACATAAGATGGGCGTACAACCAGTGGGAAGCCAATCTCAACTGATTTAAGTAGTGCTTCTTCAGTAGAGGTTACCGTCGCATTTTCTGGCTGCAGTAAGTCTAAACGCTCAACAAGTTGTTGAAAACGCTCACGGTCTTCTGCACGGTCAATGGCATCTGGTGAAGTACCAATGACTGGCACGCCGTTAGCTTCAAGCTCACGCGCAAGTTTAAGTGGCGTTTGACCACCGTACTGCACGATAACGCCTTTTGGCTTTTCAACACGAACAATTTCAAGTACGTCTTCAAGCGTAATTGGTTCGAAGTATAAACGGTCTGATGTGTCGTAATCGGTAGAAACCGTTTCAGGGTTACAGTTAACCATAATAGTTTCGTAACCGTCTTCGCGAAGCGCAAGCGCTGCATGAACACAACAGTAATCAAATTCAATACCTTGACCAATACGGTTAGGTCCGCCACCAATTACCATGATTTTATCACGGTCAGATGGGTTAGCTTCACACTCTTCATCGTAAGATGAGTACATGTAAGCCGTGTCTGAGCTAAATTCTGCAGCACACGTATCAACGCGTTTGTACACAGGTACAATATTGAGTTGATGGCGCTTTTTACGAATTTCAGCTTCTGATACACCGGCAATTTCTGCAATACGCGGATCGGCAAACCCTTTGCGTTTAAGTTTACGCAAGAAGTCTGCATTTAAGCCAGCCATACCGACTTCTGAAATTTTAGCTTCGTCTTTTAAGATATCTTCAATTTGTACTAAGTACCAAGGGTCAATCTTAGTCAGTTCGAACACATCTTCAACACTCATACCATGGCGCATTGCATCGGCAATGTACCAAATACGCTCTGCACCTGGCTCACGTAATTCACGAATGATTTTTTCTTTTGCTTTCGGGTCGTCAAGCGCCACAATTGGGTTAAAGCCCGTTGCGCCTACTTCTAAACCACGTAATGCTTTTTGTAATGACTCTTGTTGGTTACGACCAATCGCCATTACTTCGCCCACTGATTTCATTTGCGTTGTTAAACGGTCGTTTGCACCGGCAAATTTTTCAAAGTTAAAGCGAGGAATTTTTGTTACCACGTAATCGATTGAAGGTTCAAACGATGCTGGTGTTTTACCGCCAGTAATATCGTTTTGAAGCTCATCAAGGGTGTAACCTACAGCCAATTTTGCTGCAATTTTAGCAATTGGGAAACCGGTTGCTTTAGAGGCCAGTGCTGATGAACGAGATACACGTGGGTTCATTTCAATGATAACCATACGGCCATCAACAGGGTTTACACCAAATTGTACGTTTGAACCGCCAGTTTCAACACCAATTTCACGCAATACGGCCATAGAGGCATTACGCATAATTTGGTATTCTTTGTCGGTTAATGTTTGTGCTGGTGCAACCGTGATTGAGTCACCTGTGTGCACACCCATTGGGTCAAAGTTTTCAATAGAACAGACGATAATACAGTTGTCTTTTTTGTCACGAACAACTTCCATTTCGTATTCTTTCCAACCAATTAACGACTCATCAATTAATAACTCGCTGGTTGGTGAAAGGTCTAAACCGCGCTCACAGATTTCCTCAAACTCTTCCATGTTGTAAGCCACACCGCCGCCGGTGCCGCCCATTGTGAAAGAAGGACGAATAATACACGGTAAGCCGATACGGGTCATGGTATCGCGCGCTTCATCCATTGTATGGGCAATTTCAGCACGTGGACATTCAAGGCCGATGTTACGCATAGCAACATCAAAACGTTCACGGTTCTCTGCTTTATCGATTGCATCCGCCGTTGCGCCAATAAGCTCAACGCCATGCTTAGCCAATACACCGTGCTTGTCTAAATCAAGCGCACAGTTTAATGCTGTTTGACCACCCATAGTTGGTAGTACAGCATCTGGCTTTTCTTTTTCAATAATTTTTTCTACCACTTCCCAGTGAATTGGTTCGATGTATGTTGCATCAGCCATTTCTGGGTCGGTCATGATAGTTGCTGGGTTTGAGTTAACGAGTATAACTCTATAGCCTTCTTCTCTAAGTGCTTTACACGCTTGAGCACCAGAGTAGTCAAATTCACAAGCTTGACCAATTACAATTGGGCCTGCGCCTAAGATAAGAATGCTTTTTATGTCGGTACGTTTTGGCATTATTACTCCGGTTAAATTAGTGGTTACGCGCTTGCATCAAATCGATGAAGTGGTCAAATAATGGGGCTGCATCGTGCGGGCCTGGGCTTGCTTCAGGGTGACCCTGGAAGCTAAACGCTGGTTTATCTGTACGATGAATACCTTGCAATGTGCCATCAAATAACGATTTATGCGTTGCACGTAAGTTATCTGGTAATGTGGCTTCATCTGCAGCAAAACCGTGGTTTTGTGCAGTGATCATTACAACATCACGGTCAAGATCTTTAACTGGGTGGTTACCACCATGGTGGCCAAACTTCATTTTTACTGTTTTAGCACCTGAGGCAAGCGCTAGTAGTTGATGCCCTAAACAAATACCAAAAATTGGCGTGTCGGTTTCTAAAAAGGTTTTAATTGCATCAATGGCGTAAGTACATGGCTCAGGATCGCCAGGGCCGTTTGATAAGAAAATACCATCTGGGTTTAAGGCAAGTACGTCAGCGGCAGAGGTTTGTGCTGGAACAACCGTCAGTTTACAGCCACGATCAACAAGCATACGTAAGATATTACGTTTAACACCAAAGTCATAGGCTACAACATGAAACTTTTCATCATCAGCGTGTAAGGTTTTAAACCCTTCGCCTAATGTCCAGCTTGATTCGCGCCACTCAAAATTTTCCTTGGTTGAGACAACTTTTGCTAAATCCATGCCTTTTAAGCCTGGGAAGGCTTGCGCAGCTTCAAGCGCTTTTTTCTCGTCTAGTTCGTCACCGGCAACAATACAGCCATTTTGTGCGCCTTTATCACGCAAAATACGGGTTAGTTTTCTGGTGTCGATGTCCGCAATACCTAAAATATTACGTTCTTTTAAGTAATCATCTAACGATTGCTCGTTACGAAAATTACTCGCTAGCAGTGGCAAATCACGGATCACTAGGCCTTTAGCCCAAATGTGACTCGCTTCTTCGTCTTCGCTGTTGGTACCCGTATTACCGATATGTGGGTACGTCAAAGTTACGATTTGTTCCGCGTACGATGGATCAGTCAAAATTTCTTGATAACCAGTCATAGACGTATTGAATACTACTTCACCGACTGACATGCCGTCAGCGCCGATTGCAGTACCGCGAAACACTGTGCCGTCTTCTAGGACTAACAGAGCGGATTTAGTCAAGTTAAACCTCCTAACAGTAAAAAACGGGAGTAAGCAAATTGCTTAACACCCCGCCAATACTCAGATAATTGGTCAAAACCTGATTTCTGTGAGCTTAAATTGTTTTACGCAGTCTTAAATGATGCCGATGTAAACCACTAAACCTTCATTCATTTTTCTTGCCTAAAACTCTTTTCATTCCCACACAAACCCCGGTTTTGCTAACCATATGAGTATAATTGGAAACACGCATTTAGTAATTTTTGGCAAATTGGCTGCATTCTACATGAAGTTGGCTTTTAGGTCTAACGCTAATTAGTAAATTGCAATAAATAAGTGGTTATAGCAAAAAACCACCCCAAAGCGTTAAAAAAGGAACTTAACTACTTCAAATCTAGCACATCTTGCATGTCATAAAGTCCTGCCGGTTTATTTTTCAACCACTGCGCAGCTCTTATAGCACCTAGTGCGAAGGTCATTCGCGAACTTGCTTTATGGGTTAATTCAAGTCTTTCGCCCATTGTAGCGAAGTAGGCCGTGTGTTCACCTACTATATCGCCGCCTCTTAGCACCGAATAGCCAATTTCATTTTGTGATTTGGCTTGCTCTATATTGTTACGATCATAAACAGCAACCTCATCATGATCCCACCCTTTTGCCTGTGCAATCGACTCGCCAATAGCTAATGCTGTGCCCGATGGCGCATCTATTTTATGACGATGATGCGCTTCAAATATTTCTATATCTAAATCATCACCTAATTTTGTCGCTGCCGTTTGCACTAAGTTAAGCAGTAAATTTACACCCACGCTATAATTACGCGCAAATACAATCGGGATATGTTTAGCGGCATCAGTTAATAGCGCCATATCGTCGTGAGTTAAGCCAGTGGTGCCAATTACCATAGGTGTTTTTTGCGCAACGGCTGTTTTTAAATGATTTCTCATGCCTTCAGGCAAAGTAAAATCTATAAGCACATCTACATTTTCAACCTGCTGTTCACTGCTAAACTTAATCTCTTTTGCCGCTGCGCTGTTAAGCTGATTAACTGGCAAGTCTAATAACGGTGACTGACTGCGTACATAGGCCGCAGCTAATTGTGAATTTTTATTAATTGTTGCTGCTTCTACAAGTGCCAGTCCCATTCGACCATTTGCACCAAATACACCTACTCGATTCATCTTTTTACAACCTATGTATTTTTTAGTTAGCTAGATTTTATCTAAAACTCATGTAATAGTCAGGAAAGCTTATTAAAAAGCTTCGATTATTTTAGGGTCTGTTGACCTTTGCGGATTAAAATTTGTTCAAACTAGGAGCGGTTTAATCGTGGCGCGAGGTTTGTAACCTAGTGGGCTAAGTAAAAACCGAGCAACAAAGAGTAAATCGCCCCTAGGCAGAACCCTTCGGGCAGCGCCTGTTTGGCATTGATGATGCGTTATCGCCTATTTATGGGGAACAACCACACCACATAGGCTCTGCCTTGCCTAAATACCAAACAGACTGCTGCAAATTTAACCTTGAAAGATCAACAGACCCTCATAATATTAACAGATAGCCTTTGCATTTAGCCATCTATACATTTAAACTTCCTTTTTGCGCCGATTTGGTCTTTGGCTTGCGGGCGCTGTTGAGTTACTTATCTGGTTAGATAGTAAAACAAACAACTAAATTCAGCTAAAAGAGGGATGCTTTGGCTGTTTAATATATCAATCGGTTTCGATTGCTATGAATAATTAACGAGGATTATGATGCAGCCATCATTTGATAAAAATAAAGCAAGATTTTCTTTGCTCCCCCTACTCACCTTTGTTGCTATTTTTTTAGGCTCAGGCTTATATTTGCAATCTCAAGGGGTTGATTATGCATTTTATCAACTCCCAGCACCGGTCGCTATTTTACCCGCGATTGTTTTAGCCTTTATTTTAAATAAAACCAGTATCAACCAAAGCGTAGAGACCTTTATTAAAGGTGTGGGTAATAACAATATTATTACCATGTGCCTTATTTACTTACTAGCGGGTGCTTTTTCGGCGGTTGCAGGTGCAACCGGCGGTGTGGACGCGGTTGTTAATGCTGGTCTCTCACTTATTCCCCCTTCATTACTTCTGCCTGGTTTGTTTTTAATTGCCGCGGTTATCTCTACTGCGATGGGCACGTCAATGGGAACTATCGGTGCTATTGGCCCAATTGCTTATGCAGTATCAATGAAAACAGGGATTGATCCCGCATTAATGGCCGGTACCATTGTATCTGGCGCTATGTTTGGTGATAACCTATCAATAATTTCTGACACTACGATTGCAGCTACCCGCACGCAAGGCTGTGAAATGAAAGATAAGTTTAAAGAAAATCTTAAAATTGCGATTCCAGCCGCTATCCTTACTATTGCACTGTTGTTATTTTTGACGCCAGCTGCGCAAGTTGTTGAAACTAAAGACTACGATATTTTATTGGTGCTTCCTTATGCCTTTATTTTAGTACTGGCAGTAATGGGCTTTAATGTATTTGTAGTACTGTTAAGCGGTATTGTTTTCGCCGCATTGATGGGCTTTACCGGAAGCTATGAAGGCGCCAGCTTTGTAAAAGATATTTACCAAGGTTTTAGCGACATGCAGGAAATATTTTTACTGTCTATGTTTATTGGTGGCCTCTCTGAGTTTATTCGTATTAATGGCGGCCTCGACTACATCGCGCAAAAAATTCAAGCGATTACTAAGGTCATTGCAAAATGGCACCGTAAAGTGGCTGATCAGTTAGGGATAGCTGCATTAGTACTAACCAGCAATATGTGTATTGCTAACAACACAGTGTCTATTATTGTAACAGGCCCGATTGCTAAAAAGTTAGCTGACGATGGTGAAATTAGTGGTAAACGTTCTGCCAGTTTATTAGATATTTTTGCCTGTGTAACGCAGGGGTCTTTGCCTTATGGCGCACAGGCATTATTACTCGGTGCTACATTTAAAATTAGCCCATGGGATGTTTCAACCTCATCTTACTACTGCTTTATTTTAGCTTTTACCGCGATTGCGGTTATTTGCTTACGTCGTAATAAAGCTTAAATCTTGTTTAAACAGTGTATTAGCTGCATGCTAATACACTGTTTATAACAATAAATAATTAACAAATTAACCGTGTTTGCTATAATGTGATATTCAGCGTGTCACATAAAATATGGTTATGAAAATTAAAAACTTACTTCCTCTCGTTGCACTAAGTGCATGTGCCTTAAGTTCAACAGCTACCGCAGCTAATTGGAGCAACACTGCGCTTCATATTAACAACGGCAGTCACAAAAACCCGTTCACTGAACAAAAATCTAGCACCACGGTTTACTCAATCGAACATGCTTCTGGCCATGATTATGGCGATAACTTTTTCTTTATTGATTACAGTACCGACAGCAACGATGATGGCTTCCAAGATCAAGACTTCTATTTTGAAGGTTACTCTACGCTTAGCTTATCAGCCGTTATGGACGAAAAAGTAGCGTCAGGGGCGCTTGTTGATGTTGGCCTAACTATGGGTATTAATGCTGCAGGCGATGCTAAAGTTGTTAAATATTTACCGGGTGTGAAATTAAGCTGGGATGTACCAGGTTTTAATTTCTTTTCAACTCTTATTAGTGCATACATTGATGATAGCGAAGGCGTTGCAAAAGGCGGTGCACCTATTGAAACCAATAGCTGGATGTTTGATGTAGCCTTTGATTACCCGTTCATGATTGGCTCGCAAAAGTTTAACGTAAAAGGCCATGCAGAATATATTGCTGAGCGTAAAGATGAGTTTGGTAATGATGTACGTGCTTGGTTTTTAGCCCAACCTATTATTGTATGGGATATGGGACATGCGCTAGAAATGAAAGAAAATACCTTACTGTTAGGTATGGAATGGCAATACTGGCACAATAAATTTGGTACTGATGTTAGCGAATCAGTACCGCAAATTCATTTAGAATGGACCTTTTAAAGAACAAAGTAAATTAAAAAGTGCGAACCATTTCGCACTTTTTAAGTTCAAAAAAATACATGTTTTATCCAAGCATTAACCTACCGGCAATTAACTGAGAAGTAGTCGTCCCCGCTCTTTACTTCTAACTCAGGAAAGTGAGTTAGAAGACGATCATAGCTTTTTTTAGAGTGGATTTTGAGGGCAAATGCAGCTCGAAGGTGTTGCGATTCAATGTGAGCTCCATTGCGAGTAAAAAAGTTTATAAATGCTTTATTTTTCTTATTTTCATAGGTCATTGGATCACCGGAATGAATAGAAAGTTCTGAATAATTTTGGATAAAGAAATAAAGAGGATCCAATTCATTTTTATTATCATAAGCAACGCCACCCAGCCTAGTGTTTAATATAGCGAAGGGTTCAAAAACGCCTTCAGCTGAAAACCTATTCAATAAAATCTGCGCATCCTTTAACTGCTCGAAATTTAATGAATTAAGCCACAAAGTTAATCCTTTTAATCCTGCGAATCCTCCTAACAATTCCGAATGACTACCTAACGGTTTCAAACCAACATTACTTAGTCTAGCTATAATTTCTTGCTCATTTAAGCTAGTTGCTTGGAGGTAATCTCGAGCAATAATAACTGCTAATATAGATTTTGTTTCAGGTAACAAAGCAGGTAAATCTAAGGTTTCTAAATCGAGTTCTTGCAATGAGGTGTTTTGATTACCAATTGCTTGATTAATTATCTTACTCGCTGCAGTAAATTGACTTTTTATTAACGGTAGGTTTTGTAAAGCTTGTTTATTTTTGCAGTGCTTAAACTCAGGTGAAGATTTGATCTTTGCAATAAAAGGCTGGTCTTTAAATGTTTCAATTTCATTGGGTGTTAATTCACGGCTTGTAAACCAATCCTTCGTTGATTGACACTTTTTGAGGTCCAGTTGTTGCTCGTCAGTTAAATTGTTTTCTTTTATATTCAATTGCAATATAGGGTTCGGTTTCTCTATGTCATCGATTAAAGCGATTTTAATGACGATCCCTTCGTTATTTAATTTCTCAACCCCCTTATTGACCTTTTCATTACTAAACCAAGGGTGTGTGATTTTTTGATAAAAAACCTGCTTCTCTAATAACCCTAAAAGAGTTAGGAACAATTTATGCTCTGTTGGATTAGTAATTTCATAATCTTCACCACCTATAATAGTGAGAAAATTCAATGCTAATTTATTATCAAAGCTTACATCTGATAACTTTAAATCAGGGTAACGCTGCAAAAGCATGATAGCGGATTGTAGCTGCTGTTTAGTCAACAACAGATTTAAAATTGAATTTAAGGGAGAAAGTTGATTATTGTTAAGTACATCATATGGGATTTCTGAAAAAGTCCGTTCAATTTCGTTAAAAATTTCAACGGCAGAGGTATTTGTTGAGCTGACCTTTTTGTAAATCGTATCTGTGGGCAAGTTTTTCCAAAGTATATCCAAAAAGTCAGTGTAATCAACAACAGTTGTTATGTTTAAGTCAGGTGCGTTAACATAATCGTATTGAGCGATTAATCTTTCACTATTCGGTATTGATCGTAAAATCGGAAACAACTTTTCAACTGACTCTGCTAATGCTGCTTTATCGTACCAAGTTTTAGCCACTGACCAGTAACTCGAAAACCATATTGCCTCGGCGACCTGCTTTGCTGTATACCCGTTTTTAAATGCTTGTGATGCTTTTAGCTCAATATCACGTTCATTATTATCTCGTAACTTATACTGCTTATAATTTAGCTCTTTGCATTGTTCCTCATTCGGGATATCAGTAGGAAATGGCTGTTTAACATAAATGTTTTTGGCGTTTATGTTATTCCCGAAATTAGCTTTTGGCTTTTTAATATCAACATTGGCTTCTGTTGGTGCAAGCAGGATTGAATTTTGACGCTTACTGGATAATATACTAAAAAATATAACTAAACTGATCAAAACAACGCTAATGATTACAACTATTTTTTTCATCCTTGAATCTTCCTATTTTTGGCCTACTTCAAACCACATGTTTTCATTTACAAGTTAGTTTGATTAAGCTCGTAAACTAATGTTAAACGAGCTTATAAGGTTTTGTTAAAACTTACACTGCGGGTTATTACCTTTTGCCTTAGCTGCTTTTTGCTCACTAAGCGCTTTACTCATTTGAGACTGCAAATTACTAATACGGCTGGTCGGTGCTGGGTGAGTTGATAAGAACTCTGGGGTTGCCCCACTGCCCGCTTGACTCATATTTTGCCACAGCGTAACAGACTCTTTAGGGTTAAACCCTGCTTGCGCCATTAAATCTAAACCAATAACGTCAGCTTCTGTCTCATGAGAACGACTAAATGGTAAAACAACACCATATTGAGCGCCGAGACCCAGGCCTTGCATAATTTCATTACGGTATTGAACATTGCCCATTTCAAGCGCAGCACTGCCTAATTGCATTCCTGTTTGTAAAATAGAGCTTTGTGAAACGCGTTCATTTGAGTGCTCAGCAATCACATGACCGACTTCATGGCCTAAAACAGTAGCAACCTGATCTTGGTTTGTGGCTATTTTTAATAGCCCAGTGTGCACCCCAATATAACCGCCGGGTAGTGCAAATGCATTGGCTGATTCATCTTCAAATACCACCACTTCCCAATTTTGAGATGCATATTGAGAAGGTAGGACAGCCACTACTTTTTCAGCAATACAATTGACGTAACTATTTACTTTTGGGTCTTTGTTTACCGGCTGCGTTTTTTTCATCTCTGCAAAACTGGCAGTGCCCATTTGACTCATTTGTTGATCTGAGTAAAGCGCAATTTGCGTACGCCCAGTTGGTGATATTTTACAACCTACTAATACTGCACTGGCAAGTACTGCCAAAACCAATTTCTTCATTATGTTACCCTAGATCATTGTTTTATTAAGTATAGAATAGCAAACGCGGTGTTAGTTTAAAATCTTTGCTTTTTGCGATTAAACAATTAAGTTAGCAGGCGAACTAAGTTTATCCAACGCCATTGCCCTGCTATACTGCCCACCCTATATTCGTTGTTTTGAGTTTTTAAATGAGCGCTTCGGCTTCTTCTTTTAATACCCGTATTTTATTGCCTTTATTAGCCAGTATTGTGGCAATCACGCCTTTAGCCATCGATATGTACTTACCGGCGATGCTGGTAATTGCCAACGATCTCAATACTAGCATGCCAAATGTTCAAATCTCGTTGAGTATCTATTTAGCAGGTTATGCATTGGGCATGTTGTTTTTTGGCCCTATAGCCGATCAAATTGGCAGGCGTAAACTAGCGCGAATAGGACTCAGTTTATTTGGCTTAAGTTCACTCGCATTGGCATTTACCACTGAAGTGCATACTTTTTGGGTGCTACGGGCTGTACAGGCATTTACTGGGGCAGCTGCCACGGTTGTGGTTCCGGGGATAATAAGACACATATATCAAAAAAATACTGCTAAGGGTATGTCGTATGTGTCTATGATCATGATGATAGCCCCATTACTTGCCCCCTCTATTGGCTCTGTTATTTTAGGCTTTTCAGTTTGGTCGACTATTTTTATTGTTTTAGCGGCTTATAGTTTTGTAATTTTACTTTTTGTGCAGCGTTACTTAATTGATATCCCGATATTTAAAAATGATCGAAAAGGGTTAGCGCTATTCTTTTCAAGTTACAAAGTAGTATTAAGTAACCCACATGCTCGCGCTGATATTTTAAGCTCGATGTTTGTGTCGTTTGGCTTTTTTTGCTTTTTAACCTCGGTGCCTTATATCTACCTCGATTTATTTAAAGTATCAGAACAATTGTTTGGCCTGCTATTCGCTTTTAATGTAATGGCGCTGATGTTTGGTAACTTTTTAAACACTCGCGTTGTACCGCGTATTGGCTCTCGTAAAATGCTTTATTACGGCTTAGTGTGTGGTTTTATCTCAGGTGCGGCATTATTGAGCTTTAGTGCATTACACTTGTCGCTTTACTTTATTGTGGCTGCAATTGCTCCTTTAATGATGAGCTTAGGTATTATAGCCAGTAATGCAGACTCTTTAATTTTAATGAAGTTTGAACAAAACACAGGAACTGCAACCGCAGTTATTGGCACACTGCGTTTTGGAAGTGGTGCATTAGTAGGCCCTATATTAGCGGTAATGCATGCACAAAGTGCGGTTCCATTTTCTAGTTTAATGTTTAGTGCGGTGGTACTGACAATACTGGTGCAGTTAATACATTACTTTACAGACAAAAAAAATGCCTCATAATGAGGCATTTTTAAATTGTATACTTAATTAAGCGTCAGCGGCTTTAGATACCATAACCATTGCAGGGCGTAATAAACGACCGTTTAATGTGTAACCTTTTTGCATTACTGCTAAAACAGTATTTGGTGTTACATCGTTGCTTGGTTGGATTGACATTGCTTGATGAAAGTCTGGGTTAAACTGCTCACCTTGTGGATTTACAATTTCAACGCCAAATTTAGCTACCGCATCGTTAAAGCTTTTCACTGTCATATCAATGCCTTCTAGTAAAGGCTTAAGCGTTTCATTTTCTTTATCAGAAAACTCAATAGCGCGCTCTAAGTTGTCAATAACAGGAAGTAATTCATTAGCAAATTTTTCTAGTGCAAATTTGTGTGCTTTTTCTACATCTTGTGCAGCGCGACGACGCATATTGTCCACATCTGCAGCAGCGCGAACTACACTATCTTTTTGATCTGCAATAGTTTGTTTTGCAGTTTCAAGCTCAGCATATAACATAGCAATTTCTGCTTCAGGGCTTTGCTCTTGCTCAGCATGTTGTTCTGCTGCTTCAACTGCCGCCTCAACGTCGGCTTCCATTTGCGCCACTTCTTCGTTCAGTTCTACTTCTTGCTCTGGGTTTTGTGTCTGCTCAGACATAAAATATATGCTCCAATTCTTTACAACTGCGGTAATTATGGGGATTGAATAAAAAGATTCAAGAGCTCAATGGCTCTAATAATTTAAATTCTTGGATTATTTTCTCTAATTGCGCTGATTTTGGACAAATAACACAAAAACGACTTTGATATTCTTGGTTTTGAAAGTACGGCACACTGATCACAATGAGATCATCGCAGCTACTAAACGGTAAGTTTTCAGCACTGAGAATAGATACTCCATTTTTAAATGCGAGTTTATCTTCAACAAAATTCAAAAATGACACACCGATATTGAGGCTTTGCTCACAATCTATTTTTTTATAAAGGTAATTTTCACCGACAACGATGCTGTTATCTGAGCCTAATTTTTGACTTAGTTCACGCGTCCATTGAGTTAAAGAGTCATGACAATTGCGCGGCGCCGTATTCGCCATTGCCTGCATTCGATAAAGCCCTTCAATTAAAGATTGTTGGCTAAAAACCGTATTAAGCCAAGTTGCAAACTCGTATCGTTGGTTATCACTAGGATCGTGAGGCTTATTAATGCAGATATTGTGGCTCTGCCCTGCTCTATCTAACAACAATACAAGCCAGTTATTTGCATCGAAATCGAGCACTTCTACTCTAAATACTTGCTGCGTTCTAACTTGCGGTAACCCAACACAACAACATACTTGGTAACGTTGGCTCAAACCATGCGCCAGCTCAACCAATTGTGCTTGTTCAGGTTGCCAATAATTAGCAATATCATTGAGTGTAAAAAACTCATCAAACCAATAGTCAAATCCATCATTGGTAGGCACACGGCCAGCAGATGTATGCGGTGAATACAACAAGCCTATTTTTTCTAGACGTGCCATTGCGTTACGCACAGTAGCAGAACAGACCGCCATACCTTTTTGCTTTGCAATTTTTGTTGACGGCACAGGTAAGCCATCGCCGTTACAGTACATACTCATAACAGCGGCAAATATTTGCTGATCTCGTGGGTTTAGTTTCATGTTATCTACATCTTTATGCATGACTGTTATATCGGGGCTAGGTATTATTATTTCAAGTATAAAAAATACAATAAATCTAATTTTTACAGTGAATTAATTAAATCCGCTGGTTATTACTAAAATCCATGTTTTCAAACACTTCTGTTTTAGGTTACTCTACAAATATTAGAACTTTCAGTGTATTTATTATGGACTCTCCCTTTAATACTATCGGCTTGATTGGTAAGCCAAATCACCCTAATGCAGCCGCTACTCTACAACGATTACATACGTTTTTATTAGCTTTAGGCTTTGAGGTGATTGTTGAAAAACGTACAGGGAGCCAACTTAGTGATGTACCGAGCGACAAACTCGTAAAGCTCGTTGATTTAGGCGAGCGTGCCGACTTAGCGATTGTGGTCGGGGGCGATGGCAACATGCTTGGTGCTGCACGGGTTCTCGCCCGCTTTGATATAGCCGTAATTGGTGTAAATAGAGGTAATTTAGGCTTTTTAACCGATTTAAATCCAGAAGGATTTGAGGGCAGTTTAGAGCAGGTACTCAGCGGCGATTACATTGAAGAAAAACGTTTTCTATTAGAAGTTGAAGTGTATCGACATAACGAACTTAAAAGCGCTAATTCTGCCGTAAACGAAGCGGTGCTCCATGCTGATAAAGTAGCACACATGATTGAGTTTGAAGCTTTTATTAACGATGATTTTGTATTTTCACAACGCTCCGATGGATTAATTGTATCAACACCAACAGGGTCAACGGCCTATTCTTTATCGGGCGGTGGGCCTATTTTAACACCGGAGCTCAATGCAATGTCACTGGTTCCGATGTTTCCACATACTTTATCAAGCCGCCCTTTAGTGGTTGATGCTGATAATGAAGTGCGTTTAAAACTTAGTTTAGAGAATACGGATAGCTTACAGGTAAGCTGTGACAGTCATGTTGTACTTGCCGTATTACCTGGTGATGAAGTCGTTATACGCAAAGCAGATAAAAAATTACGCTTAATTCACCCAAAAAATTACTCTTATTATAATGTGCTACGTAAGAAGCTTAATTGGGGTAGCCGTTTATATTAATGTTATTGCCAAACATGCAACTTTAGCGCAAAATACCGGGCTAGATTTTTTAAACACCATCAGGAAAAAGTAGTAATGACTTATGTAGTATTTCTTGCTTTATTATTATTAATTACTTTACTTGGCAGTTACTTGCTAATTGAGAGTAATCGTAAAAAAACCATTGAAGCAAAGAAAAAGCTGTTTAACGAGCGCGTGGCAAGTACTCAATTACGTTTAAAAATAAAACTAAACGAGTTACTTGATGCAAAAGTCATCAGTGCTAAACACCTCCCTCGAATTCAAGCCGTTGTAAGTAACTTTTTTGTGGTACAGGCACATACCGATGAAAATTTAGTTAAGTTGGAGTCGTTATGTGACCAACTTATTAATATACTCACCGAAGAGCTTATAAAAACCTACAAAAATAACAATAGCCAAGCATTTGCAGATAGCACTCAATATTTTATAGCTGAGTTGCCAGCTCAAGGTATTTTATACAATAAAAACTTTTACCAAGAAGTCCTTCCTACGCTAATTTTAAAGTTAAAAACTGAAGATATTATACAACCAGTTGATAATATTGATCTTAATGATGAACTCCTCCCTATTGATGAAGAAAAAAAAACACTAACTGAGTCGAGCATTGCTTAAAATGTAGAAATTTAATTTGCAAAAAACCAAAACACTGTATAAATTAACAGTTAATTCACTGGATGGATGAACAGTATGTTAATTGGTTTAGAAATTAAAAATTTTGCAATCGTAAGTAATTTAAGCACAGAATGGCATTCGGGTATGACCGCTATTACCGGTGAAACGGGTGCGGGTAAATCAATTGCTATTGATGCTTTGTCACTGTGCCTTGGAGAGCGAGCAGAAGCGTCTGCTGTGCGCCCAGGCACTGATAAGGCCGAGGTAAGTGCGCAATTTGATTTAACCAACTTGCCATACGCTCATGCCTTTTTAGAAGATAACATGCTAAATAATGACGATAACGAATGTTTGCTTCGTCGAGTTGTTTGCAAAAATGGCCGTAGTAAAAGCTATATTAATGGTAGCCCTGTTACCGCCGCACAACTAAAAGAGTTAGGCCAATATTTAATTTCTATACACGGTCAACATGCTCATCAGCATCTATTAAAAGCAGAGCACCAATTACAGCTACTTGATGCTTACGCAGGCCATCATAATCTTGTTAATGCTGTAAGCCAACACTATAAACGTTATGCTGACTTACAAAAAGAATTTAAGCAGTTGGAACATCAGCAGCAGCAACAAGCTGCGCAAAAACAGTTATTAGAATATCAGGTGGCGGAGCTTGATGAATTTGCCTTACAAGCGGATGAATTTGAACAAATAGAAGCTGAGCATTATAAGCTCAGTAACAGCCAAACTATTTTGCAAGCTTGTCAGCGCGAGCTACAACATTTATACGAAAGTGATGAGCAAAATGCATGCTCTCTTTTACAACACAGTGCACAACAATTTAATGATCTTGCGCACTATGATGAAAGCTTAGCCAGTGTAGCTGCATTACTAACTGAAGCCGCTGTTCAAGTTGAAGAAGCAAGCCGAGAAATACGTAATTATACTGAACAAGCCGACTTAGATCCTGCTCGCTTAACCGAAGTAGAAAACAGGCTCAGTGGCGCTATGGATTTGGCAAGAAAACACCATATAAAGCCACAAGAGCTAGTGGAATTTCATCAATCTATAACACAAGAGCTAGACTCAATCAGCAGTAACAGCTCACGTCTTGAACAGCTTGAAGGGGAAATTGCAGATGCCCTTGAGGATTATCAAACGGCTAGTGAAGAATTAAGCGCCAGTCGTCATCAATACGCCAACACGCTAAATGGCTTGATCAGTGAAAGCATGGCTAATTTATCCATGGAAAATGGCGTATTTGAAATAGCCCTTACAGCGCATACCGATCGCTCTGCAAATAGCTTAGGTTTTGATAATGTATCGTTTTTAGTATCAACTAATCCTGGGCAACCATTGCAACCCTTAGCAAAAGTAGCCTCAGGAGGGGAGCTATCACGCATTAGTTTGGCTATTCAGGTTATTATTGCGCAAAAAGTCACGACCCCTACGCTTATATTTGACGAAGTGGATGTCGGTATTTCTGGCCCAACAGCCGCTGCAGTTGGTAAACTACTGCGCCAACTAGGTAAGTCTACGCAAGTAATTTGTGTGACCCATTTACCGCAAGTGGCCAGTAGTGCTCATCAGCAGTTTTTTGTTGCCAAAGAAATCGCAGACGGTGAAACATTTACGCATATGCTGGCATTGAATAAAGATGGCAGGGTTAATGAAATTGCCCGTTTACTGGGTGGTGATAACATTAGCAAAACAGCTAAAGCAAATGCAAAAGAGCTTATAAAAGCGCACGGATAAAGTTAATCGCTTTATAGTGCGTTACCTTGATACGGTGAGGATACCTTAATGCAAACAACGGTCATTTATTTTGGCTTAGCAATTAACTGGCTGCTACTGATAGTCAGTATACTTTTGGCTGTTTTTAGTAAGTTTAAACACACACAATTTAAGCAGAGTTTATATCGTTTCTTAAATGTGGCATTAATTGTACATATTGTTATTGCTGTTATGTTAGTTTTTAACAATACAGCTATTAGTGGCTTAATAACACTTAGTTGGTTGGTTATTGGCCTACAGCTTGTTTGTAACGTTATCTGCTATAAAAGTGTGAAACGTCGACAAGCCAGAGTGAAACCGAGCCTTGATCACTTCTCGATGGATTAACTAACAACACGTTTAAAAATGCCCGCAATCTATGTATAGCGGGCATTTTTATATGTAAAATCTCATAATTGCAAATAGCTAGTTCAAAATCTATGTCCCTTTTATAGACCTTAAACAACGACTATATGAACCATAAATATTTACCCTTGTTTTTAAAACTGAGAGAATAAAAAAAGCAAACCCGAAGGTTTGCTTTTGACTCCATTCTAACAAAAGAATTTTTTACACTTTTAAATAATCCATAATGCCTTCAGCCGCGTTACGACCCTCAAATATAGCGGTAACCACCAAATCTGAACCACGAACAATATCGCCACCAGCAAATATCTTAGGATTAGTAGTTTGATGAGTAAATTCACCTTGCTCGGGTGCATTAATACCGCCCCAGTGGTTAATTTCTACATCGTATTTTTCTAACCAGTCCATTTTATGAGGCTTAAAGCCAAATGCCATAATCACTTGTGTGGCTTCAATAATATGCTCTGATCCGGGGACTTCTTCAGCACGACGGCGGCCGTTTTCATCTGCCTCACCAAGCTGAGTTTTTACCATTTTAACGCCAGCAACTGCGCCTTTATCATTAAGGACAATTCCTTTTGGCTGAACGTTATAAGTAAAAATCACGCCTTCTTCTTTGGCATTTTTTACTTCACGTTTTGAGCCAGGCATGTTTTCTTCATCACGACGGTACGCACAGGTCACCTTTAATGCATTATGACGAATGGATGTTCGCACACAATCCATTGCAGTATCACCACCACCTAGCACAACGACTTTTTCATTTGCCATATCAATACATGCTTGCTTAGACTCATCGTAGCCCATTACGCGGTTGGTGTTACCAATTAAGAACGGTAGTGCATCATGCACACCCGGAGCATCTTCGTTTTCAAGCCCCGCACGCATACTCTGATAAGTCCCCACTCCCAAAAATACGGCGTCATACTCATTAAGTATTTCATCCATGCTAATGTCTTTACCCACTTCAACATTTAGCTTAAATTCAACACCCATTTCAGTAAATATTTCGCGACGTTTTTGCATTACTTCTTTTTCTAATTTAAAAGAAGGAATACCAAAGGTTAACAGTCCACCAATTTCTGGGTGACGGTCAAATACCACAGGCTTTACGCCATTACGTACTAAAATATCAGCACAGCCTAACCCTGCGGGCCCAGCACCGATAATCGCCACTTTTTTATCTGTCCATGTCACATAGGACATGTCGGGTTTCCAGCCCATTTTGAACGCGGTATCGGTGATGTATTTTTCAATATTACCGATTGTTACCGCACCAAACTCTTCATCTAATGTACATGAGCCTTCACATAAGCGATCTTGTGGGCATACTCTTCCACACACTTCTGGCAAACTGTTAGTGCGATGCGATAGCTCAGCGGCCTCTAAAATGCGTCCTGTGCGGATCAACTTTAACCATTGTGGAATGTAGTTATGTACTGGGCATTTCCACTCACAATAGGGGTTACCGCAATCAAGACAACGATCTGCCTGTGAATTAACCTGATTCTCTGAAAAGGGTTCATAAATTTCTACAAACGATTTTTTACGCGACGAGATTGGTTTTTTGCGTGGGTCTACACGCTGCACGTCTATAAATTGATATACATTTTCGCTCATACTGCCCCCTTATTGCGCTTGAACACGAAGTTCGGCGCTACTACGAGCGCGGTGCCCGAGTAAACTTTTTACGTCACTTGATTTAGGTTTTACTAATTTGAACATTGGTAAATAAAGTTCAAAGTTAGCTAAAATAGTTTCTGCTCTGCATGAGCCTGTTAGTTCTAAATGATCAGCAATTAAGCCGCGTAAATGCTCTTGATGTGAACTCAATTCATCTAAAGTAACCACTTCAACCAACTCTGGGTTAATGCGTTTCTCAAAATCGCCTCGTTCATCTAAAATATAAGCAAAACCACCGGTCATACCTGCACCAAAGTTGACCCCTACATTACCAAGTACACATACCACGCCACCGGTCATATATTCACAACCGTTATCACCAACGCCTTCAACAACGGCTTGCACTCCTGAGTTACGAACAGCAAAACGCTCGCCTGCACACCCTGCTGCAAACAATTTACCGCCGGTTGCACCGTATAAACAGGTATTGCCGATAATTGTTGCTTTATGACTTTCAAATGACGAACCCAGTGGTGGGCGAATTACTAGCTTACCGCCGGCCATGCCTTTACCAACGTAATCGTTAGCATCACCAACTAAAGTCATTTCAAGGCCGCCGGCATTCCATACACCGAATGACTGACCAGCTGTACCATGTAATTCAATAACCACCGGATCTGCGGCCATGCCTTGATTACCGTGTTTATCAGCAATATATCCAGAAAGCATGGCACCTACTGATCTGTCGGTATTACAAATACGACTTACTAATGAAATGCCGCTTGAGTTATCTATTGCCTCTTGTGCCTTACCAAGTAAGTTCTCATTTAACTCACCTAAATAATGCGAGCTATTTGGTGCACTGCAAAACAAAGTTTCACCCGTTGGGTTGTTCGGCTGAGCGATAACCGCTGATAAATCTATTTTTTGCTGCTTGGCTGTTTTGCCTTCAATGGCTTCGAGTAAATCTAAGCGACCAATCAAATCGGTTAGGTTTGCAACACCTAAACTTGCCATAATTTCACGCGCTTCTTGAGCAATAAACTTAAAGTAGTTCATCGCCATTTCTGGTAAGCCGTGATAATGCTTTTGACGCAATGTATCGTCTTGGGTTGCTACACCGGTAGCACAGTTATTTAAGTGACAAATTCGTAAGTATTTACAGCCTAACGCCACCATAGGTCCGGTACCAAAACCAAAACTTTCAGCGCCTAAAATGGCTGCTTTGATAATATCAAGACCGGTTTTTAAACCCCCATCTGTTTGCAGGCGGATACGATGACGAAGGCCGTTTTCTACTAATGCTTGTTGCGTTTCAGCAAGGCCTAGCTCCCATGGGCTGCCTGCATATTTAACCGAGGTTAAGGGGCTTGCACCCGTGCCACCATCGTAGCCTGAGATAGTAATTAAATCGGCATACGCTTTTGCAACACCGGTTGCAATTGTTCCTACGCCTGGTTCAGACACCAGCTTTACCGAAATCAGTGCCTTTGGATTTACTTGCTTTAAATCAAAAATAAGCTGGGCTAAATCTTCAATAGAGTAAATATCATGATGCGGTGGCGGTGAAATAAGTGTCACACCCGGTACCGAGTAACGAAGCTTGGCAATATAAGGCGTTACTTTTTCACCTGGTAACTGCCCGCCTTCGCCCGGCTTAGCGCCTTGGGCTACTTTTATTTGAATGACGTCCGCATTGCGTAAATAATGAGGCGTGACACCAAATCGACCCGAGGCGACTTGTTTGATCCGTGAATTTTTTTCTGTACCGTAACGAAGTTTGTCTTCGCCACCTTCACCAGAATTTGAGCAGCCACCTAAACGATTCATGGCAATTGCAAGTGCTTCATGCGCCTCTGGTGATAATGCACCAATACTCATCGCTGCTGAGTCAAACCGTTTATAAAGCTCAGTGGCAGGCTCTACGTCATCAATGCTAATGCCCTTTTCTGGAAGTTTTAAGGCCAACATATCACGCAACGTCGCGACTGGACGGTGATTAACTAGCTTTGCGTACTCACTGTAATCACTATACTCGCCACTACGCACTGCTTTTTGTAACGTTTGAATAACATCAGGATTATAAGCATGGTACTCACCCCCGTGAACGTATTTAAATAAGCCACCATGGCTCAATAATTTACGTTTACTAAGCGCTAGTTTATGCAAGCTTTGCTGATCGTCATCAAAGTCGCTAAAACACGCTCCTTTTATGCGACTTGCAACGCCTTTAAAACACATCTCAACAATCGCGTCCGATAAGCCAACCGCTTCAAACAACATTGAACAACGATATGAAGCCACGGTGCTAATGCCCATTTTCGACATGATTTTGTACAAGCCTTTATTAATTGCTTGACGATAAGCCAGTGTCACTTCGCAGTATGACTTATTAATTACCTTGGTATCGCTCATAGCCACTAGTGACTCGTACGCTAAATACGGGTAAATTGCAGTTGCACCAAAACCTAACAGTACTGCAAATTGATGCGCATCGCGAACACTGCCGGTCTCAATAATGATATTAGACTCACAGCGTAAGTTATTATCTACTAAACGCTTTTGTACCGCACCTACCGCCATAGCTGCAGGAATAGGTAACTGATTGTCATCAAAATGACGATCCGTTAGCACTAACATGATGCAGCCTGATGCCGCTTTTTCTTGCGCTTCATCACACACACGTTTAACGGCGTTTTCAAGGCCTTCTTCTACGGTGTAAGTAATGTCAATCTTACAGTAACTGTAGTGGGCTTCATCGGCATTTAGTAGCTGCTGCATGTCAGCATACATTAGAATAGGGGTATCAAATTGCAGGCGTTTAGCATGCCCTGTTGTTTCATTAAATACGTTTTGCTCACTGCCTATACACGTTGCCAACGACATTACATGGTTTTCTCGTAACGGATCAATTGGCGGATTCGTAACCTGAGCAAACTTTTGGCGGAAATAATCAAAGAGTGAACGATGTCCTTCGCTCAGCACGGCAAACGGCGTATCGTCACCCATGGAACCCGTTGCTTCCTGGCCATTTTCACCCATTACACGAATAACGCTGTCTAGCTCTTCATTGGTATAGCCAAACATCTTTTGATATTTAGCAAGGGTAGCATCATCGAATGACCGATTACCTGCATCTTGCTCAGTCAGTGCTTCAAAAGGCGTTAAGCGCTTAACGTTTTCTTCTAACCAAGACTTATATGGATGACGTGATTTTAAATCTTGGTCAATTTCATCTGAGTGCCAAATTTTCCCAAGCTTTGTATCAATAACGAGTAGTTCACCTGGGCCAACGCGTCCTTTTTCGACCACCTCGTCAGCGGTGTAATCCCATATTCCCACTTCCGAAGCTAAAGTAATAAAACCATCTTGAGTAATGATGTAACGCGCAGGACGCAGGCCATTACGGTCTAGATTACAGGCTGCAAAACGCCCATCCGACATAACAATGCCTGCAGGGCCGTCCCATGGTTCCATATGCATTGAATTAAAGTCATAGAATGCGCGTAAATCGTCATCCATTGCTCTATTTTTTTGCCATGCTGGCGGTACTAACATACGCATCGCACGGAATAAATCCATACCACCAGCTAAAAATAGCTCTAGCATATTATCGAGGCTGGATGAGTCAGACCCTGTTTCATTAACAAACGGCGCTGCGCTTTGTAAATCAGGAATAAGTGGCGAAGCAAATTTATAAGAACGGGCACGTGCCCATTGGCGATTACCTTCAATAGTATTAATTTCACCATTGTGCGCTAAATAACGAAATGGTTGCGCTAAAGGCCAGCGAGGCTGTGTGTTTGTAGAAAAGCGTTGATGAAAAACACAAATAGCACTGGTCATGCGAATATCCGCAAGATCAAGATAGAAATTTGGCAAGTCAGCAGGCATCATTAAGCCTTTATATATAGTGACTAGACCAGATAAGCTCGCAATATAAAATGACTCATCATCCATTAGACGCTTTTCTGCACGACGACGTGCAACATACAAGCGGCGTTCTAAATCCTTAGAACGCCAACCTTCTGGCGCACTAATAAAAATTTGTTCAAACCCTGGCAATTGTTTTAGAGCGATAGGTCCTAACATTGATGAATCGGTTGGAACTATACGCCAGCCCAAAATATTTAGCGTTTCTTTTTCTAGTTCTTCGCTTAAAACATCTTTAGCTGCTTGCGCTAATACCGGATCTGCATTGAGGAAAATCATCCCAACGGCGTAATTTTTACCCAAATGCCAATTATTCTCAGCAGCAATAGCACGAAAGAAGCTGTCTGGTTTTTGTAATAACAATCCACAGCCATCACCTGTTTTACCATCAGCAGAAATACCACCGCGATGCTGCATGCGATCTAAACCGGTGATCGCCGTACGAATGAGTCGGTGACTCGCTTGGTTATTAACTTGGGCTATTAAGCCAAAGCCACAATTATCTTTTTCTAGTTTTGAGTCATATAACATGGACTCCTCCCCTTGCTGCGCTGTTAACGTGGATGAACGGCTCGACGATTTGCTAACAGACGATCAAAATTAGCGTTATTCCACTCTTGAGTCAATATTTTTATGAATACATATTCATTATATTGAATATATTTCAACTTAATTAAAAATCATAAAACGATGCCAAATATTAACATCTGCATGGATATCGAATCGAAAAATAGATTGACACCGGTGTTATTTTTAAAAACTTGTAAACAAAAGACATGCACGGCGAGCAGTTTACGTAAACGTAAAGCAAGCTAAAGATGAATAACTATTCACTATATGCCGTTTCCTCTTTTGTGCTGTATTAGTAATTCATCTGCACACGACATGTAATTACAGCGGCTTCTATTAGCGCATAGTTTATTCAATGGATTTACACGTTATCCTCATGTTATGCATTAATTAACAACTTGCTTTGCTTTACGTTGAGGTAACCCACCTCCCCCATAGACAAATCAAAAAAGTGCCCGCAGCGGACACTTTTGATGTCCGCGGACATGTAAAACAGAAAGGACAAAGTTAAAACCACTATAAATTCAACAAGATAAAAATTGACATGTTATTCAAATACAACATCACATGAAAATTTTAAGGTATTCGAGTGTTTACTATTGGCTTATTTTTAATTTCACTGATCAGTATTTGCTTTGCCAACGGTGTGATTTGTTATTTTAATAAGCATTAGCGTTAAAGCTGCCAGGTAATAAAAGACAGCCAACATAAAATACTCAAGTTATAAAAACTAACCTTTGTAATAAAAGCTGAACCCTGCTTGTTATTTTTATCGACTTAAATGCTTTATACGAATGGCTTGTAATTAAAAATCAAAGTGGAGGTGTTAATTGTGTTAATTGATAAAGTAAGCATACAAATTAGGACTCTTGCTAACTAGCAGTTTACCTTTGATATTGCTGATGATGAGACGTTTTTATAAAATATTATTCGAGCAGCTCACTAGATTAAACTCCGGTTTATCTTTAAAGAGAGTTTATTTAGGGCTTTAGAGAATGAGTTTATGCATTCAAAAATTAGAAGCTTAAATACAAAAAAAGCTGCAAATTGCAGCTTTTTTTAACCTAAACGCTTATTCAGCGTCTGCAGGTTTATGCTTTGCAGCTGTTTCAGTGATCAACGGTTGTAATTCACCACGTTGAAACATCTCAATGATAATGTCACAGCCACCAATTAACTCACCTTCAACCCAAAGTTGTGGGAAAGTAGGCCAGTTAGCGTAAGCAGGAAGCTCCGCACGAATGTCTGGATTAAGTAAAATATCTACATAAGCAAACGGTTCACCACACGACATTAACGCTTGTGATGCTTGTGAAGAAAAACCACAATTAGGCAGTTTTGGTGATCCTTTCATGTATAAGATGATTGGGTTTTCAGCAATTTGCTGTTTAATTTTATCGATGGTTTCCATTTACAACCTCAAAATGACGATAGCGAACACATTAGGCCTTGAAAAAGTTTCACTGTGGCCTCAGATATATAGATTAACATAGGCAATTAAAGCCTCAATCTTAAATAGCTTTAGCAATAGCATTGCTGTTTGCTAAAACTTGAGTAAAATACTCAACAATTATAGTAACACTATATTCCTGTTTGGTATAGATAAGTGCCCTGTTTGTGCAGGCATTACGTATTACTAAATAGACTATCAACCAAAAGAAGATGGAGATAAAAAATGGCATTTGAACTACCGTCACTACCGTATGCAATTGATGCACTTGAGCCACATATTTCACAAGAAACGTTAGAGTTTCACCATGGTAAACACCACAACACTTATGTGACTAAACTTAACGGTTTAATTCCAGGCACTGAGTTTGAAGGTAAATCACTTGAAGAAATCGTTTGTTCTTCAGAAGGCGGTGTTTTCAACAACGCTGCTCAAATCTGGAACCACACTTTCTACTGGAACAGCCTATCTCCAAATGGCGGTGGCGCTCCAACAGGTGCAGTTGCTGATGCAATTAACGCGAAATGGGGCTCATTTGACGCATTTAAAGACGCGTTAAACGACAAAGCAGTAAATAACTTTGGTTCAAGCTGGACTTGGTTAGTTAAACTAGCTGATGGTTCACTAGACATCGTTAATACATCTAACGCTGCAACACCGTTAACAGATGCAGGTGTTACTCCAATCCTAACTGTGGATTTATGGGAACACGCATACTACATTGATTACCGTAACGTGCGTCCAGATTACCTTAAAGGTTTCTGGTCACTTGTTAACTGGGAATTCGCGAACGCTAACTTCGCATAATTAGTTTAATACTAGTTTTTAAAAAAGACGCTTAGGCGTCTTTTTTTATGCCTACAATTTGCATTAATCGCGTTTATACGTAGGTTGTTTTATAAAAGCGCATCATGATCATTTTTCATATAAATTTTTAATTTTATTGCACAAAAAATTAAATTCGTGACTAGACTTTAAATAGTGAATACATTTTCCAAGTAGGTTTAGGAGGTCATTATGACTATTTTTGATCACTACCAAGCGCGTTATGAATCAACACAAGAAGAAGAGTACAGTGTTGCTGAATTTCTAGAAATTTGTAAAACCGATAAGTCCGCTTATGCCAGTGCACCTGAACGATTACTAATGGCCATTGGCGAGCCTAAAATGGTAGATACTGCTACCGATACTCGCTTAAGTCGCTTATTTTCGAACCGTGTTGTTGCACGTTACCCCGCATTTGCCGATTTTTATGGCATGGAAGACGCTATTGAACAAATTGTGTCTTATTTAAAACATGCTGCGCAAGGCTTAGAAGAGTGTAAACAAGTGCTTTATTTACTTGGCCCTGTTGGTGGCGGTAAGTCATCGATTGCTGAAAAATTAAAGTATTTAATGCAACAAGTGCCTATCTACTCAATTAAAGGCTCTCCTGTTAATGACCATCCATTGGCATTATTTGACCCCATTGAAGATGCAAACCTGCTCGAAAAAGAATACGGAATTAAGTCTCGCTATCTCAAAACGGTCATGTCGCCATGGGCTGCAAAACGCTTACAAGAATTCAACGGTGATATTAGTCAGTTTAGAGTGGTAAAACGCTTCCCATCAATTTTAAATCAAGTGGCAATTGCCAAAACAGAACCTGGTGACGAAAACAACCAAGATATTTCTGCTCTTGTAGGTAAAGTAGATATTCGCCAGCTAGAACATTTTGCACAAAATGATCCTGATGCGTATGCCTATTCTGGCGCATTATGTTTGGCTAATCAGGGCTTAATGGAATTTGTGGAGATGTTTAAAGCACCGATAAAAGTGTTACATCCGCTTTTAACAGCTACCCAAGAAGGCAACTATAATGGCACAGAAGGCATAAGTGCCTTGCCATTTAGCGGCATGATACTCGCCCACTCCAACGAGTCAGAATGGCAAACCTTTAAAAACAATAAAAACAACGAAGCTTTTTTAGATCGTGTTTATATCGTTAAGGTTCCATATTGCTTAAGAGTGACCGAAGAAATTAAAATTTACGATAAGTTGATTGAGCACAGTGAATTATACAATGCCCCTTGTGCGCCAGGAACACTTAAAATTTTAGCGCAATTTACCACCCTATCACGATTAAAAGAGCCTGATAATTCTAGCATTTACTCAAAAATGCGGGTCTACGATGGTGAAACACTCAAAGACACCGATCCAAAAGCTAAGTCGTATCAAGAATACCGTGATTACGCAGGAGTAGATGAGGGTATGACAGGTCTTTCAACCCGTTTTGCGTTTAAAATTTTATCCCGCGTATTCAACTTTGACACCACCGAAGTGGCCGCCAACCCTGTACATTTGTTTTATGTGCTTGAGCAACAAATTGAACGTGAACAATTTAGCGCTGAGGTTGAAGAGCGCTATTTAAGCTTTTTAAAAGGCTATTTAATCCCACAATATGTTGAGTTTATAGGTAAAGAGCTTCAAACCGCCTATCTAGAGTCATACTCAGAATACGGACAAAATATATTTGATCGCTATGTAATTTATGCTGATTTTTGGATTCAAGATCAAGAATACCGAGATCCTGATACCGGCCAACTATTTGACCGTGATGCGCTTAATGCTGAGCTCGAAAAAATTGAGAAACCTGCGGGCATTTCTAATCCTAAAGACTTTAGGAATGAGATTGTTAACTTTGTACTGCGTGCTCGCGCTCACAATAATGGTAAAAATCCGCTGTGGACGAGTTATGAAAAACTACGCACTGTTATTGAGAAAAAAATGTTCTCAAACACAGAGGACTTACTCCCAGTCATTTCATTTAATGCTAAAACGTCAGCTGAAGATCAGCAAAAGCATGAAGACTTTGTTAACCGTATGGTTGAAAAAGGCTATACCCAAAAACAAGTGCGCTTACTATCTGAGTGGTATTTACGGGTTAGAAAATCGCAATAACCTTCATAATTGCAGTTTTTAGGAGGTCATTATGGCGCATTTTATCGACAGGCGTTTAAATGGCAAAAATAAAAGTACGGTTAATCGCCAGCGTTTTATAAGGCGCTATAAAAAGCAAATTAAAGAAGCGGTGTCTGATGCTATAAACAAACGCAGCGTCACCGACTCTAGCTCTGGGGAGAGTATATCTATTCCGCAGCGTGATATTAGTGAGCCTAGTTTTCATCAAGGCAAAGGTGGAAATAGAGAGCAAATACATCCAGGTAACGATCAGTTCTCTACTGGGGATAAAATAGAGCGACCTAAAGGTGGACAAGGCGGTGGTGCGGGCGAAGGCGAAGCGAGTGACTCTGGCGAAGGCCAAGATGATTTTGTTTTCTCTATTTCTAAAGATGAATACCTTGATTTGTTATTTGAAGACTTAGCGCTTCCTAATTTACAAGAGAACCAGCTCGATAAGCTCGTACAGATGAAAACGCATCGTGCTGGGTTTTGTAGTGATGGTATGCCTAGTAATATTGATGTTGTTCGTTCGTTACAAGGCTCTTTAGCTCGTCGCATTGCGATGACCGCAGGTAAAAAACGCCGTCTTAGTGAGCTTGAAGGACAACTCGCATTGCTACTTGAACAACCTCACTGCGACAAAGCTGCCGTGGCATTATTGCAAAAAGAAATCGACATACTCAAACAGCAAATTAAAACGGTGCCGTTTATTGATAACTATGATTTGCGTTTTCGTAACTACAATAAGCAGCCGCACCCAACCAGTAAAGCGGTGATGTTTTGTATTATGGATGTATCTGGTTCAATGGATCAGGCCACCAAAGATATGGCTAAACGCTTTTATATTTTGCTTTATCAGTTTTTAACTCGCAGCTATAAAGACATTGAGGTTGTCTATATTCGTCATCATACCCAAGCAAAAGAAGTTGATGAACAAGAGTTTTTTTACTCCCAAGAAACGGGCGGTACTATCGTTTCAAGTGCGCTTAAGCTGATGAACGAAATAATAGCAGAGCGCTATAATGCTGATGAATGGAATATATACGCCGCGCAGGCATCCGATGGCGATAATTGGGCAGATGACACCCCACAATGCGGGCATATTTTGCGAAACAAACTATTAAGCGCAGTGCGATATTTTGCTTATATAGAAATTACCACCCGCGCCCATCAGAGCTTATGGCGCGAGTATCAAAACATTAGTCAAACTCACAGTAATTTTGCCATCCAACATATTCAAGGTGTTGAAGACATTTACCCTATATTTAGGGAGCTATTTAAAAAAGGCCGTCAACAGCAAGGGGCTGCATAGCCAAAGCGAGGTAGCAATATGAATAATAAGCGAATGAGTGATGGACCAGATTGGACCTTTGAATTACTTCAGCAATACCAAGATGAAATTGCGCGTGTTGCTGAGCATTATAAGCTAGATACCTACCCTAACCAAATTGAGGTGATCACCGCAGAGCAAATGATGGATGCTTATTCAAGCGTAGGCATGCCCATTGGTTATACTCACTGGTCTTATGGTAAAAAGTTTATTCAAACAGAGCAAAATTATAAACGCGGTCAAATGGGGCTTGCGTATGAAATTGTAATTAACTCAGACCCCTGTATTGCCTATTTAATGGAAGAAAATACTCTGCCGATGCAGGCGCTTGTGATGGCGCATGCGTGCTACGGACATAACTCTTTTTTTAAGGGGAATTATTTATTTAAAACCTGGACTGATGCGGGCTCAATAATTGATTATTTGTTGTTTGCTAAAAACTATATTAGCCGCTGTGAAGAAAAATACGGTATTTCTGAAGTAGAAAGCATACTTGACTCTTGCCATGCGTTAATGAGTTATGGTGTTGACAGATACAAACGTCCGCAGCGAATTTCGTTATTTGAAGAACAAAAACGTCAACAAGAACGTGCAGAGTACTTACAATCACAAGTTAATGAACTGTGGCGTACTATTCCCTCTCAGCAGCAAGAATCAAAAAAACGTGAGCGCCACTTTCCGCAAGAACCGCAGGAAAACATTCTGTATTTTATTGAAAAAAATGCCCCTTTACTTGAGTCATGGCAGCGAGAAATCGTACGTATCGTGCGAAAAATATCGCAGTACTTTTATCCACAAAAACAAACACAGGTTATGAATGAGGGTTGGGCCACTTTTTGGCATTATACTATTTTGAACCACTTATATGATGAGGGAAAACTAACCGATTCATTTATGTTAGAGTTTTTACAAAGCCACACTAATGTTGTGTATCAACCTCCCTACAATAGCGATTATTATTCTGGCATAAACCCTTATGCGCTGGGTTTTAATATGATGGTAGATATACGTCGTATTTGCGAAAACCCAACTGAAGAAGACAAACGCTGGTTTCCTGAACATGCTGGCAGTGACTGGCTAGAGACCATGCACTTTGCAATGCAAAACTTCAAAGATGAGAGTTTTATTAGCCAATTTTTATCACCTAAATTAATTAGAGACTTTAAATTGTTCACTATCGTCGACCACACCAGCAACCCACATTTAGAAATAGGCGCTATTCACGACGATAATGGCTACAAAGCGGTTAGAGAAGCGCTTTCTGCACAATATAACCTTAGTAATCATGAACCTAACATACAAGTTTACGATGTTGACTTACGAGGCGATCGCTCATTAACTCTACGATATATCCCTCATAATGCCATTCCACTGGCCAACTCCCATGGGGAGGTATTAAAACACCTTTACAGGCTATGGGGCTTTAAGGTAAAACTGGAACAGGAGTCAAATTCTGGCGAGATTTCAACCATTGGTCAATGCCCAATCGATGATTCACGCCATACAATAGAGTAAAAATAATGGATAGAAAAAAGCTGCTTGTACTAATTGATTCGGTTGAATTTGCAAAAACCTCTTTGCAACATGCGAAACAAAAGGCACTTCAAGGCGATAAGCATATTGATATTGTTGCCTTTAGCTTTGAAGAAACCGGTAACATTTTATTCTCTCTGTCACCAGAACAATTACTTGCGCTGCAAGATAAATGCCTTTCATCATTAAGAGCACAGTTGGAGCCACTCATTGCAGCGGAACTAGCCGGGTGCAGTTATACCTTTCAAACCGCATGGCATGAAGCCCCAGAACAATGGCTTAACGAAGATATTGACACCGATGATTATGAAATGGTGATAAAAACTCGCCATATCGATAGCGATAGCCAATTTAGCGAGCTTGATTGGCAACTTATTCGCTTTACACCCATCGCACTGTATCTGGCAGCAGATAACAAATGGCGCAAACATACCAACATACTCGCCGCACTTGATTTAGCCAGCGAAAAGCCTGCAAAACTTAAACTTAATCAATCGATTGTTAAATATGGACTAGCGTATGCAGAGCGAACAGGTTGTGAATTTTATGCAGGCTACACTGTCTATATTTCCCCAATATTAAGAGATTTAGGCTTAGTTTTTTCTGAGGAACAGCTAGTAAACGCGTTTGAGAAACTACCGAAATCGCAGCAGGCCCTTATAACAGATAACAACTTACGCGATAAGCTTCACATTAAAGCAGGATTACCCGAGCAGGTGATCCCAAGCTTAGCAGCTAAGTTTAATGCTGATTTAGTGATTATAGGTTCTGTAGGAAATGTTGGGATTAAAGCAAAGCTGATTGGTAATACTGCAGAGAAAATAATGCGTTTACTCAAAACTGATTTACTAATTTTACCTCCCAATTAAAAAATGATGCTTATGCATCATTTTTTATATCAGCGTATACCGACACTCTATTTCGTCCATTTTCTTTTGAGTGATAAAGTGCTTTATCGGCAGCTTCAATCCAACGTTCATGATCTTTAAATTCGTTGTCAAAGCAAGCAATACCCACACTAATGGCCATATGTACTGTATGCTCTTTGTATTTAGCGGGTGAGGTTTCAATTAATTGGCGTAAGCGCTCAGCAAATACAATCGCCCCTTGTTTATCGGTATCTAACAAAGTAACAACAAACTCTTCACCACCGTAGCGCCCAGCAATATCTGTTTCACGCAATGCAGTTCTCAGTAAACTCGCTATATGACGAAGTGCTTCATCTCCTGCACTGTGGCCAAAGTCATCGTTTACCTTTTTAAAGTGATCAATATCAAAAATTAATAACGAACAACAGCCTTCACTGCGCTTAGTACGTAAAAATTCTTGGTGCAACAAATGCTCCCAATGTCCTCGGTTTGCAAGCTGGGTAAGGCTGTCGGTTTGACTAACTCGCTCTAATTTTTTGTTTAACTCTTCAAGCTCTTTTTTGTTCACCGCAATATCAGTCACGTCGTAGAGAATAATGCAAATATGCGCCACTTCGCCTCGCGTGTTGGTCAGCGGGATAAATGTTGCGTTCTGATACATGTAATCTGCTTTACCAGTAATAGGTCGATAGTTTTTAAAGCGAAAAATATACGGCTGTTGTTCCCAAATAGTAAATGAGCGATTTTTTAATACAAACACGGATTCTGCTTTACTCTTAAACCATTTTTCATCAATGGCTGGGAATAGATCAAACAAGTCTTTATCTTTTACAGCACTGGGTAACAGCCCTGAATGATTTTCCATAAAGCCATTCCACACGCACACCTTGTAGTCTCTATCAAGCACTACAAGGCCTACATCAACCGTATTAAACATGTCCATTAACCAATGGATTTCATTTAAATCTAAATCAGCAGGCATAAATATTTAATCTTCCAGCAGATAGGCAACTTTATATTTTAAAGTTTTGAGTGAATCTTCAGTAAAGAGCAACATTAAATCACAACTAATATCATGATTTTCAATACCGTAACTAATTTCTATGGCGAGTGTTCGCTGCCAACGATCTTTATTTGATTTTACCAGCTCTGACACGTCACGATGCTGCCCCAATACAATTGGGTGGCCTTGAGAGAAAGTCATATCAAGCTGCTTTGAAAAACCAGTTAAAATAGCACCTATCAGAATATTACTAATATCCATTAACAGCTCTAACTCAACCTTATCGTTAAGTTCACCGTCGTAATTCATTAAAGATGCAATTTCTTTAAAACTAGAGTCGTTTAGTAGCAGTAGCGCCTCACCAGAGACACCGCCCCCAATAAAACCTTGGCAGATGCCCGATGTAGTGCTGCTGTTGTCAACTGAACGCAACGCCATATCGAGTTCGCTAACTTCTAAAACATTTACATTAGGTATAGGTAATTTAACGAACACATTGAGCAGTCTTGCAAGTAGGTCTCCCGCTTGCCCCATAGCAACATTAGTGAGTTCTTGGTAGACGTCACGTACATCAGGGTCAACTTGCTCACCAAGCGCATTGGAGAGCCGCTCTCGTAACGCTTTATCTTTAATACCATGGTGTTCAATGATGGCGGCGAGCTTTTCGGAGGAACATGGCTTTTGAATAAAATCTATGGCGCCAAGTTCAAGTACACGTTGATGCGCACTCGGTTGAATGTCGCCAGATACCACTACAGTTAATACATTGAGTCCCTGATCTTTCATGGCCGTTAATACTTCATAACCATCCATTTCTGGCATATTTAAGTCAAGGAAAAGAATTTCAGGGGGAGATTTAGTGAGCTGTTTTATGCAGTCGACACCATCATATGCAAATTCAACTTTAATATCCCAATCATCGGGTAAGGAGCGAGCCAACTGACGTCGTGCTAATTTTGAATCATCACATATTAAAACCGATGTTGACATACAATCTCACTATTTTAAAACGGGGTGTAATTTTAAGCGTATAAAACAAGCCACAGATACATAAAACAATACCTATTTCTTATATATAGTAATCAATGTATTGCTTATTTACAATTTTAGGCAAAATAAAGCTATGGATTATTCTGCTTGGTTACTTATCTACATTATAATACACTCACAACTATTACGTTAATTTAAAAGGAAAAAATTCCATGCGTCGTACATTAGCTTTTGCATTAAGCCTATTTTGCTGTGCCAGTTTTGCCGCAGACTTACCAGAAAACACACTCGATGCAGGAAAAGTAACCGCACAAGGTAAACCAGTGACATTATTAGGTAAAGGCCTTATCGTAGGTGAAGATGCCCCTAATTTTAAAGTAGTTAATGACAGTTTTACTGCAGTTACGTTAGAAGATTATAAAGGTCAAGCAGTATTAATTAGTGTTGTTCCAAGCTTAGATACCGGTATTTGTAGCTTACAAACTAAGCACTTTAATGAAAAAGTCGCCCAGCAATTTCCTGGTGTAGCCATGCTCACCATTAGTGCCGATTTACCGTTTGCGCAAAAGCGTTTTTGTAAGGCCGAAAATATCGATAAAGTGACGACGCTTTCTGATTCTGTATGGCGTGATTTTGGCCAAAAGTATGGCTTAATAATTAAAGATATGGGCTTACTTACCCGCGCGGTGTTTATTTTAGATAAAAGCCATAAAGTTATTTATAAGCAATTAGTTAGTAGTTTATCAACTGAGCCTGAATACGATAGCGTTATTGAAAAGCTTAAAACGCTCTAAGGGTCGAATTTCAAATAATAAAAAAACCGCTATGAAGCGGTTTTTTTAATTATGTTTTTAATTTTAGATAAAAATTAACCTAAAAGCTCAGCTAGTTGCTTGCTTACTGCTTCAACCGCTTGTGTACCGTCTAGTTTATGGTACTGCGTGTTACCCGCTTTCGCTTCTGCTTGGTAGTAGTCAACCAATGGCATTGTTTGCTCATGGTAAATACCTAAGCGTTTACGAACTGTCTCTTCGGTATCATCTGCACGAATAATAAGTTCTTCACCTGTTTCGTTGTCTTTACCTTCCTCTTTTGGTGGATTGTAAACAACATGGTAAACACGACCAGAACCTGGATGAACACGACGTCCGCCCATACGCTCAACAATAACTTCATCAGCAACATCAAATTCAATAACGTGATCAACCACAACGCCATTTTCTTTCATAGCATCAGCTTGTGGGATTGTACGTGGGAAACCATCTAGTAAGAAGCCTTTCTCACAATCTGGTTTTGCAATACGCTCTTTAACAAGGCCAATAATAATATCGTCAGAAATAAGCTGACCTGCGTCCATTACTTTTTTTGCTTCTAGGCCAAGTGGTGTGCCTTCTTTAATTGCAGCTCGTAGCATATCACCGGTAGAAATTTGTGGAATACCGTATCTATCCATTAAAAACTGAGCTTGAGTACCTTTACCTGCACCCGGCGCGCCCAAAAGAATAATGCGCATATCATTGTCCCCTAATATGAGAGTTTATTTTAAAGTCTGAATTCTTCCATAAGCGCTGCAGATACTCAAGTAACTTATACTAATTGTCTATACAGCAGCGCATAAAAAAGGGAACAGACGTTCCCTTTTTACTCAATCATTGATTTTTAATACTTATTTGCTTAAATCAAGCATAAGTTTATTTAAGCGAGTTACAAATCCAGTTGGATCTTTAAGCGTACCGCGCTCTGCAAGCAAGGCTTGGTCTAGTAGTACATGTGACCACTGTGCAAACTTATCTTCGTCTTGCTCACCATTTAAATGCTTAACCAGTTGATGCTCTGGGTTTAATTCAAACACAGGCTTAGCTTCTGGAACAGCTTGGCCTACTGACTCCATTAACTTTTGCATTTGCGAACTCATGTCATTGTCATCACTCACTACACACGCTGGTGAGTCGGTTAAGCGGTGAGTAAAGCGTACATCTTTAACATCATCTCCTAATGCAGTTTTGATACGCTCAACCAAGCCTGCAACTTCTTTTTCAGACTCTTCTTGTGCTTTTTTAGTTTCTTCGTCATCTAGCTTGCCTAAATCTAGATCACCGCGGGTAATTGACTGAAATTGCTTTTCGCCAAATTCCGTTAAATGGCTCATCATCCACTCATCTACACGATCGCTTAGCAATAATACTTCAATGCCTTTTTTACGGAAGATTTCTAAGTGTGGTGAATTTTTAGCAGCAATGAATGAGTCAGCAACCACATAGTAAATTTTATCTTGGCTGTCCTTCATGCGCTCAATGTATTGCTCAAGTGAAACATCTTGAGTTTCTGAGTCGGTATGCGTTGATGAAAAGCGTAATAATTTAGCAATGCTTTCTTTGTTGGCCGCATCTTCTGCAGGCCCTTCTTTCATTACCTGACCAAATTCATTCCAAAATGTTTGGTAATCATCGGCTTTGTTTTTAGCCATACGCTCAAGCATTTTAATAATACGCGACGTACACCCCTTACGAATAGCTTGGGTAACTTTGTTGTCTTGTAAAATTTCACGCGATACGTTTAGTGGTAAATCGTTTGAGTCTAATAAGCCTTTAACAAAACGTAAGTAGCTTGGCATAAACTGTTCAGCGTCATCCATAATAAACACGCGTTGAACATAAAGTTTTAAACCACTTTGGCGCTCACGATTCCATAAATCAAAAGGTGCTTTTTTTGGAATGTATAACAAACTGGTGTATTCAGTTTTACCTTCAACTTTATTATGTCCCCAGCTAAGCGGATCTTCCCAGTCGTGGCTTACATGCTTATAAAACTCTTTGTATTCGTCCTCAGAGATTTCTGATTTGTCACGTGTCCACAATGCAGTTGCACGGTTAATGCTTTCCCACTCACCTGGAACAGCTGGGATTTTTTCACCATCTTCACCTTCAGACTCAGGTACTTCTGCCTTGTACATTTGTACTGGTGTAGAAATATGATCAGAGTATTTAGTGACGATACTGCGAAGACGCCACTCATCTGCATATTCATTTTCTTCTTCACGAAGATGTAAAATAATGTCTGTACCACGGCCTTCTTTTTCGATTTCTTGTAGCGTGTACTCGCCTTCACCTTTTGACTGCCATTTAACCGCTGTAGTCTCTCCTGCTTTACGAGTACGAACAGTCACTTCATCAGCAACAATAAATGCTGAGTAAAAACCAACACCAAACTGGCCAATAAGCTGTGAATCTTTACTTTGATCGCCTGTTAAGTTTTTGAAAAATTCAGCCGTACCCGACTTAGCAATGGTGCCTAATGAGCTGATCACTTCATCACGCGTCATACCAATACCATTATCAGAAATGGTTACTGTGTTAGCGTCTTTATCGGCGCTTATACGTACGCGTAAATCCGCATCACCTTGATAAAGGTCACCGTTTGAAAGAGCTAAAAAGCGCAGTTTATCGGCTGCGTCAGATGCATTTGATACAAGCTCGCGTAAAAAGATTTCTTTATTTGAATAAAGCGAGTGAATCATTAAGTTTAATAGTTGTTTTACTTCTGTTTGAAAGCCTAATGTTTCTTTTTGTGCTGCAGTCATTTATGTATCTCCAATTTGCAAAGTGTCTGCGTTATGCACTTAATATGGGGTGAGCCGTGAGAAGTTCAAGTAAAAAAAATAAAAAACCTCATTCAAAGACACTTTAAAGGGCTTAATCAACTAAAAAGGCGTTGCGGCATGCCCGTGCATTGGCTTATCAGTGCGTGGATGCACAAAAAATAAGTCGCTGGCATGCAATAATAACCGTTGAGCTCTTTGCTCACTGCAATCATTTTTATATAAATCACAGCCGAGTATGGGGTGGCCAAACGTTAGGCTATGTATCCTAAGTTGATGAGTGCGTCCAGTTATAGGAGTAAAATCGACCAAGGTTTTTTGCTCTTTGTAAAAACGTTTAACCACTTTAAATTGAGTCTGCGCGGGTTTGCCGCTCTGGTGGCAAATTTTTACTTTCGGAAATAACATTTTATCTTTTGCTATTGGCGCAGTAATTTCTCCCTGAGGCTCAGAAACCAGACCCGCGAGCATTGCACGGTAATATTTTTTAACATTTCTGGATTGAAATTGCTGATTCAGTGCTTTAACTGCTTGCTCGTTAAGTGCCACCACCATTACTCCTGAGGTGCCCAAATCTAAACGATGAGGTAATATCGCTTTAGGAAACGCTGCGGTAACGCCTTGCTGACCATTGACAAGCCTATAGTGAACCGAATCCCAGTTAAGAGGGTTTTTACCCGACAAACTTAACAAACCGCTAGGTTTATTGATCAACAAAATATCATCATCTTGATAAATAATTTTTATGTGTTCATGGCAAACAGGTGCGATAAAGTCATCAACAATCACATTAGCACTTTGGGTTATTGCAGCCATACCATCCTTAAGTTTTATTTATATTGCAATCAAAGCCAATAAAAAAGCCTACAACATGTATGTAGGCTTTTAAAGTAAGTTCAAATAGTTAAGCTTAAAATAAACTATTCATGGCTGACTAAGCGCCGGCCACTAAATGCATGCATTAAGGTTGTGCCATCGACTAAATCAAGCTCGCCACCCACAGGAATACCATGAGCTATTCGCGATGCACCCACTTTGTATTTATGACAAAGCTGGGCAATATAATGAGCCGTTGTTTCACCTTCAACCGTTGGGTTAGTGGCTAATATAACTTCATTAATACCGCCGTGCGCAAGTTTTTGTTCAAGCACGTCCAGGCCAATTTCTTTAGGGCCTATGCCATCAATCGGTGACAAATGCCCCATTAATACAAAGTAGAGTCCTTTGTATTGGCCTGTTTGTTCAATCGCTAACACATCTGTAGGCGACTCAACCACACATAAAATGCCACTGTCTTGGCGCTTAGTGCTTAAGCAAATATCACATTGCGCTTGCTCGGTAAACGTACGGCACGACTGACAATGCCCTACAGCCGTCATCGCTTTTGTTAGCGCATTACCAAGCTGAGCGCCGCCTTTACGGTCGCGCTCTAATAAATGAAATGCAATACGCTGAGCAGATTTCGGGCCAATACCTGGCTGACAACGAAGTGCCTCTATCAGCGATGTTAAACTATCTGAAAGTTGCATAGTTGCTTAGAACGGCATTTTCATACCAGGTGGTAATTGCATACCACCTGTTACTTTGCCCATGCGCTCTTGAGTTTCTTCAGCAACACGGCGAACAGCATCATTACACGCTGCTGCTAGTAAATCTTCAATCATGTCTTTGTCGTCTTCCATTAAGCTTTCATCAAGCTCAACACGACGAACATTGTGGTTACCAAGCATGGTTACTTTTACTAAACCAGCACCGGCTTCACCAACCACTTCCATCGTTGCGATTTCTTCTTGGGCTTTTTGCATGCGCTCTTGCATTTGCTGCGCTTGCTTCATCATGTTACCCATTCCACCTTTAAACATAATCGTCTCTCTTTCTTTTAATACATTAACTGGAGTATAAATAAGGGCACTGGTCGTTAATTACAATGCCTGAATACTGTTTTCGTCAATTTCAGCGCTAAATAGCTGTTGGAATTGTACTATATTTTCATCGCTGGTGATCACATCAATCGCTTGCTGGTGACGACCGGCATCAATTTTTTGTTGAATCAAATAAGGTGAGTCAATCACCCCGCTAGCAAAATCAATATTAAGCTCAACGTTGTGTCCATAAATAGTAGATAACGCCACATTTAACTTTTGACGTAACATTGGCGTATCTAAATGCTTTTGCGATTCATCCACTTCAATATGAAAATGATTGTCTTGTTTGGTAAAAATTGAATGCAATGCAAACTGGCGCATGCGTCCGCCAAGTCCCATACGCTTTATTAAATAGGCCCATTCATCTTGTTGATGGGCAAATCTAATTTCACTAATTGGGCTTTGAAAATCATCAGGTACCGGAATACTAGGCTCTTGTTCAACAACAGGTGCTGGTTTTTGCGGGTTAATTTGCTCTAATAGCTCGGGTGCTAAATTTTCAGTAATCGTTTGATGCTTGGCTTTAAAGTCAACGTTGCTCGCTGGTTTGTTTACTACCTGAGCTTGGCTCCCCTGTGCTGGGAGCTGAGGCTTTTTTTGTAGGTCATCGCTCACCTCACTATCCCATGGGGGTGGCTGCTGCGATACAGTTTGTGCTTCATTTCTGGCAGGTCGGCTAAATTCAGGTTTTATCGGTGATGGTTTTTCTTCAGTTGGCTTCTCAATAGCGGCACTTGAAAGCTTACCGGCACCCGAAATGTTTCTATCGCGTAAAATACGCGCTATTGCTGACTGTGCTCGCGCTTCTTGCTCACCCATTGATGACGCAGAGTGATCTGCGTTACTAGCGACATTTGCTAACTCAGGGTTAAACCCTTGATCAACCGCGCTACTCATTACATCATCGTATTGTGCGGCAATAGTTTGTTCTACATCACTGTGCTGCATATAGGCATCATCTTCACTTTGACGCTGCGCTTGTTCATCACTTATTACAGGGGTATCGACAATTTGAGGCTGACTTTGTACCGAACTTTGCTCATTCTGTGTTTGGCTATTATCAGGCTGTAAAACCTCAGGCTCAGCGGCTTTTTTTGGCTGCGTATTAGTTGCTAATGGCTGAGTTTGAGGTGTATTACTCTGCGCTGGCTTATTTTTATTTAAAATATCACGCAGTGCATTAGCACGCCCTGCGCTATTTTGCTCTGGCGCAGCTTGTGAGCTAGGTTCAGGTTGAATGGTTTGGAGCTGCGCAGGTTCAAATGCTAGCAATCTGAGCATAATCATTTCGAAGCCTAAACGAGGCTCAGGTGCCCATTGTAAATCTTTTTTGCCGTTAAGTAATAGCTGGTAATACACTTGAATTTGTTGAGCATGGGTATGCGCTGCAACATGCTCAATGTAATCAGCGTTATTGCTATCAAGCGCCGCCGCTTCAGGGACTAATTGACTCAATTGAATCACATGCGTTAGCGCAATTAAGTCGTCAAGCAGCGCAATATAATTTGGATTTCGGCTAGCGACTTGAGCCACTTCATTCATCAGGGCTGTGCCATCTTGCGCTAATAGTGCCGCAAGTAAGCTCTGACTGTAATGCGTGTCCATTAAACCAAGCATGTCTTGTACCGCTTGATTTTTAATATCACCATTTGTTTGAGCAATAGCCTGATCGGTCAGACTTAATGCATCTCGCATACTACCATCGGCCGCTTTGGCAATAATACTTAGCGCATCATTATCAAAATTAAGCTGCTCATGGGTAAGCACATGCTCAAGCTGTTGCTTAATCTCAGCTTGCGACAATGCATTCAGATTAAACTGTAAACAGCGAGATAAAATAGTCACTGGTAATTTTTGAGGATCGGTGGTTGCGAGCAAAAACTTCACATGCTCAGGCGGCTCTTCAAGCGTTTTTAATAACGCATTAAAGCTATGCTTTGACAACATGTGTACTTCATCGATTAGATATACTTTGTAACGTCCACGCGTTGGCGCATATTGAACGTTATCAAGGATCTCGCGCGTATCCTCAACCTTAGTGCGTGAAGCCGCATCTATTTCGAGTAAATCAATGTAGCGCCCTGCTTCTATGTCAACACAGCTACTACATTGACCACATGGTGTGGCAGATATACCTTCATCACAATTTAAGCTTTTGGCAAAAATACGGGCAATGGTGGTTTTACCAACACCACGGGTTCCAGTGAATAAATAAGCGTGATGCAGTCTATTTTGAGTCAGGGCATTTACCAACGCCTGTTTTACATGAGACTGCCCAACCAATTCATGAAAGGTTTGAGGACGCCATTTTCTCGCTAGAACCTGATAACTCATCGATTATTCGCCTTCGAATTCAACCAATTTTAAAATATTGATGCCCATTTTTTCAATGCGTTGCTCACCACCAAGCTCTGGAAGTGATACAACAAAGGCAGCATCTGTGGCGTTTCCGCCTAATTTTGCAACCAACTTGGCTGTTGCTTCAATTGTACCACCGGTCGCCAACAAGTCGTCAACTAGCAATACTTTATCACCGGCTACAATCGCATCAGTATGAAGCTCTAGTGTATCTTCGCCATACTCGAGTTGGTAATCTTGGCGAATAACTTCGCGCGGTAATTTACCGGGTTTACGAACAGGGATAAAAGGGATACCCAAGGCATAAGATAACGGTGCACCAAAAATAAAGCCACGTGATTCAGTGCCAATAATTTTAGTAAAACCTTGATCTTTATAAGCGTCAATAAATGCATCTATGGTTGCTTTAAACGCTTCAGGGTTTGCCATTAAGGTTGTTACATCGCGAAACATAATGCCCGCTTTAGGATAATCAGCAATTGTAGTAATGCTGTTTTTGATAATTGCTGGTGTTACTTGAGTCATAATTTTAACTGCTCAATGATTTATATTACAAAGCAGGTGATTATAACCTTAAGTGGTCTTAAATTGCGAGTTTGCGATAACTATAAATATGGGGAGAGAGAAGTGATAAAAAATGTAAGGCTGATGACAAGCAACAGCCTTAAAAATAAAACCCTGATTAGGTTAAGCTGGTGATCCAACCTAAAATGGCATTTAAACACCCTATTCCAGCAAATACGGCTAAGAATACAAAAAAGTAAGCCGCATTGAACGGGTCTTTAAAGTCTTTATCTTCTGACATGGGTACAACCTTTTATTAAGCACAACAAATAAAGGCGCTATAATAGACGATGTGAAATAATCAATAAAGAGCTTAGCCTTGATTTTTTGTCACTATAATTTGCCGCTGTGCCATAGCTGTTAAGGTACTCAGTGCCCCTTGTGTTATTTGCTCTAGATTAAATTGTGGTGCATTTTCACTAACCTGTTGGCAAACCTGCTCAAACGTACTCCCCACTTCATTTTCAATAATAGACAGTAGCATGGCGGTCATGGCATTGGTTGCCAAAAATTGCACTTCATCATCCTCATCGCGATAAACAACAAAGAAATACGGCTGCTCTGAAGGTTGTTGAGGTTGAAATTCTTCACTAATATTTTGAACTGGATAGTCGTAGCTTAAGTTACGCGCTGTTTTAGATAAATACAAAGGAGAATGGGTAAGCTTATTAGCGCTTAAAGTGGACTCAAGGGGGTCAGCCTTCATTACAGACACATCAAGTTCAATCCATTCATAATGAGCTAGCGCCAGCATAAATACCGGATCAGACTCTTTAGGTACATAGCTTGTCACTAAATAGGTAATAAATTCTTCAGCAATATCTAAAAAGTAAGGAGACTGGCAATCATGTTCACTAAAAAATTGACGAACCAGCAATAGCCACTGTTGCTCACTATAGAGTGTTTTTAAAACTGGAAATGCCGATGAAACAAAGCCATTAATATTATTAAAAAACAGATCCCGATAAATGGCCATTCGCCTGTCTTCAATATCGGTTGGACACGGCTGCATATTAGGCTCTCGAATATGGGCCATAAATTCATTTTGTACATCAATAAAACTCATGATAACGACTCTTTTGAAACCCTGAAATAGCAAGTATTTGTTAAATACTAACGGCTAAGCGCTTTGTGCTGTTGATAACAACTTAAGGTGCTTTGCTTGTAATTGATGGATTATATCCAGCTCTTTAATTAACACGTTAATAGGTGGAATATTAAAATCTCGCTCTAGCAGCGTAGGAAAAACACCATGTGCTTGATATGCGCTATCGAGCAATTGCCAAACAGGATCTATAACATCTGCGCCGTGAGTATCGATAATTAGGTCATCAGCTTCATTGTAGTGACCTGCAACATGGCAATAGGCAATTTTATTAGTTGGTAGCCCACTTAAAAACGCTTGTGCATCATAGCCATGATTAATCGAGTTCACATAAATATTATTAACGTCTAACAACAGCTGGCAATTAGCGTCTTCTAAAATAGCATTGGTAAATTCAAGCTCCGATAGTTGCTGCCCAGGGGCACCATAATAAGACACATTTTCGAGCACAAGTGGTCGCTCTAATATATCTTGTACCTGTTTAACCCGAGAAACGACATGTTTAATCGCTTCTTCAGTAAAAGGGATCGGCATTAAGTCATACATATGGCCTTTACCTGAGCAATAGCTCAAGTGTTCGCTATAAACTTTAATATCGTGGTTATCAAAGAAGTTTTTTAACGACTTTATAAATTCAATATCGAGCGGCTCCGGTGAGCCAATAGAAAGTGATAAACCGTGGCAAACAAAGTGATTATTATTAGTTAATTGTTTAAATTGCTTTTCAAAGCGCCCGCCTAGCTTTAACCAGTTCTCTGGAGCTACTTCCATAAACTCAATTTGTTTTGGTATTGCATTTTCAAGCTCATCTAGCATTTCTCTTCGCAAACCTAAACCGACCATGCCAAAGTTAGGCGTTTGAATGTGAGCCATAATAAAACCTCATATTAAATAAAAAGGGCCTAATGGCCCTCTCACTTGTATCAAAAAAAGAAAAATTTAGTGGTTACCACCACATTTACCTTCGCCACACTTACCTTCTTTTTTTGCTTTAGCGTCACCGCCACATTTACCTTCTTCGGCTTTGCCTACTTTTTTGGCTTTACCTTGTGCGCCGCATTTACCCTCACCGCACTTACCTTCTTTTTGAGCTTTGCCTTGTGCACCGCATTTACCTTCGCCAGCTTTACTTTCTTTCTTAGCATCGCCGCCACATTTGCCTTCGCCGCATTTGCCTTCTTTTTTAGCCTTTGCGTCGCCGCCACATTTGCCTTCGCCGCACTTACCTTCTTTTTTAGCCTTAGCGTCGCCGCCACATTTGCCTTCGCCGCACTTGCCTTCTTTTTTAGCTTTAGCGTCACCGCCACATTTGCCTTCGCCGCATTTGCCTTCACCAGCGTCTAACTGATAACCAGCTACCATTTGTTGAAACTCAAATGGGTTAGCTTGTACATCAGTACTCGCCATACTTGCACTGCCAACAACCACTGCGCCTAATGTTAATGCAATTGAGTTTTTCTTTATTGTATTCATTTTTAATTACCTTTTAAACTTGTTGAACATCATTATACAAGTAGACCTGCATAAAACTAAAAACTTTCAAATTATCTGTTTTTTTTGCAAATAAGTTATTTAACTAACTATGAACCCTAATAAGCGTTTTATCAATTTATCATTTACAGGTAAACTGACGCTCTTTTTTAGTAATACATTAATCACACTATGAAACTTATTTTAGCACCCATGGAAGGTGTTGTTGACTTTAAAATGCGCCAACTACTCACCGACATAGGCGGCTTCGATCTCTGTGTGACAGAATTTATCCGTGTTGTAGATACTTGTTTACCAGATAAAGTATTCCATCGTTATTGCCCTGAACTCAAAAATGCGGGGCTCACTCGTAGTGGTACTCCAGTACGTATTCAGTTATTAGGCCAAGTAGCCGACGTTTTAGCTGAAAATGCGGTAAAAGCAATTGGCTTAGGCTCTCATGGCGTTGATTTAAACTTTGGTTGCCCAGCAAAAACCGTCAATAAAAATAAAGGCGGTGCTGTATTACTCAAAGATCCAGAACATATGTACTCGATTATAAAAACAGTAAGGGATGCTGTTGATAGTAAACATGACGTCAGTGCTAAAATACGTTTAGGTTTTGATGATGATAGTAATAGCCAAGAAATCGTCGATGCCGTTGTTAGCGCCGGCGCTACCAGTATTGCTATACATGCACGAACTAAACGCGATGGTTACAATCCACCCGCCTATTGGGAAAAAATCCCTCCTTTAGTCAAAGATAAACAAATTGCTGTGGTTGCCAATGGAGAAATTTGGCAAGTGGAAGATGCACTTTTATGCCAAACACGCAGTGGTTGTCGTGATTTGATGATTGGTCGTGGCGCCCTTTCACATCCAGATTTGGCTAGAAAAATTAAAGCGCAAGTTAATAACGAAAGCTACAGCGAACTGACATGGGAAAATATTTTACACCATATTATTCATTCATCTATGCACCAAACAGCCAGTAAAGATACTAAATACTTTGCATCTCGGACAAAGCAGTGGCTTGGTTATTTAAAACGCCAATATCCACAAGCAGGACTATTATTTGATGAAATTCGTCGTTTAAAAGCCAAGGATGAAGTAGCCGAAGTATTAAAGAAATATGCGAAAGCGCCACAATTTGATGCAAATCATAACACCTAAGTAAATCTAAATAGATAATAGCAGTATCACTACAAATTAACTTAAGGGTTATACTGCTAATGCATCATCAGCAACGACTAAACGATGAAATAGAAAGTGTTAAAGCAACGATATTAGGTTTGTTGTCACAATCAACTCACCCTACACATCAAAATCTGTTCTGCATCCTAACCCATACATCCAATGAAGAGTGGCTCGATTTAGCAGCTCAACAATTAGGTAATGAGTATAATCCGTTAATTGAACGAATGAACAAGCTTGAAGCAGCAATTAGCCAAATGGATATTGGTCAATATGGCTACTGCTGTGACTGTGAAGAGAAAATATCAGAGCAGCGCTTAGAAAGAGACCCTGCTGCACAGCGGTGTGATAAGTGCGCTAAGTAACAGCGCACTTTAGTTTAATTGAGTAATTGCGGTGCAAAACTAAATGATTGCCCTGGATAAAAAATAATATCCTCAACTAATATGCTCGCATCTTCTTCACTAATATTTAAACGTTTTAGTAAATTTAAACGCGCTTGCGATAATGTCCACGCATGATAATGCACCCCAAGATCAGTTTCCATCATCGTTAAATAGAGTCGCTTATCCGCAGCCGTTAATTGCTTATTGTTAGCACGTTGAGGTAAAAGCATATAACCCGTTGACCAGTCTAAACCTAATAGTTGCGTCTCTTTTAAAAATGTTTCGCTAAGCTGCGATACATCAGAGATACCCACCGTTATTTGCTCGGTTGAGCTTTGCATTGTTTTAAACTTACTATCTATAAGGCTTAGCCACTCAAGCGGTGAAAGCACATCATTTGCAAAATAATTTAGTTTGCTCTGATACCATTGGCTGCCATTAGCAAGACCAGACAATCCAATACTGCCTCTTGGCTTATACTGCGTTAAGTAATTATTTAATACACTCAGAGACTCATTAAGCTCAATAGGTGTGTTAGTACTATTAATTGCTTGCTGCACATAATATTTTAAATAACTGTGCTCTATTTTATTAAGCTTTAAGTTACTTTGCTCAGCGGCTTTAAGCTGTGTTTGAACAAATATCAGCCAGTACTCAATGCTTTTATACTGAGCATCATTTTTAACTATCGAAAGCATGTTTGATAACACATCAGTGTGTGCAGGCCATGCAAAATATCGCTCTGGAAACCGCTCAGCAATCACCAAATAATTTACCTGATTAGTTTGCGCAACAGTTAACTTCATTTGCATTAGCTGCTGGTAAATAGCGTGACGACGCGCTAAATATGCATCAGTAAAAGGCAGTTGCTCATTACTGAGTCCTGTAACATGTGAGTTTTTTTGTGCACTTAAAGCCGTATTAAGTGATATTAACGCGGTTTGTGCCTCTTCATAAGATGAAAATAAGTCAGCTGGCTTAGAGCAGGATGCTAAAAGCAAACAAAAGAGCAATGAAATAATAGGCGTTTTGTTCATGTTAATTCCAATAAAAAAAGCCCCTATGGGGCTTTTTAAAAATACTAGAGTACATTAAATATTAAATTTTAACACCGTTGCGAGCGGCTTTATCTTTAATGTATGTAGCCCAACCTTTTGCAAACCTACGTGTGCTTGGGTCGTCCATAGCTTTAGTAATAGCAGCATATGCTTGCTTATACTTGCCTTGGTAGTAAAACGCTTCAGCTAAATCTGAATAAATAGTACCTTTTTTGTCAGAGCCAAGCTCTAATGCTTTGTTCAAACGAACAACAGCAGCACTGAATTTTTCAGATTGTAGAAGTAATGAACCTGCTTTGCGGTAAAGCTCAGCGTCATTATCAAATTTAGCAGCTTCTTCGTAGTACTTAGCAGCTTTCTCTATATCTTTCGAACGATGGTAGTTACTAGCAATTGCACTCATATTTTGCTTAGTGCGTTTAACTTTTTCTTCTTTAACGGCCTTTTCAAGCGTTACAGCTGCTTTATAAGGAATTTCGTTTAAAGAATAAAAGTTAGCTAAAACTTTGTATTCAACTTCGTTTTCAAAGTAACCGTTCTTGTAAGCAACTTCCATAGTTGCTAGCCCTTTCTGGTAGTCTTCGGTTTGTAAATAATACTTACCTAAGCCTACCCAAGACTTTTTGTCTTCAGGCCATACGCGAACGATTTCTTCAGCAACTTTAACCATATTTTGATATTGCTTTTGCTCAAAATAGGCAGCTAATTTAAGTTGATAAGGAGCTTTATTAGGCTCTTCAGCTAACTTAATTGCTTTGTTTGCCGGCTCAAGAACCTCATTAAACTGTTTAAGCTCATAACTTGCTTGCGCAATACGAGTGTAAACTTTTGGGTCTTCTTCGCCTGTGAAGTCCATCCAATCAGAATATGCTTGCTTGGCAGCACTGTATTGTTCAGTACCCGCATACATATCGCCTAAGGTTTTTAAACCCTGAGCCTGATCAGCAAAGTTTAATACATCTGGTGCAATCGCTGCTTTCATATACTTAATAGCAACCTTGTACTGCTCTTTTTGAGCATACATGCTGCCTAAGTAACGATTAACAGTCGCTTTGTCAAAATCATTAGACGGATCTAACTCTTTCAATAAAGCAATCGCACCATCAACATCATCTTCATTATACAAATCAAACGCTTTAATTACTTTCTTACCAGTACGTTCGCCCATGATTTTAGTCTTTGCTTTCTTACGCTCTTCAATTTTCGCGTAATCTGGCGCTGCTAAAACAGGTGCAGTCAATGCTACACCTGACACAGACATAAGAATTGCAAGTGCAGTTACTTTAGAAAAATTTCTCATTACTCGCCTCCTTAGTTGCCTTGGTTAAGTTTAAAGTCTAGTTGAACTTGTAAACCAACTTGCTTTTGTGGTTTCCCGTCAATGATCTTAGGACGGTATTTCCACTTGCGCAATGCACGTTTAGCTTCACGGTCAAAGATACGTTTTGGATCTGCGTCAATTACATCAACGTCAATCACGCCACCTAACTCATCAATTGTGAATGAAAGTTGAACCCAACCTTCTTTACCATCACGTGCTGCTTGTGTTGGATATTTTGGTTCAATACGAACGATCGGTGTCGCATCACCATCTCGTCCAAATGCACCTGGACCACTCAGTCCACCGGCCGTGCTTCCCACATCGATGCTTGGCATATTAAACGACAAGCTCGTATTTGGGTTGCTGTTTTCCGGCTGTGGCGGCTGCGGTTTAGGCGGCTGCTTTGGCGGTGGCGGAGGCGGAGGCGGTACACGCTTCCTCTCCTGCACCTTAGATTCAGGCGGATTCGTCATAATTTCGACTATGATCTGCTCTTTTTGTTCCGTATTACGGTCAGCCCCACCAGAGATGAGGTATGCCATGAAGTAGAACAAGCCGAAAGTAACTGCCCCACCTGCAATCAGTGAAAACAGAAAACGAATCATTACTGATCTCCAGCTATTGAAATTCTCAGGTTATCACCTGTCGCTTTAATCTGGTCCATCACTTTAACCACTGTGCCGTGTTTTGCTTCTTTATCAGCTTGCAAAATTACAACATCAGTAGGTTGTTCTGCTAATAAACTTTCAATTTTTGCTGAAACACGTTCAACATCAACTTGCTGTTTATCAATCCAGATTGCACCGTCGCTGCGAATAGCAATAAAAATGTTAGCATTTTTTTGCTTCGTAGCTTGGGCAGCTTTTGGTTTATTGACCTCGATACCAGCCTCTTTAACGAACGATGTAGTTACGATAAAGAAAATAAGCATGATAAATACGATGTCAAGCATTGGCGTCATATCTACCGCTGCTTCTTCTTCTTCACGAAAACGTTGTTTACGTGCCATATTTAATTCTCTCTCTAGTGATGAGGCATACTATCTACAAGTTTGGCTTTCACCATTCTCGCTCTTGCCTCAAGGCGTGAGCTAAAGAATACCCCAGATAGTGCCGCAACCATTCCAGCCATTGTTGGGATTGTTGCCATTGATATGCCTGATGCCATTAAACGTGCATTACCTGTACCTTGGGTTGCCATGGTTTCAAAAACCGCGATCATACCCGTAACAGTACCAAGTAAGCCTATTAAAGGACATACAGCTACTAATGTTTTAATCAACAACATACGCTGATCTAATTTTTCAGACGCTTCAGAAATCCATGCTTCACGGATTCTGTGTGCGTACCAAGACGTAGTGTCTTGGCGGGCATCCCACTTGGCTACAATTTCCTTCGTTAAACGAGGAAACTCAGCAAGTAGGAACCAATAGCGCTCAATCATTAAAACCCACATAAGAAAGAGTGCTATCGCGACCACGTATAAAACCTGGCCGCCTGTGCCAACAAAATCCCTGATAGATTCCCATATCTCCATCAGGACTAGCATTAGGCTTTCTCCTTCTCCGCGTGAGTCGCGATGATACCTGCGCTTTGCTCATCAAGGATGTGTAATACCGACTTACTACGACCTGCAACAATAGAGTGAAGTAGGATAAGTGGTAGTGCTGCAATTAGACCTAGCGCTGTAGTTACAAGTGCTAGAGAGATGTTACCAGCCATGATCTTCGGATCGCCCGTACCGAACAATGTGATTGTTTGGAACGTTAGGATCATACCGATTACCGTACCTAGTAGACCTAGTAATGGTGCGATAGCAGCAAGGATCTTGATGATATTGATACCCGCTTCGATGCGTGGCGTTTCACGAAGAATCGCTTCATCAAGTTTAAGCTCAAGGTTTTCAACATCTTGGTTTTTATTGTCAGAGTACACTTTAAGAATACGACCCAGTGGGTTATTTGTATTCGGTGTAGACAAGTTCTTAAGCTGACCTTTGATCTTAGAAGTAGTAAGCGCTAAGTCAACGAAACGTACTAAGAAGATTAAAAGACCTACAGCAAGTAGTACTGTGATGATGTAACCAACTTCAGCACCTTGCTCGTAGTACTCCATAAGAGACTTTTTCTGAGTGTTGATACGTAAAATTGCACCACGTGTAGGATCCACGTATACGCCAGCGTAATTATCAGCTGAAGTACCTTCTAGATCAGAAATACCTTTAAGGATATAGCTGTCAGGCTGCTTACCTAGAGGCTGGATAGATTTAGTCTCTGGTGAGTAGATTAAGTAGCCGTCGTCTGTAACTAAGTTGAAGTTACCGATACGTGTTACTTTTTTCATTGACGGGTTACCGTCAAGACCTGCAACTTCAGTTTCAAACGTTGAAACTTTAGCTGACTCAGTCATTTCTGTTTGAAGTGAAATCCAAAGTTCTTCTAATTCACGAACTGTTGGAAGTTCTTTAGCGGCTGCTAATGAACGAAGTACTTCTGCACGACCTGGTTTTTCAGCACTTACTAAAGATGCTTCAATTGAACCAATTGCGTCAGCTGCTGCACGACGAACAACACCAAACATTTCACCTAACGTACCTTGTGCGTTTTGAAGAGCTTGCTCTTTTTCCGCTAAAGTATTTTCGTTTTGTGCATATTCTTTGCTAAGACGATCACCACGTGCTTTTTCAGCAGCTAGTTGGCTTTTCGCTTTGTTAAGTAACGCTTGCTTATCAGCACGATCTGACAAGAACTCTTGTTCACGTTGCTTATTGATTTTTCCTTCAGAAATACGCTCTTGCTTTACTTGCTCAAGAATTTTATCTAAAGCATCAGTATTTGCATGTGCATTAAGCGCGGTACCGGCAGAAACAGACAGTACTGCTGCAACAGCAAAACCTTTAAATAGTTTCTTCATTATTGATTACTCCGCGCCAAAAATTGGTAGTTTAACAAGTTCTAGTGTCGCTTGCTTACGTGCCATACGGATCACTTCTTTAACAGGTTTTAGGTATTCTTCACCTAATTCTTTCCACTGTTTAGTGTTGTTATCCCACACCCAAGCGTGTTTTAGATCGAATGATTGCGCTACGTAAGTAATACGACCTAAACGACCGATATCAACGTTAATGCTACGACCATCAACATCTAAAGTACCTTGAGAAGCAGTTACAGCTGAGCTGTAGGCTGTTTCAACAGTGTACGCTTCAAGAACCTGACGGAACTTCTCAGACGTTGTTACAGATGCAGATGCCATGATCTCACGTAATCTTTCAACACGTCCAAGACGGTTTTCTAGATTAAATGGAACGTCCGCTTTGATGAATTGCTCAAGCGTATCGATCATGCGATACATCAAAGGCACAACGTTTTGTTTAGTGTTGTCGATAGTCGCGATTTGACGATCGAACGATGCGATAGACGCGTTTTGGTCTGCGACCAAACGTGCTACGTGATCGTTGTACACTTTCATAAGTTCAGTCTCATCAACGATGCTACGGTACTCAGCGATTAGTTCCTGAGTTTGACCATATACATTGTCAATTTTAGTTTGAGACTTAACCGCAGCCTTTTGAATTGTTTGACCTGCTTTTTGCACGTCATTCAAAGGATCTGCAATCACATTGCTGCTTGCAAATGCAAAAGCGCCAACCAACGCAGTTGCTACAAGACTCTTTCTGATTTTAACAGACATAGTTCCCAACCAATTAAGTAATGTTACTTTTATAATTTAATTATCAACCCGCTAAGGGGAAGACAACCCTGATATCTTTTAATAGATATCAACTTACCAATAATGCTAAATGCATTAAGTCATGTCAACTTCATGTTTAGCATAACCTATAAATAAATCAGCTTGTTTGTAAGATATTTACTGGGTCCGACTAAAAAAATTAACATTATTATAACTAACGTGATAATCATAATTTCTGCAAGCCCTGATATAGTAAGAATAACGATAACCCCCCCTGTTAATGTAAACAAAAATATAACATTTAAAATTAACTTTATAGTTGCTGAAAAAAAATTAAAAATAAGCTAATTTTCTGTCCCGAATATTCATTTTGAAGGTTTTTTAAGACTTTTTTGCCCAAAAATACAGCTAATCGTAATTATTGGGTTATTCATCGCATAAGAATAATGACGTGCAAATTTAATAAAAAGCAATACAAAGGAGGGGAAACCGATTACAAAAAATCATTTTTATTAACACCTGTGTTTTTTCTCCCTTGTAGCATAAACACTCAGGCCTTTTTTTGTATTTTCCCAAGTACGAATCTCAACCTTAAATATGTATTTCCTCAGCAATAACTAAATCCGTATGAGGCTGTTAGATTAGCCATAAGGTTAAATAACTAATGTGCAATTATTGGCCAATAAAATACTTAAAACATAAGAGTTTGTAATCAAACAAATGAGTAGAAGTTTAAAACTAGGTGATAGTATTAATATATGAGGGAAATTACAAAGGGATAGAAAAGTTTTAGAGATATATGAATTATGGTGAAACAGGTTAGTGCTTCACCACGATGAACTTAGGTTCACATAATAAATTATGCTACTTCTACGTTCTCAGCTTCTGGGCCTTTTTGACCTTGCTTGATGCTGAAAGTCACTGCTTGACCTTCGCTAAGAGTGCGAAAACCAGAACCAGTGATTGCGCTGAAATGTACAAACACATCAGGACCATTTTCTTGTTCAATGAAACCAAAGCCTTTAGCTTCGTTGAAAAATTTTACTTTACCAGTAACCGACATACTAAATTTTCCTGTAAGTCAATAATTAAAATTCAGCCATATTATTATGGCAATATCCTCCCTGAGTCAATGCCCAAAAAACTGGAGGTGATAGTACAGGAAGAAGTAATAACCAAACCGGTAACCTTAAACGCAGCACAATACCGTAATTCAATACGCAAAAACTCAAAGCCAATTAAGGTTAACACATTAATATTTTTTTAGCTCTATTAATTGGGATTTATTTTTGAAGATTCATCGATTTATTAATTTTTTTATAAGTTTCTAATTTTTAAAAGGATAAACAACATAAAACTTGTGTTTTTTATAAGCAGATTATGAATTTTTAAAATATGGCTCACCCGAACCGCTTTTTTGGTAACTTAAAATAAAAAAACCACCTTAATTTTAAGGTGGTTTTAGTTTAAATTTTAACTATTTAACTTGCCAGTCAATAACGCTATCGGCTTTAATTGGTACAACTTCTGAGTCGCCTAGCGAATAGCTAGACGGCACTGTCCAAGGCGCTTTTTCTAAAGTAATAGTGTCTGTATTACGCTCAAGGCCATAAAAATCTGGGCCGAAGTGACTTGCAAAGCCCTCTAACTTATCAAGCGCTCCCGCTTCTTCAAAAGCTTCAGCATAAAGTTCAATAGCAGCATGTGCGGTATAAGCACCAGCACAACCACATGCCGCTTCTTTTTTATCTTTATAATGTGGGGCTGAATCCGTGCCTAAAAAGAATTTTTTACTACCACTTGTAGCTGCAGCCATTAGCGCTTGTTGATGAATGTTACGCTTTAGTATAGGTAGGCAGTAATAATGTGGGCGAATGCCCCCAGCTAACATGTGATTACGGTTGTATAATAAATGATGCGCAGTAATTGTAGCTGCTACATTATCCGAGGCATTTTCAACAAACTCTACTGCATCTTTAGTGGTTATGTGTTCAAGAACAATTTTCAGCTCAGGAAAGTCTGCAACAACGTCGCCTAAAATAGTGTCTAAAAACACTTTTTCACGATCGAATATGTCAATAGATGAATCAGTAACCTCACCATGGACGAGTAACAGCATGCCAACTTCTTGCATTGCTTTTAATACCGGGTAAATATTTTTTACTGAAGTTACGCCAGAATCTGAGTTAGTTGTTGCACCTGCTGGGTAGAGTTTAGCTGCAAAAATTTTACCTGTCGCTTTTGCCTTTTTTATTTCATCCGACGTCGTTTTATCAGTAAGGTAAAGCACCATTAAAGGTTCAAACTGGCCTTGAGGTTTAGCAGCCATAATTCGCTCTCGGTACGACAATGCAGTTTCTGTACACGTAGCTGGCGGAACTAAATTTGGCATAATAATCGCGCGGCCCATATATCGGCTAATATCACGCACCGTATCTTTTAACTGATCCCCATCGCGTAAATGCACATGCCAATCATCGGGTCTAGTAATCGTTAAAGTTGTTATTTTGCTCGTCATCGTAAAGTCCTAATGCTTAAGTTAACTGATCATAGGCATATGGTGTTTTCGAGTAAAGGGCTTATTAAAAATAATCCTTAGATACTAAATATAAAGTAAGCTTTACACTTTATAATTATCATTTAACGTTTTATTTTGTAGAAAAGTTAATATTAGGTTAACGTATGTACCTTTAATAATAATTATAAGGCCTTCCATAGCTGCCTATGTCGAACAATATCGATACCTCTAAAGCGCTCGAAACTAAAACAGACCAATTGAGTATAATCAATCAGTTTTCATCAAGCTTATTGCAACTGAATACGTTAGAAGCGCTTTTTAGTTATGTCACGACGCAGGTCGTTAATCGGCTTGGATTTGTCGATTGCGTTATTTACTTAGCAGATGACAACCAGTCTTTGCTAAATCAAGTGGCTTCTATGGGTATTAAAAACGGACATATTAGCTACCAATCTGAGCGCAAAATTATTCGCTTTAGCGAAGGCATAACAGGCTATGCGGCATCCACAGGGCAAGCATTAATAATTGGCGATGTAAATAAAGACAGCCGTTACATAGCTGATGAGCGTCCAGCTCAATCAGAAATATGCGTACCCTTAATATATAAAGATCGTGTTTTAGGAGTTATCGATTGTGAGCACCCAATAAAAAATTACTTTACTAGTTCACATTTAGAAATATTAACCACAGTCGCTCACTTACTCAGTGCAAAAATAAATCAGGTCAATACGGTTAATAGCTTGCAAGATACTGTAATGCAGCTCAACAATGCACAAAAATTAGAAAGTAGCCTACTGCAAATAGCTAACTTAACCTACAAAGCACAAAATTTAGACACCTTTTTTCAATCCTTACACGTAATCATTGACAGCTTATTGACAGCGAGTAACTTTTTTATTGCGCTATACGACAAAAAAGAAGACGCACTCGACTTTGTTTATACCGTTGAAGGCGGTGTACAAACAAATACCCATAAAATAATATCCAAAGATCAACTAAAAGAAACGGCCTCTTATTATTTGCTGATTAATGAACGACCATTACTACTTAATAAACAGCAATACCTTGAACATATTACACAAGGACATTTTAAGTTAGTAGGTGAACAAGCGGATTCATGGTTAGGTGTGCCTTTTAAAGTTAATGAGCGTATGAGTGGCGTTATTGTCGTACAAAGTTATGACGAACAACATTACTACAATGAGCATGATAGCTCGTTGCTAACCTATGTAAGTCGACAAATAAGCATGGTTATAGATAGGCATTTAGCCCGCCAAGAACTTGAGCACAAAGCGCTGCACGATGAACTAACTGGCTTGGCAAATCGTTCTCTACTCATAGAAAGAATGAAGCATGCGATTTTACGCCTAAATCGCGCTAAAAAAGGGACTTTTCATGCCCTGCTCTATCTTGATTTTGACCGCTTTAAAAGTATTAATGATTCGTTAGGTCACGAAGTAGGCGATCATTTTTTAATTGCTATATGTAAGCTTATTACTCAAACCGTGCGCAATACAGATACCTTTTCTCGCTTAGGTGGCGATGAATTTGCTATTTTTATGGAAAATCTAAGTCATCGTGACCAAGTAAACGATGCCCTGACTCGTATTAAAACCGCACTGTCGGAACCCGTTAATATTGATGGCCATTTACTTCAGCCCTCTACCAGCATTGGCGTAGCATTTAGTGACAATGTAGACGACGAAGCATTTGTATTATTACAACAATCAGATGCCGCTATGTATGAAGCAAAATCATCAGGGCGTGGCCAAGTTAAATTTTTTAATAATGTGATGCGCAATAAGCTAAAAATGCATGCAGATCTTGAAAACGATTTACAACACGGTATTGAGCATAATGAATTTGAACTGTATTTTCAGCCTATCTTTACTATTAACAGTGGCGAGGTTATAGGATTTGAAGCTCTCGTACGTTGGCATCACCCAAAAAAAGGGTTTGTATCACCTAACGACTTTATTCCGATTGCAGAGAAGACTGGGCAAATTATTAATTTAGATTTGCATTTACTTGACCTCGCAGCGCAACATATTGCTTTATGGCAACAGCAAGGTCATCGCTTTTTACGTGTCACGGTTAATGTATCGTCTCGGCATTTTGCCAGCTTAGAGTTTGTAGAACAGCTTCATGCTATTTATAAAAAACACCAACTGCCTTTAGGTTCATTGTGCCTGGAAATAACAGAGTCGGGCTTAATTGAAAATTTAGAATTAGCGACACAAATTATACAAGGGTTATCGCCATTAAAAGTATTACTTTGCTTAGACGATTTTGGCACTGGCTACTCTGCCTTAGGCTACTTGCACCAACTGCCTATTCATGTACTTAAAATTGATAAAAGTTTTATTGATAATTTAAAAACCACTGCAAACCCGTTAATAGATGCTATTTTAACCTTGGCTATTTCGTTAGAGCTTATTGTTATTGCAGAAGGAATAGAAACCGCTGAGCAACTTACAATTTTACAAAAAACCCAATGTGATTATGGGCAAGGCTTTTTAAAATCAAAACCTGTTACAGCAACAGAGGCTATCTTACTAATACACACCCCTCTTTAATAAGCTAAGCACAGGTAAAATTTACAACCAAATACTCAGGTTTAAACTGACGGCTGTGCTTACCCGCTTTTATACTCTATACAATGCATTTAATCAGGCTTGTAACAGCAGCTAATGAAGTCTTAATAATAACCTCATCGGCACTTTTCAAAATGTGAATAATCGCTAAACATGCACAGCTTAATCACCGTATAACCAAGCGACCCTAATCTGTTCTTAATTTCTGTTTAACCATTAAAACCTTAATTATGCAGTGCAGCGATGTAAAGTTTCGGTATAAGTCATTAGATAATATTAAAATAAGGCGTTCATCATCAAGCCTTACAAACACCTCCATTAAACATGAGCTAAATTCAACAATAAACAAAAAACAAAACATCATTTGACTATACAAAGTTAATAAATTTAATGTTTACCGTAAAAAACACGCCAAATTTAATTTTTATAGCCATCCAGACGTTGAAACGTTTTTTGCAAAGGCGTAGTATGTAGTTAATCTAAGCAATACTCACCATACCCATGAGATTTATTAAAGATGATTGACATTAAACACCTAAAAACTATAGCGACCCTTAAAGAAACGGGATCGTTAGTTAATACAGCCCGCGAGCTATTTTTAACTCAGTCAGCTTTATCACATCAAATCAAGGATTTAGAAAATAAATTAGACTGTCAGTTGTTCGAGCGAAAAACTCAACCCGTCCGATTTACACCTCAAGGTATGTTGTTACTTGAATTGGCACACGACATATTACCTAAATTAGAAGCAACTAAATGCCGATTAAAAGAAAGTTTAAATCAGCCAATATCACAGTTGCGTCTAAGCGTAGAATGTCATGCCTGTTTTCATTGGTTGTTGCCTACTATTAAAGAGTTTAATAATTTTTGGCCTGACATAAAGATTGATTACGAGCGTGGTTTTAGCTATGACGCTATTCCAGATTTACTCGATGATGAATTGGACTTAGTGCTTACATCGGATGTTCGCGACCCAGACAAACTAGAATACGCCCACCTGTTTGACTTTAAACTTAAGCTTATTGTGGCACCGGATCATGACTTAGCTAAAAAAGCCTATGTAACTGCGCTTGATTTAAAAAATGAAACCATTATCTCTTACCCTATCCCGCGTGAGCGCCAAGATATATTTAAGCATTTCATTCAAAATGCACGTTTTGACGGCACACTAAAAACAGTTGATCAGGGCCTACTTATATTTCAGTTAGTCAGCGCTGGAATGGGGGTTGCGGCCTTACCCGATTGGCTGGTTACCCCATATGAGAGCCAAGGGCTAATTAAATCAATTCCACTTGGCGCACTTGGTTTAACCCGTCCTATGTATTTAGCGATGAAAAAAGAGATGAAAGACAATCCTGTTTACCGTCATTTTTTAAACACCTGTAAATTAAATAACGGTCGATAAATCCAAAACTTATGAGTAACATGCTGGTAAATATATTCAACCGTGTTACTCATTATGTTTGAACTTAAAAAAATACTGGGCGGCTTACTTATGCCGTTACCATTACTGGGCTTGCTTAGTCTAATACTACTTATTTTTGCACTCAAACAACGAAAGCTTGTTATTACCTTATCTTTTTTGAGTCTCGCGATCTTATTACTTGCCAGCACGCCCTGGGTTGCCAACTTATTGATTAAACATAATCAACCTACTTCATTGGCTTTTAATTTCCTTAAGCACCCCAAAATAGACAAAATTGTGGTGCTTGGCTGTGATATAAACCCTAACCCGGCACTCAGCGCTAACAGTCAGCTAGGAAATTGTGCATTAACACGTTTAGTGGAAGGCATTAGGCTCGCAAATATATATCCGCAAGCTCAGTTAATTGTATCGGGTGGGGGTTATGAAAAAATCACCAACAGTGCACTTATGTATAAAACGGCAATTAGCTTGGGTATTAATAAAAATCGTATTGTACAAAATCCAAACGCAATGGACACAGCGCAAGAAGCTGCATTTTTAGCCTCAAAACTTGTCGACTATAATACCGCTTTAGTTACCTCTGTAAGTCATATGCCCAGAGCAATAAATTTATTCAATGCACAAGGTGTAGCAGCAATCCCTGCAGCAACTGACTACCACAACTTTGCCGCTTACTCGTGGTACAAGCAACTCATACCCAATGCAAAAGCATTATTAGTGGTAACTCAATTTGCCCATGAAGTTTTAGGTGATGCATGGATAAAAATACGTCGTACAATAAATCCTGAAGCTCTTTGATTTATTAAATCTTTATTTAAGTAAATATATTATCCCCCTGAAAAACTGCGGCAATTAGTTTATTAACAGGGGGATATTAAAAAATAAAAAACACGATCAGCTATAAACAAGCCTACATTTGTTATTGTTGACGAGTTTTAACCTCTGCAGCTTGGTTCCAAAGACGATACAGTGTGAGCAAGAATACACAAAGAAATAATAAACTGAGGGCTGTTAAGTTCTCAACCCCAAAAGAATCAAAGGTAGCGCCAAAAGTGAAGCCTCCACCAACTAAAATAACGACCCAAGCCAGTGCAGAGCATGCATTTAATAGGCTAAAACGGCGCCAACTAATCGAGGTGAGCCCAATCGGGAGAGCACCAATAGTACGAAGCCCTTTTGGATACCGATATAAAAAAATGTAGGCAGTGCCATAACGATTTGCAAGCTCAGAGGCTGTTTTAAATAACCGACCTAGTCGGTTTTGCTTTTCAAGCCATGTAGTGCCATATGTTCTTGCGAGAGCAAATCGTAATTCATCCCCCAAATATCCGCCCATAAAAGCTGCCAGAGCAACATAGCCAACATCAAGTGCACCGGTATATGCAGCATAGCCTGCAAATAAGGGTAACCACCCACTTTTTAAAGCACAATAACCAAAAAGTAACAGATAAACCAACAACCCATATTGCTGTATTAAAGCTAACATGCCTTCCATTTTATACCTTTATGTTGAATTGCCTGGCGGCGAGAAAATAACATTTTAATTTAAACGGGATAATTGCAGCGAAAGATCTGTTATGTACCAATGGAATAGAAGCTTCCTGTGGCTTGATAAAGTAGTTAGTTATTTTGAAGATTTTAAATAACCTACTCAGGATAAATGATGAGTAGGTTACATTAATGACATTGCTTTTACGGCAAGCGTTTACACAGGGTTATCTATATCAATAAATGTTACGTCAAAACCATATTGCTCTGCGAGAAGCTCTCCCAGCGCTTTAATACCGTATCGCTCGGTGGCATGGTGGCCTGCAGCAAAAAAGTCGATATTTTGTTCGCGTGAACTGTGAATAGTTTGCTCTGATGCCTCACCGGTTAAGTAAGCATCTAAACCCTGCTCAGCCGCTAAGTCAATATACCCTTGCCCACCACCAGTGCAAAGCGCAATGGTTTCAATTTTATCATTACGCACTAAACTTGTTAGTGGCTCGCGATTGAGTACTTGGCCTATTTTTTTAGCAAATTCGCACCCCGTTATCGGCGTTTTTAACCGCCCTTTCATCGCGACACTGTTGTTAATTGGCTCTAAACCCGCCTCAATTTCAATATCGAGTAATTGCGCCAGTTGAGCGTTATTGCCAATTTCAGGGTGAATATCTAATGGTAAATGATAAGCAAATAAATTAATGTCGTTAGCTAAAAGCGCAGCCACACGACGTTTTTTCATGCCTGTGATCGGTTGCGACTCACCTTTCCAAAAATAGCCATGGTGTACCAAAATAGCATCCGCATTTTTTTCAATAGCGGCATCAATAAGCGCTTGGCTTGCTGTAACACCAGTTACTATAGTACGTATTTCATCTTTACCTTCCACCTGTAGTCCATTTGGGCAAAAATCCTTAATAGTGTCTGGTTTTAACAGATTGTTTAATAATTGATTAAATTCTCTACGTTGCATATAACTCACCTTACTTTGCACTGAATTTTGTGCAAATTTTGGCGGTTATGCGTTAAAAATGAAAGGAAAATCGCAAAAAATTGAAAAACAGTTCTAAAATAGGTATAAATACCTCTTCTTTATCTGTGTAAACAACGTATAGGGTCTCTGATGAGCAAACTAGACAAAACAGAAGTGTTATCTGCCTTTGAAGCTGCATATGAAGCTGCCAACGGTAAAAAACCTGAAATAACAACTAAACCTGGCTGGTACAGCATTGATGGCGGCAAGAATATGCGCCTAGCTGATGTAGCAGAGCTAACTGAAGAATTAAGCTCTGGTAAGTCTACAAAAAAAGCTGCAGTAAAAGCACCTGCTAAAAAAACTAAAAAAGCTGCTCCTGTAAAAGCACAGAAAAAAGCGCCTTTCACCGTAATCACTGAGAACGAAGAAGGTTACACAGCAGAAGAGCTTTGGATAGTAGAGCTTGCTCGTAAAGATCACGACTGTCGCCTACCGCGCGGTGTAGTGTAATTTACTGAGTGCTCAGTTTAAAAGAAACCGCGTTAAGCGGTTTTTTTATGTCTTATAACTTAACTTAGTTAACCACAAAATAATAAGGCAAATACAGCATAAAAAAAGCGGCTAAATAGCCGCTTATTAACTAAAAAATAGCTGCATTATTCAAAAAATAATGGTTCACGTTGTTTTTTACCAACTTCGTTCATGGTTGCTGCGTCGAACAAGCGGCCGTTGATCATGGTGTAATCAATTTTGTCTGAATCACGAATGTTTTCCAGTGGGTCGCCATCAATAACCATTAAATCTGCCAGCTTACCAACCTCTAATGAGCCTACGTTTTTATCTAAGCCTAGGTATTTGGCAGGATCGAGCGTTGATGCTCGAATAGCCTCAAGTGGCGTCATACCACCTTGAGCAAACATCCACATTTCCCAGTGCGCACCTAAACCTTCGCGTTGGCCATGTGCACCTAAATTAACCAGTACGCCTAAATCTTGAAGTTCAGCTGCCACACGCGCATTGTTAAAGTGGTTATAGTGATGATCAGGCGCTTTAACACGACGCATTGAGCGTGGTAGTAATTGGTTTTTAGGCACAAATTTACTTAATCGAGGATGATTCCACACATCAGTTTTATCGTACCAGTAGTTTTCACCCCAAATACCGCCATAAGCAACCACCAAAGTAGGTGTATAACCTACATCACTTTGTGACCACAACTGTTTAATATCATCATAAATATGTTCAACCGGAATGGAATGCTCAATCCCTGTATGCCCATCAACAACCATACTCAAGTTATGTTGTAATAATGAGCCCCCTTCTGGTACCACCATCATTTCAAGTTCACGACCAGCCTCAATCACTTGCTGACGCTGCTCTCTGCGAGGTTGGTTATAAGATTTAACACTAAACGCCCCTACTTTTTTCAAACGCTCTAAATGAAATTTAGCGTCATCTAATGAATCAATATGCGAAGTATAACCAGGCATATTCGCGCCATATAAAATAGTACCGGTAGAGAAAATACGCGGGCCGACAATCATACCGGCTTTTTGCATTTCACTGGCAGTGAATATTTCAGTGGTGTCGTTTGATGGATCGTGGATGGTAGTAACACCGAGCGCAAGGCCTGCAAAATTTTTCCAGTTTTGTTGTGGGATAATTTCATCACTTGCTTGTGAGCCATGCGCATGCGCATCAACCATTCCAGGCATAATTGTTTTGCCTGTTACATCAACAACCTTAGCATTTTTTGGAATGCTAATATCTGCAGCAGAGCCAATAGCTTTGATATGCTTACCATCAGTAACAATAACGCCATTTTCAATGACTTTTTCGCCGTCCATGGTAATAATTTTTGCGCCAGTTAAGGCAATCATGCCTTCTGGTTCAGCCATTTTTTTACTAAAACCAATGTTAGTCCCGCTTTTGACTTTAACGTCTTGGTCATCGGCTTTATTAATAGCAAACATTCCCTCTAAGCTAGCATGATATAGCTCAGGGCCAAGTGTCCAATAGAGTTTATTGCTGTTGGCACTCCAGCTAATATTTTCACCAGCACGAACAGATAATTGCTCAATTGGAAATTGGCTGTCTTTAGGCCCAATATTAATGGTTTTACCGCGCTCAACAAACGGTGTTACAAACACTTTAAAGCGCTCTGCAAATGCTAAGTACTCACCATCAGGTGAGACCCTAAATTCAGTGGCATGCTCTGATTCATAGAGTTTGCGCACTTTTTTACTTTCAAGCTCAACCACACTCAACGTCGGTTTAGGCCATGGGCTCATAATATAAACACGATCATTGGCACTGCCAAACTGCGGTTGGTAGCCACTTTTAGAAATTAACTCACTTTTACCGCCTTTAGCACTGACACTGTAAACCCCAGGATGCAGTGACCATTTAGGATTTAAAATGCTGCCGCCGCTGGCTTTACGATATACCACTGTTTTGCCATCTGGACTAAAGGTAGGCTCTACATATTTACCCGGTTCGTCGGTAATCGTATCGCCGCGACCACTGCGTGCAGAAACAACGCGCACTGTCCCTTGTTCATTATCGTCCCACGTGGTGTAGACAATTTTTTTACCATCACGAGAGTACTGTGGAAATAACTCATAATGATCGGTTTGCTTGGTTAAACGTTTGATTTTTCCTGAGTCTAAATCGCGTTTATAAATATGACCCAGTGCTTCAAAAAGTGCTGTTTCACCATCTGGGCTAATTTGTACATTTCGCAGCATTTTTACATCAAACTCTTCAGTATCGATATTTTGAGTAAAACGCACTGCTTTTTGAATTTTTTTCGTGGTATCTACTTTGAATGCAATATCGCTGACAGATTTATCATCGACATTGAGTTTATGAATGGTGCCACCAGCCCAAAATACTAGCTCTTCGTTATTAGGTGTCCACGCAATTGTTGGGTATACCCCATGAATAGCCCACGTTTCTTGCATATCGCGCTCTAGCTTGTCATATAGCTTGGTATGCTCACCACTGGTTAAGTCGTATAAATACAAGCTAGTTTGAAAGTCATCGCGCTTTATATAAGCAAGTTTTTTACCATCAGGTGACGGGGTCGGTCTGATTGCCCCACCCATACCACTAATAATCGTTTCTATTTCACCCGTTTCGCGGTCATAACGCTTAATTTTATAAATACCCGCAACCGAGTCTTTTGAATAATGAAAGGTTTTACCTGGGGTTGCATCATGAGAAAAATAAACATAACGACCATCAGGTGAAAACATCGGCTCACCTAAATCTTTTTGATCGTTTTCACGCTTAGTCAGTTGAACCCCTTTACCACCCGCTTTATGATAAAGCCATACTTCACCCGCGCCTAAAGAGCGACTAGCGGTAAAGTGCTTACGCGCAACTAAATAATCGCCATCAGGGCTCCACGCCGGACTATTAAGTAAACGGAACGTTTCGTCCGTTACTGCGGTTTGGTTCTCGCCATTAACGTCCATAACCCAAATATTATCACCGCCACCTTGGTCTGAGGTAAATGCGATATGTTTACCATCGGGGCTAAAACGCGGCTGCATTTGCCATGCGATATCTGAGGTTATTTGAGTGGCTTTACCACCACTCATTGGCATAGTGTAAATATCGCCCAGTAAGTCAAATACTAAGGTTTCTCCGTCAGGGCTTATATCTACATTCATCCATGTGCCTTGTTGCACACTAATTGATGCATCTACAAATTGTCCTTTTGGTGAATCAACTTGCCATTTTGTTTCATCTGCTTGCTCTGCGTGTACTTGGCCTAATGCCAATGAAACCGATAACGCAAGCGCTGTTTGCAGCATTTTTTTCATGCTTATCTCACTTATTATTGTTGCTGTGTGTTGCTCTATTACATGATTGCAACAAAAACGCTAGCAAGTTACCAGCGTAATAGGATGAAGTGCATAAAATTAATGCCAAACGATAGGATCAAATTGATAAAAATCCACCAGCAGACGGTAAATCTCGGGGTCTTCACGGCGTAAATCCGCAGGTTTCTCTAAAAATGTTTCGGTGATCACCGCAAAAAATTCAGCCTCATTTGTAGCTCCGTAACTATGAATAACATGTGGCATGCTATACGCTACGTGCGTTTTTAACTGCGAAAATGCTCGGCTAAATACCTTGCCCCATTGTTGATATTCAGCCTGCGATGAAAGCAGTGGCGTGCCAGTGGTTTTACCGGTTTCTTGATCAAGTTGATGCGCAAACTCATGAAACACTAAATTATGCCCATCACTGGGTAAGCGATTACCCTCAAGCACATCATGCCAGCTCAGCACCAGCGTGCCTCCTGGCCACGACTCACCTTGCCTTACGGTATTATGAAAACTAACAAGGCCAGCGTTATCACGACTCGACTGAGGCGCATAATAGGCGCTAGGATAGAGTAAAATTTCTTTAACGTTTTTATACAAAGGCCAGGGCTTGTGCAATACCAGCAGACAAGCATCAGCGGCAATAATCAGTTTCATTGGCTCTGTAAGTTTTAAACCATCGCAGCCAACAAAACGTTTTTCATTTAGAAACCATACAATATGAGATGCTAACTTGGCTCGCTCTGCATCAGTCATTTTGTTATAGATTGGCATAGCCCGTATTAACAGCGCATGCTGTTGTGGGCTTAATGATAAGTTACTGTATTTACGGCGCCATAGGGTATTTTGAATATCAGACCAACGCCAAAAAATGGCTATAAATACAATTAAAACAAAAATTAATAGCGCATTTATCATTGGCTCACCCTAAGTCAAACCATTTAGCTTTAACGCTAAAACACCGCGTCCTCGATTATTTAAATAATATGGGTACTGAAGAGCTGTTTTTCAATCACACCACTTCAGTTCGATTTCGGCCATTGTTTTTGGCTTTATACAAAGCTTGGTCAGCATGTGATAATAACCGATCGTAATCATCGACGTTATCTGAGTCAGAAACACCAAAGCTCACGGTTACGCTAAGCCCCTGGGCAATAGACGAAAAATCTTTATTTTCGATTTCTTTGCGTAATTGCTCACATAACTGCTGTGCTTGCACAGTATTCATGTCAGGAAATACAAATGTAAATTCTTCGCCGCCCCAACGAGCCACTTCTTGTTCGCCTTCACAACGCGCTTTAAGAATATTGGCGACTTCGCATATAACCTGATCGCCAATCAAATGAGACCAGCCATCATTAATTCGTTTAAAGTGGTCAATATCCATAATTGCAATCGCAAGCGGGGTATTACGCGCTTTAAAATCTGCAAAATTGTCGGCCAACCAACCATCAAATGCCCGACGGTTAGGTAAGTCAGTGAGCTGATCATGCGTGGCTTGATAAGCAAAGGCACTTGCTTGCTCTTGCAGTGCTTGAGTTTGCTTCACCACTCGGCTGGTTAATTCTTTTTCTACTTGTTTATAGTGGTACAAGCGATAACGATATGCGCTGTATATAACAACAACAAAAATAAAAAACACTAATAACTTAAAGCTGGTTTTTTGCCAAAAATGCGATTGAATTTCAAAATGAATCACTTTGTCATTTTGCTGCCAATCGGTATTAGGGTAGGCAGAACGCACTGCAAATGAATATTTTCCCGCGGGTAAATTAGTATACTCAGCTGTCGCAATGTGCAAACGATCGACCCATTCATCATTAAAACCTTTCATTTTTGTTTGAAAGTTTAATCGCTGCGGCATAATAAAACTTAAGCCCGCATAATGGAACGACAGCCGTGTAACTCCAGGTGGCAAAACAAGTGTTTCACCATCAACAGGCAATAACATGGGTTTACCATCTACAGAAAAACTTTCTACAATAGTTGGTAACGGTATCTCGGTGGCTTCTTTTAATCGCGCGGGTTTAACCGTACTCACCCCTTTTGCGGTGGCAAACCAAATAGTACCATCTGAATGCGCTGTAGCCGAAGGCGTTGACCCTCCATTGGCTTGCGCACTGAGCATGCCATCGCCCTCATCGTATAATTGAAAAGCTAGCGTCTGACTACCTTTTGTAGCTGAATCTAATAGCTGATTAACCTGCTTATAATTAACTTCAATAATGCCACGGTTACTTGATAGCCAAAGTGAATCTTTAAAGGGCACAATTTGAAAAAGCTTATCGACCGGTAATCCTAGCTCTCGCCCTAAAATAGTCATATGGCCATTTGAATGTTGATAACGCAATAAACCTCTATCGGTCGCCATCCAGGTATATTTATCGTCAATATAAAAGCCAAACGCATATTTAGCCGAAAACGCTTTAGGGAACTGAATTGGTTTAAATTTATCCGTTTGGGTATTGTAAACTACTACGCCATTGCCAGTGCCTATCCAAATATTAGCCCTCTTATCCTCACTCAAAGCTAGAATAAAGCCACTCGGTAACTCTTTCTCATTAGTAAATTGCACTAAACTGCCGTCGGTATTAACTCGCGTTAACCCCATGGCTGAACCTATCCATAAACGATTTTTTGAATCAAAAAGTAACGAGCGTACTTCATTACTACCAAGGCCAGTATCACGATTTAAGTAAGGTACAAGCTCGTTATTCACCACCTTTAACACACCTGAAGTATAAGTACCGACCCAAACATCACCTTGGCTTTGTTCAAGTAAGCTCAATACTGAATAAGGAGAGCCTTGTTTAGTCCCTTTAATTTGGGTAATTTTATTATTTTGCAGCCGATCTAAACCTGTACTCCCGCCTATCCATAAACTGCCATCAGAATGTGAAAGTACCGTTCGTACGTAGTCGCCAGATAAGCCTCGCTTTTTTCCCCACGATGAAAACGGGGCTTCTCTTAATCTAAATACACCCGCGTTGGTACCTACCCAAATACTGTTTTCTCTGTCTTGCAATAACGACAATATGCGGTTTGCAGGTAAGCCATTTTTAGCATCTAATTGTTCTATGCCATCAACACTAAGCCTAAATACCCCTTTATTAATAGTGCCAAACCATAAATCACCATGGTTATCTTCTAATAAACTAGAAATTGACTCAGCACTAAGCTTTGGATGGGGTGACTCGAACACATTGCCATTTAATACTCGCGCACCTCTTTCACTACCAATAACAAGGCGTCCTTCACGGGTAATCAATAGAGTATATACAGGTGCATCTGGCAAACCATGGTGTGGAGTCATCAATTTAGCCGTGTAGTTAACTATTTTATACAGCCCATCACTGGTTGCAGCCCATATAGTGCCCTGCTTATCTTCAATTATTCGGTAAGCACTGACGTTTTGTATTATTGGGATATCTTGAGTGCTTTTGGCAGGTCGATAAAACACACCATCATTTTCAAGTGCCAACCACAAATCCTCGTTTTTACTCTTAAATACGTGATTAACCATTGCTTGGGCATTAGGTTGAGTGTCCCATTGTCGGTGCTGATATAAACTAATACCGCCGCGCGCTCCGGCTATGAGTAAGCCGCCATCGGATGTGGGGGTAAGCGCACGTACGCCTGAGTCAGGCAAATCGGTAATTTCTGAGCGGGTAAATAGTTTAAATTCTTGACCGTTAAAGCGGGCAAGCCCTTCCCAAGTACCTACCCATAAATAGCCATCTTGTGTTTGTGCAAGGCTATTAATGCTATTGTGAGGAAGGCCCGAACGGGTATTCCACGTTTCAAAAAAATAATCGCGCAACGGCAGGCGAGTCTGTTGCTGAGCATCAACAGTAAAAATCACCAACAAGAAGCATAAAATCACCAAGCGATTCATCAGACACTGCCTTTATAATTATTAGTTTTTATATTTGAGTAAATTCAATGTGAAAATTTAATTAAAAAACATCACCAACAAATAATAACATAAGATTTACAACTTTTTCATTAAGTATTATCACTTAAACTATCAAATGTATGTTGTAATTGTTGGATGAACTTAGCCACATGTAGTCCATCTAGTAACGCATGATGAACATCAATGGAGAGTGGCATTTCGCCGGTATTAGGGTTGTATTGGCCGAACACAAATTTAGGAATGCCACAGCTTTGACCCTGGGTAAACGCATGCGAAAAGCTACTAAAGTTTAACCAAGGTAAAACAGAAACGTGAATTAAATCAGCTTGCCCTTCTGTTGCCGCAAAAGCATCAGAAAACAACGGGTTTAACTTTGCTTTATGACTAATCGCTTTTGCTTTATTTGCAAACTCATTTAACGAGTTATGTTGTTTGAAATAACTAAAACGAAACGAATCATCATCGGCAAGCTCAACCACACTCGCGCGCGTGGTGTTTAAATAATAAGGTTTTTGATTAACAATACGCAGCATCATCGGCTCATACTCATGACATGCTTTTAATAAGCAATAAACATAACCATGAAAAAAAGCACGATTAGTTTGTTTACACGCGGTATATAACTTTTTAGCACTGAGCTTTACACACACATTAAAATAAGGCTGAGTGAAGTTTTGAAACAATTCAAAATGTTGTTTGCGCGGCCACTGATCAAAATCAATAGCCCGAAGAGATAAATCGGCAGAAGACATAAAGTATATACACAGAGCAAAAGTAAAATTTTACCTCGCTTTGCCTATATTCGCATTAATTAAAATGATGCTTTAGGTGTAGTTATACCAAAGTCTTATATAGGCATAAAAAAAGGAGCGATAGTCGCTCCTTTTTTGAACCGTGTGAAAACTTAAAGTCCGTTTTCAATAATTTCTTGAGCAAGTTCATCAGCAATTAAATGCGTTGATTTTTGCTCTTTTTCACTGCGTGTAAAGATTTCAGCTAATGTATCGAAAATCTTCTCTACGTGTTTATTAGACGCCTCTTTACTGTAACCTTCAGGTGCTGTTTCGTAATACACGTTAATAATACCGCCTGCATTTATTACATAATCTGGTGCGTATAAAATACCTTTTTCACGTAAAATTTCACCATGGCGTGACTCTGCAAGCTGATTATTTGCACAACCTGCAACAATTGTTGCTTTTAAACGAGGGATTGTTGTGTCATTGATAGTGGCACCTAACGCACAAGGCGCATATACATCAACATCTAAGTCGTATATTTCATCAATACCAACCGCTGTTGCACCAAAGTCGTTTACTACACGCTCAACTGCAGCTTGGTTAATATCGGTAACAAATAATTCTGCACCAGCTTCAGCCAAGTGTTTACACAAGCCATAAGCCACTGCACCTAAACCTTGCACAGCCACTTTAATACCTGAGAAATCTTGAATGCCGCGTTGATGATGGAGCGCTGCTTTCATACCTAAAAACGTGCCGTAAGCTGTAAATGGCGATGGATTACCACTTTTGCCTTCAAGGCCTAGCACGTAGTTTGTTTCTTTGTTCATTAAGGCAACATCATCACAGGTGATGTTTACGTCTTCTGCTGAGTAGTAACTGCCATTTAAACGCTCTAATTGACGACCAAATGCACGAAACAGCTGTTCAGATTTGATCTCTTTTGCATTACCAATAATAACTGACTTACCACCACCAAATGGCAAGCGTGCCACAGCATTTTTATAGGTCATCCCTTTTGATAGACGCAGTACATCGTAAACTGCATCCTCATCGTTGGCATAATCCCACATTCTACAACCGCCTACAGCTGGGCCTAAGTTTGTGTTATGTACCGCAATAATGGCCTTTAAACCAGACGCTTTGTCTGAACAAAAAACCACTTGTTCATGGTTATCAAATTCAACTTGATTAAATACAACCACTTTAAATACTCCGAAAATAATGAGCCCTTTTGGGCAAGCACGCTACAAATTGACGAGACTTTATCACTTCAGATACTGGTTCGCTATACTATGAGTAGATAAACCAAATAAACCGCACTCAACTGAAAAACAAAACGACTTATTGCGATAAAAATGCATAAAAAAATCAATAATAATCATTTCATTAAATATAAAAGCTAAAAACACCACCGCAATTAAAGTTTACGCTTACGTGAACGTCACTCTAAATTTATATGTAAACTTAATCGTACATCTTGAAAAAGAACACTAGCTCATAAAATACAATGGCTTATACAAAAACTGCCTATGTAGCACAAACTGGTCTGAGGTGTATAAGTATCTGCAAATTTAAAAATAAAAAAACGAGCACAGGGTGCTCGCTTTTATGATTACTTCGCAAATTTACTTCATTTTGCTGTCTAGTTCTTCAATTTTTGCTTTCCAAATTGCAGGACCTTGGGTGTGGGCATTTGCACCCTCACTGTCAACGGCAACCGTTACTGGCATATCTTCTACTTCAAATTCGTAGATAGCTTCCATACCTAAATCTTCAAACGCAACAACACGTGCTTTTTTAATTGCTTTAGATACTAAGTATGCCGCACCACCTACAGCCATTAAATACACTGACTGATGCTTTTTAATAGATTCAACCGTTGCTGGGCCTCGTTCAGCTTTACCAATCATTCCCACGATGCCTGTTTTTTCTAACATCATGTCGGTAAATTTATCCATACGAGTAGCCGTTGTCGGGCCAGCAGGACCTACTGCTTCATCGCCTACTGCATCCACAGGACCAACGTAGTAAATAAACTTGTTATCAAAATCAACACCTTCAGGTAAACCTTCCCCTGAGTTAATCATATCTTGCAGACGCTTATGAGCAGCATCTCGACCCGTTAAAATAGTACCTGATAGTAAAACGGTTTCACCCATTTTCCATTCTTTAGTGTCTTCTTTAGTCAGGGTATCCAAATTAACACGGCGTGTGCCCTCACCGACTTCGAAAGTCACTTCTGGCCAATCTTCCAATTTAGGTGCTTTTAAATTCGCAGGGCCTGAACCATCAAGCGTAAAGTGTACGTGGCGCGTAGCAGCACAATTTGGGATCATAACCACTGGCTTTGAAGCCGCGTGAGTTGGCGCCGTTTTAATTTTAATATCAACAACCGTGGTTAAACCGCCAAGGCCTTGCGCACCAATACCTAACTTATTAGCACGTTCAAAAATTTCTAAACGCAGCTTTTCTTCTGTTGTTTCTGCGCCGCGCTCAATGAGTTCATGAATATCAACCGGATCCATTAATGACTCTTTCGCCATTACCGCTGCTTTTTCTGCAGTACCACCAATACCTATGCCTAGCATACCTGGTGGACACCAACCCGCACCCATTGTTGGTAACGTTTTTTCTACCCACTCGGCCACATCGTCAGATGGGTTTAACATCACCATTTTACTTTTGTTTTCTGAGCCGCCGCCTTTAGCAGCCACCATCACTTCAACTTTATCGCCTGCAACTAAGTCAATGTGTACCACTGATGGCGTATTATCTTTAGTATTTTTACGTGTTCCCGCAGGATCAGCAACAATCGACGCGCGCAAGGGGTTATCTGGATTTAAGTACGCACGGCGCGTTCCCTCATCAACCATTTGTTGTACTGTCAAGTCGGTTTTATCCCAATTAACATCCATACCTACTTTTACAAAACAGGTGATGATCCCGGTATCCTGACACAGCGGACGCTTACCTTCTGCCGACATACGCGAGTTAATTAAGATTTGTGCAATCGCATCTTTAGCGGCTTTGCTTTGCTCTTTGTTATACGCTTTTTCTAGCGCTTGAACAAAATCAAGAGGGTGGTAAAACGAGATATATTGCAAGGCATCTTCGATGCTATCAATAAAGTCTTGCTGACGAATTGTACTCATAGTGGTTCCTTAAGTTGTTGTTACGCACGCTGCACGTAAGCTTTATCAAACCCATGACGGTGGTTCGAACTGTTTTCAACCACAGCGCTCACTAAACGCTGCCAAAAAAATTTGACTTATGATACCCTCCCAGCCCGTTTCGAGCCAGTTCTTAAAGGGGTAGTAAATGCTAAACAATAAAAAAAATTGTGTTGAATTAGCCATATCACAAAATTGTATAGAGGTATTTTCGCATTTTGCTCATTTACCCTACGCTATTTTGCTAGATTCGGGTGATAGCGATCACATTAACAGTCGTTTTGACATGATTGCGATTGAACCTCAAAGCACCCTGGAAGTTAAAAATAATCAAACTGTTTTTAATAACCAAGCGAGTGCTAAAAGCTGCTTTGAAATAATGAACGATGAATTAGCAAAGCTTGATATAACAAAAGCCGCTAACAATTTACCCTTTAATGGTGGCTGGCTTGGTTACTTTGGTTATGACTTAGGGCGTACCATAGAGCAACTGCCAAGCAGTGCTTTAAACGATATTGATTTACCACAAATGGCCGTTGGACTTTACCTTGATGCACTGATTTACGATAAACAACTGGATACTTGGTTTTATGTTTCGCAGCCCAATGTAAATCGTCTCTCGCTGTATCAGCAATATTTAATGCAACCACCTAAGCACGAAAGCTTTTCGCTTACATCACAGTGGCAGTCAAATATGAGTCAGACAAGTTATAGCGAAAAATTTGCCGCCATTGAAGAATACTTAAAAAGTGGTGATTGTTATCAAATTAACCTAGCTCAGCGTTTTAGCGCACATTACCAAGGCTCTCCTTGGGCGGCTTATGTTAAATTAACGCAGGCCAATAAAGCCCCTTTTTCTAGTTTTGTTAATCACCCACAAGGCGCTATTTTATCAATATCACCCGAGCGTTTTATTGCAGTGCACGACAACAAGGTAGAAACAAAACCTATTAAAGGCACGCTACCACGTAAAGCCGATGCTTTAGAAGATGCCAAACAAGCCACATTACTGGCAAACTCCAGTAAAGACCGCGCTGAAAATGTCATGATAGTAGACCTGCTACGAAATGATTTAGGTAAAGTCGCAAAACCGGGCTCTGTTGTTGTGCCTTCATTATTTGCTATTGAAAGTTTTCCGGCGGTACACCATTTGGTAAGTACGGTCACCTCAACCCTTGATGAAGGAAAAACGGCAGTCGATCAGCTTGAAGCCGCATTTCCTGGAGGCTCTATTACTGGCGCACCCAAAGTACGCGCAATGGAAATAATAGAAGAGCTGGAGCCACACAGACGCAGTATTTATTGTGGCTCTATTGGCTATATCAGCGCCTGCGGTAATATGGATACCAGTATTACCATTCGAACTTTAGTTACTCATCAACAACAAATACATTGCTGGGCTGGCGGTGGCATTGTTGCTGATTCAAAAGTCGAATTGGAATATCAAGAAACATACGATAAAGTAAATAAAATACTCCCTATATTAAATGAAGGTTGCTTTGAATAGTGAAACCATTTCGGCTCGTTTTCAATTAAACCGCAGTTTAGCCGTGGATCAGCTCAAAGACAATAAAAAAAAGCGCGCCAGTGCAGTGATGCTAACTTTGATTGATATAGATAACGAAGCACATGTTTTATTGTGTAAGCGGCCAACCTATTTACATCACCACCCTGGGGAGATTTGTTTACCGGGTGGTAAATTTGAAATTAATGATGTTAACCTGCGCACCACGGCACTGCGTGAATTACATGAGGAGCTAAACATTGCCCCGCATAATGTTCAAGTTTTAGGCCAGCTGCCCCAATACTCTACCCTTACTGGATTTACTATACGTCCTTTTGTGGGCTTAATTAAAAAAGAAACCGTATGGGAGAACGATCACAACGAAGTACAAGCCAGCTTTTTACTCTCTATAAAAGCGCTGAACAACGAAGCTAATTGGCAACCAATCCCCTTTGAACGTAATGGAAGAGCCCTAACTTTAAATGGCTTTATCACTCCTCACGGGCTTTTGTGGGGTGCCACAGCCAGCATTATTAAAAACTTTACAAAACAACTCGCCATACCAGTTTAAATCTTTGCTAATAAGGGTTACACACCTGGATTTCCACGTTATTATAGTCGACCGTTCAAAGAACAGCTTAATGCTGAGAAAACTAAGTAGAGACACACATTATGATCAGTGCATTTGACATGTTTAGCATTGGTATTGGCCCTTCATCGTCACATACCGTCGGCCCAATGCGTGCATCACGCTTATTTGTTAATGACCTAGATGAGCAACAACTATTAGCAAATGTAACCGATGTAAAAGTAGAGCTTTACGGCTCACTGGGGCAAACAGGTGTTGGTCATGGTTCGGGAAAAGCTGTGATACTTGGCCTAGCCGGTTATGATCCTGAAACCATAGATGCCGATTTAGTGGACGATATTTTAGCAAAAATAGAAAATGAGCAGGTTATTTATCTAAACCAAACTCACAAAGCTAAATTCCCTAAACAAGGCGCTATTGTTTTTCATCGCAGAAAAACACTCCCTAAACATTCCAACGCAATGGAAATTATTGCCTATAACAATGGCGAAAAAGTATACAGCAAAGTTTACTACTCTATTGGTGGTGGGTTTATTGTTACAGATGAAGAATTTGAAAAAGAAAAACAAGCGGCCTTAGATATTCGCGAAGAAAACCCTGCCCCGTTCCCGTTTGGAACGGCTAAAGAATTACTCGAAATGTGTAAAGAGTCGGGTTACAGCGTATCAACGTTAATGATGAAAAACGAAAAAACTTTACGCAGTGAAGAAGCCATAAAAGATGAATTATTTAATATTTGGCAAGTAATGAAAGCCTGTATTGAACGTGGTATGCGTACCGAAGGTATTTTACCTGGTGGTTTGAAAGTAAAACGCCGTGCACCAAGCTTATATTTAAAGCTCAATGTAGAAGTGAGTAACGATCCACTTCGTGCTATGGATTGGGTTGATTTATTCGCATTAGCAGTGAATGAAGAAAATGCAGCAGGCGGTCGTGTGGTTACTGCACCAACAAATGGTGCAGCTGGTATCCTACCAGCCGTATTAATGTACTATCATACTTTTATCAAAGAAGTTGATCGCGACATTGCTACTCGGTATTTATTAACCGCGGCCGCTATTGGTATTTTATACAAAAAAAATGCCTCTATCTCAGGTGCTGAAGTGGGTTGCCAAGGTGAAGTTGGTGTTGCCTGTTCAATGGCTGCTGGTGCGCTGACTGAAATTGTTGGTGGTAACGTGGTACACGTAGAAAATGCCGCTGAAATTGGTATGGAACATAACTTAGGATTGACCTGCGATCCAGTGGGCGGCTTAGTGCAAGTACCCTGTATCGAACGTAATGCAATGGGCGCTATTAAAGCAATTAATGCCTCTCGCCTTGCTATTCGCGGCAGTGGTGAACAAAAAGTATCGCTTGATAAAGTAATTAAAACCATGCTCGATACCGGTAACGATATGAAAACAAAATACAAAGAAACCGCTCGCGGTGGATTAGCTGTTAACATTATCGAGTGTTGATATTATAAAGTGTTAATTAGATAGCATTAAAAAAGCCGCTTAGTTGTATAACTAAGCGGCTTTTTCATTACTGTGTAGCTGTTATTTAACCGGTAATTCGATATCAGCAAATAATTTATCAACATCGTCTTGATTACGCAGCAAACTTGCTCGCTCTACTCGCTCTTTGGTTAAATGCGGTGCAAAACGTTCTATAAAATCATACATGTAGGTACGTAAAAAGCTGCCCTTTCTAAAACCAATTTTAGTCGTACTCGCTTCAAATAAATGGCTAGCATCAATGCACACTAAGTCGCTGTCGTTTACCTGATCAATTGCCATAGATGCAACCACACCGACACCTAATCCCAGGCGCACATACGTTTTAATAACATCGGCATCGGTGGCGGTAAATACAATATGTGGCTCAAGCCCATAGGCGTTAAATGCTTTATCAAGCTCTGAGCGACCAGTAAAACCAAATACATAAGTGATCAAAGGATACTGCGCTATATCTGCCACCGTTAAATTATCGACTTTTTTCGCAAGAGGATGATCTTTAGCAACCACAATACTACGATTCCAGTGATAACAAGGCAACATAACTAAATCTGAATACAAATGCAGTGCTTCGGTAGCAATGGCAAAATCTGCATCACCGCGGGCAGCTGCATCAGATATTTGCTGCGGCGTACCTTGGTGCATATGCAATGACACTGCTGGATATTTTTGGGTAAAGCCTTTAATTACGCTTGGTAACGCATAACGTGCTTGCGTGTGCGTAGTCGCAATATTAAGTTTACCTTGATCGGGCAACGTATGCTCATTAGCCACCGCTTTAATACCCTCAACTTTTGAGAGTATTTCTCGCGATATATTAATGATTTCCTCGCCAGCACCTGTAACGTGAGTTAAATGTTTACCACTACGGCCAAAAATTTGCACACCTAGTTCATCTTCTAACATACGTACTTGCTTAGAAATACCAGGCTGGGAGGTAAATAAACTCTCAGCGGTAGCTGAAACGTTTAATTTATGATTTTGAACTTCTACGATATATCTAAGTTGTTGTAATTTCATGGCTATGTAGTTTCGTTATAATTCACATTGACAGATTAAAGCGCACCCTATAATTAATAGGTAACTAACTATATAAAAGGCTGATTAAAGTTACACAATATAACAATTAATTTATTGAAATTTCAGGTTAACACAATAAGTAAAGTTGAGGTAGCAATGATTATCAGTAAACCAAACATAACATATTAAGATTTAAACGCTTTATATTGGTACTTTTTTTAGTTAATCAGCGCAAAGTTTCCCACCTTTTATATATTTAATGTAAGATTAGTGGATAAGGTTAAGAATTTGAGAATTATAACATGATCGTTTCCATTATAATTGTACTAATTGTTGCGCTTATCGTCATCGCACTATGGGTTAGTGCTGTTCAACAACACAAAGAAAAACAAGAAGCTGAACGACGTAAAGAGCTAACAAAACAAAAAGTTATCATTGAAGAAACTGAAGAAGCACTGATGAATAGTGCCAACATCCCACTCTCAGAGGCAACTCAGCGAGTATTACAACGTCGTATTCATGATGCACTCAGTAATATGGTATCTATTTCAAGCGGTGGTAGCGGGCTTAAAAATCGCTTAAAAGAAGCGAAAGAGCGACTGCAAAACCCTATTCAAGACGGCTCTGAAGGCTTTGTATTACCAAGTAACGACAAACAACTGATATCGCTGATACAGGGTATTAAAAAGCTTCGTACTATTATTCGTTCTGAGCATAATAAAGGCAAAGTAGACAGCCAGGTATTTATTGCAGAAGATAAGCGCCTTGAAAAACTGCAGCTAAGAATAAACATTGAAAGCCAAATAAAACGAGGTATAGCAGCGCAAACAGCCGGGATGATAGGATCTGCTAGGCAATACTTTGAAAAAGCGTCGGCGACGCTTAACAGTGTATCATTTACTGATGATTACATTACGGCAAAACGAGCTGAAGTTGAGGGTTACCTAGAAACAATAAGCAACGAACTAAAGGCATCCAATGCCACATCATTGAAGAAAAAGAATGAGCAAGAGCAAGATGATTTAGACGTGTTGTTTGCACCGAAAAAGAAATGGTAATTCGTTACCTAATAAAAAAGCCCATACAACTGTATGGGCTTTTTTATTGCTAAAGTTTAGTCACGATATAAATTTACATACCCAGACTAAATCGCGTTTTTTAACATAAGCATTAAGATAAAAATGCAAACTTAACAATAAACAATGCAGTTAAAATCCAGACACTAATACTTACCTGATCTTTTTTACCACACAGCACTTTAACCGCGGTGTAAGAGATAAAGCCCAGTGCAATACCGTGTGCAATTGAGAAGGTCAACGGTGTCATTAATAGTACAACACTCACTGGAATTGCATCGGTCATATCATCCCAATTTACAAATTTTAAGTTTTGTAGCATTAAAACAGATACGTATAAGATTGCTCCTGCTGTTGCGTATGCTGGTACCATTTGTGCCAAAGGAGCAAAAAACATCATCAATAAAAAGCAGCAACCTACAACCACAGCCGTTAGACCCGTTCGACCACCCACTGATACCCCGGCTACAGACTCTATGTAAGACGTTGTTGTTGAAGTACCTAGCATTGCACCGGCTATAGTTGCAGTGCTGTCTGCGCTTAATGCACGACCTAAACGCGGCATATTGCCGTTTTTATCTGCTAGTCCAGCTTTTTGAGTAACAGCTACCAACGTCCCTGAGGTATCAAATAAATCAACAAATAAAAACGCAAAAATAACACTTAGCATAGACAGTTCAAAAGCAGCACTAAAATCAAGTTGCATAAACGTCGGCATTATTGAAGGTGGCATTGCAACAACACCATGATATTCAACTAATCCCATAGACACTGCAATCGCGGTGACAAGCAAAATACTAATAAGCACGCCGCTTTTAAAGTCGCGATAAAGTAATGCCGCAATAACAAAAAAACTAAAAATAGCTAATAACGGACCCGGTGACGTTATATCACCTAGCTGCACAAGTGTTGCAGGGCTTGATACAATAATACCAGCACTTTTAAGCGCGATAAGTGCCAAGAATGCACCAATACCGGTTGCTATTGCTTGTTTAAGTACCAGAGGGATTGCATTAATAATCCATTCACGCACCTTAAACAAGCTTAATATTAAAAATATACAGCCTGACATAAATACCGCGCCCAGCGCTGCTTGCCAACTATAGCCCATACCTAACACAACGCCATAGGTAAAAAATGCATTTAATCCCATACCCGGTGCCAATGCCAGTGGATAATTTGCCCACAAACCCATAATAAAACACCCTATTGCAGCAGCAATACAGGTGGCAACAAATGCGGCACCTTGGTCCATACCGGCTTCTGCAAGCATAGCTGGGTTAACGAATACGATATAAACCATCGTAATAAATGTAGTCATACCGGCAATACATTCACGGCGAACCGAAGAATCATTTGCACGGATTTTAAATAAGGCTTCGAGCATAATAAACTTGTGGTTGTAAAAAGTGGCGAGATTTTAGCATAAAAATAACTTTTTACAGGACATTTTACCTTGCTATATACTAAACTAGCTAAGTGATTAAAATAACAAACGAAGTAGCATGATCAAAACGACACCAAGTGGCCAAGACTTAGAGCAACAATTAGACAACATACTTTCTTTTGTAACGCAACCAAGCGATGCAAACCTCCCTGCGAGCTCTAAAAGCACCGATCAAGACACATTAAATAAAGCCCTTTATTACCTTAAAAATGACCAAGGCGCTTTAGCCGCAAAATGGATGCGTTTAGCAGCAATGGCAGGAAACTATCGTGCACAGTTTTACTTAGGGCTGTTTTTTATTAAAGGGCAAGGCGTACCACAAAGCGTATTTCATGGGGCTGCGTGGCTTAGCTTAGCTAGTAGCCAAGGATATGAGCCAGCAATAGAAGCAATGAGCGATATACGTAAGCATATTAGCACTAAACGACTTAAAGACGCCCAATGTTATGCTGCCAGCTTATATGAACAAATTCATCAGTTACAATTTTCACATTTGATCCCTATATGTCACGAAAAATAATTTTACTCCCTTGTAACTCATTTCATCTATAAATTAATTAAGCGTTTATATGCTAAATGCAACAACGCTTAATTTTTTAAAAGTACTGTATATCCCCTGTATTTCAGCTTAGTCGTAGATTAAAAAACTAACACCAAAAGCGCTCACCCACTAAATACCTAATCAATTGTTATATATAACTTATTTGTTTTTAAATAATTAAATTTTCATGCTCAGCTGAATAACTGTACAAAAAATAGCAAAAAACACTTGCACCAAACAACTGTATAAACTACTGTATACATGTACTGTATAAAAACCCAGTGAGTGAGACGATTATGTTACAGCCTATTACCGTAAGAACAGTTAAGAGCTACCAACAAGATGACCAATCAGATTGTGTTAACGTTGTTCAAATTGAAGATGAAATTTCAGCAACGTTTGAATTATTAAAAGTATTACACCAATACAATAGTTTAAATGCATGGACACTTTTAATTGCACCAGACCATGTGCCTAGCAAAGCGCTGCTTGATTCATGCTCAATTGATACCAGTAAATTACTGGTTATACGTCAAAAGCACTTAGTTAATTTAGAGTATGTTTTAAGCTCTGCACTTCATAATGGTAATTTTGCCGCGGTGATCACCTGGACTGACATAATAAATAATCAGCAGCTATCTCAGTTATCATTAAACCTGAGCCATACACGCACTAAGCTATATTGCTTTAGCAAAAAAAGCGCTCAAGCTGAGATTTCACTAACGCAATAAGCTTGGTAAACTAGCGTTTTAATACACAGTACATTTATTATGACCTCTAACGCCCTACTATGTTTTTGTAGCAGTCAGCAACTTTATGCTGATTGCTGTGAACCTTTTCATTTAAAAACCAAACAGCCACAAACACCAGAGCAACTTATGCGTGCTCGCTACAGTGCTTATGCTGTTAAAAATGCAGTTTTTGTTCGTGACAGTTACGCAAAAGAAAAACAAGCTGAAAACTCAATATCAGAAATTAAAGACTTTGCAACTAGCTGCCGCTTTGTAAACTTAACCGTATTAGATTCTGGCTATGATGAAGATACAGGGTTTGTAAAGTTTAAAGCTCATTACTTTTATCAAGATCTATATTGCGAGTTGGCAGAGCATTCAAAGTTTATTAAAGAAGATGAACAGTGGCGATACCTTGATGGTGAGATTACACCGGTTGCCGATATTAAAGTAAAACGCAATGATACTTGTCCTTGCGGAAGTAATAAAAAGTATAAAAAGTGTCATAGTGTATAAGTAAAAACCACAAAAAATGGGCCACTTGGCCCATTTTCAAAAACTACACAAAACGCAATTTAGCGTTTTATTCGTCATCAGCTTCATCGAAGTCTTGACGCTGCGCAGGTCTTGCTAAAATCTCTAAGTAAAAAGAGGTTAAACCTTGCTTTTCAATTTCACTGATGTGATTGTTAATTTCAGCAACGTGAACTACTTGGGCTTCTTCAGCCGTGTTACCAAACTTACAATCGAATGCCCAGTAGTCGGCATCAACAGGTAAAGTTTTATTACGTTCTCTTTTCAAATATTTTTTCACTTCATGCTTTGCAGCATCAACCATACGAGGGTATTTGATTTTCTCATGATTCAGCGTGAATGTTTTCTTCATTACGTTCCTAATTACCTTGGTTTAATGATAATGGCATTCAATGTCATACCATTTGCGCCATTATAGCAATTGCATTTAAATTTTGGATGCTTTTTTTATATTAAATCAGTTATTAAAATAAAGCACCTGTAAAACCACTCGTTACTTACTAATATAAACACAGTTTATTACAATCTAATGGCGCTTAAAAACAGCATTCAATGTAATTTAATTAGGCACTAAACAAATGTAGTGGCTGGTGGAGGGCTTCATTTTGTAAATCATCATAAAATGCTGTGGCATCCATTTGCACATTTGAGAGCGGCATATCAGTGTTTTTAATTCGCCGACGGACTGCTAGTTCACAGTTATCAATTACGTTAAGCGGGATATGATTTTTATCATCTCGAATATTTAACGGCTCAGGCTTTAAACACTGGGTTAATTTTATATCACTCATCCCTACAGCGCTTCCCATTTTTGCTAAAAGTTCCGTGTTATTTTTGCCAATTAACATATTAAAACTCTCAGGCGCTAATGGCTGCTTTGGACCCGCACCAAATTGTTTGCGCAGGGTCTCTTCATCGGCTTGATAACCACTTGAATCACTTTTAGGTAAGTGAAACTCACTAAAATCAAGCGCATCATGAGATAGCATTGCTAATAAAAGAGCAAATTCACCCCGACGGCTTTCATGCACACTTTTATTGAGTCGTGTTTTTAATTGACTCTCTGTGATTAACAAATCACCAATCTGCATAGACTTTAGCCTATTTAACTAATTAATAAGTATTTATCGGCTAAATTTGAATTTTCTTTAGCTTTTTTCTTTACTTAAATAAGAAGTTTGCTATTATCTGCCGCGTTGCATTGGAGGGGTTCCCGAGCGGCCAAAGGGATCAGACTGTAAATCTGACGGCTCAGCCTTCGCTGGTTCGAATCCAGCTCCCTCCACCACTTTTCTTAGGCTAAGTTAAGTGGGGCCAAATGCAATAAAAATTAGTGTGGAGGGGTTCCCGAGCGGCCAAAGGGATCAGACTGTAAATCTGACGGCTCAGCCTTCGCTGGTTCGAATCCAGCTCCCTCCACCACTTCTCTTCTTTACCTCGTTTATTTTTCTTACTATTCAAAAACCCATTGTAAACTCATGCCATGCTTATTTAGCCAAGCGCTTGCTTTTTTGTATTCTGAATAAAATAATCCTACACGATGCCAAAATTGAGCACTGTGATTTAAATACTTTAAATGCGCTAACTCATGCACAATTACATAGTCAATTACCCAGGTGGGTGCGCCTGCAAGGTGTAAATTAAAGGTAAGCTCACGCCTGCGGTTACAACTGCCCCAGCGACGCTTATACGATTGAATACGAATATTACTCGGTAGCTTTTCACCCATCAGCTGACAATAGTAGTTTACTCGCATTTCAATATAACTTTCTAACTTCTCATGCAAAAACTGCTCTAGCAAACCTTGATACATTTGCATTCGATACTTCACACGTGAAGAAATACTCAGTAACAGCGTTTGGCTTTCATTGTGCTGCTGCCATTGAGTGCGTGCTGCATTTTCAAATTGCACATTTACAGCTTCATTAAATAATTTAATGCTATGGGTTTTGAGTGGAAACTGTCGTGTATCGGCTTGAGTTTGTTGCTTATGTAGCTGAGCATCAATCCAGCCCTGTTTACTCAACAGCCATTCATTTATTTGTGTTTTCGTTACAAAATGGGGCGCATACACCGTAAGTTCTCGCTGTGCGACTTTGATCGCTACTGTTTTTCTTCGTTTACTTCGCTTTAAAGTGTAATCCAACAATGAATGCTGCCTAGTTATAATTAAAGACTGGGCTTTATTTTACCTTGTACCATAACGGCTGATCTATAAATAATCCCTACTAAATGCCATTTTAATAACAATGCATTTAGTAATGCTCAATAAATAGTAAGTTTAAAGCTTAAAACACTTACGTTACTGGTGTAACTTAGAGCTCAATACCTTGTGATTATTGTTGTGTTTATATTAGACTGGGTTTAAGAGTTATTATGTGAATGATTGATGCTATCTAATTTTTTTATAAACCAACCAGATCCAAGTCTAATTATTAATGGTGTATACGACCCAAGTTTAGTGACACTATCTATACTCACAGCAATTTTTGCAGCCTACTTTTCCCTGCACGTTATCGATTTAGCAAATAATACTCACTTTAAGTCTTATCGCAAGCTAGCCAATTTAACTGCAGCTTTAGTGCTTGCTGGGGGGGTATGGAGCATGCATTTTATTGCTATGCTCGCGTTTTCTTTGTGCACTACAATTAAATACGATCCCACACTCACTTTTGTGTCGTTTATACCGGCTTTACTGGCGTGTACCATTGCTTTTTCTTGTTTGAAAACATATAGCACCCACCCTCGTATTATCAATTTAATTCTAAGCTCACTTTTATTTGGCGCGGGTGTTGGCACCATGCATTACAGTGGTATGGCCGCAATGCAATTAAGTCCGTTACTTCGTTATGATCCAATATGGTTTGGCGCTTCAATTGTTGTTGCAGTGCTGCTGTCTTTTATAAGTCTCTATGCACGTTTTCATTTACCAGCACACTTTAAAAAATTAACGCCTGTGCATAATCGTATTATTTGCGCCCTTATTCTTGGCCTTGCCGTGGCTGGTATGCATTATATGGGCATGGCTGCTACGCGATTTATTGCAACAAGCCCGATAATTAACGAGCAAACAAACCAATCACATCTAACCTTTATTGCTATTAGTGTGTCGTTCGCCACGCTTTTATTAACAGCGGTGGTTGTGATCATCAATGGCATGATCCGTTACAGAATGCTGTTGGGGAAAAAATCTGCTGAAGAGTCTCGCCTTGATGCTATTTTATCAACTGCCATTGACGGCATCGTTACTATCAATATTAAAGGCACTATTTTGAGCTTTAATAAAGCCGCAGAAACAATTTTTGGCTGGAAAGATAATGAAGTCATTGGCCTAAATGTAAAAATATTGATGGCTGATGATATTGCTAATCAACACGATGCTTTTTTAAAAAACACCACAAACCATGAAGTAAAGCGTGTGATTGGTGTTAATCGTGATGTGTGGGCAAAACATAAAAATGGTCATCAATTTCCAATTCGACTAGGGATTGGTGAAGTAAAGCAATTGCAAACTGAAACACTATTTGTTGGCTTTATTACCGATTTAACTGAACAAAAAGCATTACAACAAAGCTTAATTGAAAAAGAGCGACAATATCGTACCTTGATGAACAATATGCCCGGTGTTGTATTTCGCTGCTTGTTAGATGAACACTGGAGTATGTTGTTTATAAGCCCAAGCGTCTATGAACTAACTGGTTATCGCGCTGAAGAGTTTACTGAGCAGCGTATTACCTTTGCCGAGCTGATTGTTAAAGAAGATGAAGCGGCTATTTCTTTAGCCATTGATCAAGCGGTTGCATCAACCAGTCAATACTCAATTGAATACCGCATTCGCCATCGCAACGGCAATATTATTTGGGTACTGGATCAAGCAAGTATTGTCACAGGCTCTAAAAATGATGCCCGCTGGGTTGATGGCGTTTTGGTTGATATAACCAAACGCTATGAATATGAGCAAAGCTTAAAACAAGCTAAATACGAGGCTGAAGTAGCCGCGCAAGCTAAACAGTCTTTTATGGCAAATATGAGTCATGAGATACGTACCCCCATGAATGCAATTATTGGCTTTAGTGATATTTTGATAGATAGCCCGCTTAATAAAGATCAACAGAAGCAAATAATTACTGTTAATAACGCCGCGCGTTCTTTGTTGCACTTACTTAACGATATCCTCGACTCAGCAAAGTTAGAAAAAGGCAAACTCGAAATTCAAAATGTACATTTTAACTTGCAAGAATTACTCGACAATATTGTGTCTACATTTTGGCTGGATGCAAAACGTAAAGACCTAAAACTCAATTTAAAAATAGCTGACAATGTGAATCCATTTTATTTTGGTGACGATACGCGTTTACGCCAAGTGCTAACCAATTTAATCGGCAATGCGATAAAGTTTACCGAACGAGGCCATGTTACTTTGTCGGTTACTCATAACCCCAATCATCCTATTTTATTTGAAGTACAAGACACAGGTATAGGTATTGAAGAAGATCGTCTTGAGGCTATCTTTAAACCTTTTGAGCAAGCAGACGGCACCACAACTCGCCGATTTGGTGGCACAGGGCTTGGAACAACGATTAGTAAACAGCTGGTTGAGTTAATGGGTGGCCATATATATGCACAAAGTACCCTTGGCCAAGGTAGCTGCTTTTGCTTTACTGTCGCGCTTGAAAAAGGCGAGAAAAGTCAGGTACAGACCATTAGTAAAAACGTATTTAATTTACCATCATTAAAAATCTTAGTGGTCGATGATATTGAACAAAATATTGAGCTACTCACCATTATGCTCTCACAAGCTGGGCATCAGGTAAGAAAAGCTAATAATGGCTTTGAGGCCATTGAGATATTTAATCAGCATCGCTTTGATATTATCCTAATGGATATTCATATGCCTAAATGTGATGGGATCAGTGCCACAGCATCAATTCGCTCTTTAGAGCAGCAAAAGCAACTTGAGCAAACCCCAATAATTGCCTTAACGGCCAGTGTGCTACAGCAAGATAAGCTAACAGCCAAACAAGCGGGTATGAATGGTTTTACAACCAAACCCGTTGACATAAACCAACTCAACCAAGAAATAGCACGGGTGCTTGGGCTTGCTATCAGCCAGTTAGTAACTAACGATCCAATAGATTCAAAACTTCGTATAGATTTCAATAAAGGCGAAAAAATGTGGGGCAGCAAAGAGAAACATCTCAAAGAGGTTGTACTCTTTTTAGCTCAGCATCAAAATAGTATGCAAACTTTGGCGACCACTAAGCTAAACGATAAGCATCATGCTCATATTTTGCATAATTTAAAAGGTCTTGCCGGTAATTTAGCGCTCAATAATTTATCTTACTTAATTGCGCAAGCTGAAAAACAACGTGATATAACCAGTTATACTCAGTGCATATTAAAATGTCAGCAAGAGTGGCAGCAGCTAGCAGATGAATTATCACACTTACACATTGCTTTTAAAGAGAATGAATTACAAAAAGAAACCGTGTCAGATGCTGAATTTATTCGCCAATTAACGCTTTTACTCAGCCAAGCTAAACGAGCAGAGTTGGATGATACGTTATTAAGTTATATTGAGAGAATAACACCAGAACAGCACAAAAATGCTATTTTAAGCATTTGTGAACAGTTTAATGAATTTGAATTTGATAATGCAAAAATAGAGCTCAATGCATTATTAACAACACTTAATAATTAGCTCTTCTGAGGACGACGATGGATCAATCTATAAGTCAGGCGCGAATATTAATCGTCGATGATGAACCTGCGAATTTAAAAGTAATGCGCGAGGTTCTAGCGAGTAACTACCGTTTGTCGTTCGCTAAATCGGGGCCATTAGCACTGCAATTAATTGAAAACGATCCACCGAACCTCATTTTACTAGATGTAATGATGCCAGATATGAATGGCTTTGAAGTGTGTAAAATTTTAAAAACTAATCCTACAACCGCACATATTCCAGTTATTTTTGTTACCGCACTTACACAAGAGCAAGATGAATCGGAAGGGTTTTCTTTAGGTGCAGTTGATTACATAACCAAACCTATTAGTCCTGCTATTGTAAAGGCAAGGGTAAAAACACATCTTTCTTTAGTACAAGCCGAGCAGCTAAAACAAGCACATGTAGACTTAGTAGAACGATTGGGGCGCGCTGCAGAGTACAAAGATACCGATACGGGTGAACATATTGCTCGAATGAGTCAATACAGCAAGGTACTTGCTTTAGCGCTAGGAATGAATGAACAACACGCTGAGTTATTACGCCAAGCTGCACCAATGCACGATGTCGGAAAAATAGGCATTCCTGATTCAATATTATTAAAACCAGGAAAATTAACTCCAGACGAATTTGCACACATGAAAGAGCATGCTGCTATAGGAGCTAAAATATTGGCCAACTCACCCTCCCCTTTGTTGCAACTTGCCCACGTACTGGCAATTGAACATCATGAGAAATGGGATGGCACAGGCTACCCTAATGGATTGAAAGGCGAAGAAATTTCGATTGAGGGACGGATTGTGGCGATTGCTGATGTATTTGATGCACTCACATCAAAACGTCCTTATAAAGAGCCTTGGAGCATTGAGCAAACAATAGAACATATGCAGCACCAAGCGGGAAAACATTTTGACCCACATCTAGTTGAGCTTTTTATTGGTCAGATAGACACTGTTCTAGCGATAAAAAAGGCCCATCAAGAGCGCGATTAAATCTCCCCTTATTTGAGCAAATATTACTGCGCAAAGTGCAACTGATCCTAGCTTCTTTTGGCATTGTGAGAGCCTAAAGCTACAGCCGGAAAATGCTGTTTTATAATACGATAGTCATGAGAAGTGATCTCATGGCTATTACCACTATTGTCTTTAAAGTACATTGAAAAAGTCACACCATGATCAGCCAATATGGTTTTTACTTGGTGCTGCTCAAGATGCTTGAGCCACATAACAAATTGCTCCCCTGTCGCAGCAAAAGCGACTCCTTTACTGCGCCCATCTCCTTCAAATAAAGCCAGCCGTGTAGTGGCATTTTCATCTTCAAGTGTTAAAGGGCCTTTCCCCTCTTCATTCCAAAATGCTAACTCCTCTACTACGCTAAAACCAAGCACCTTTTTATACCAATCAACGGCTTGGGTGATGCATTCAACATTTAAATGGCAATGATCAATTCCCGAAAGTTTAGGTGTCATCGCGTTGTTCACCAATTTCAGACTTAAGCTGGGCTAAAAAATCGTGCATGTATGCAGTACGCCTTTGTGCTTCTGCTTTTGCTGAGGGGGTATTCATACTCTGGGCAATATGCAGTAATTTAATAAAAAAATGATCTAGGGTGTACTTTTTATCGTCTGCTTCTCGGTTTAAACAAAATGGATCATCTGGGTTGTATAATAACCGGCTAATAGAGCCGCCTACTTTCATACAACGGCTTACACCAATAGCTCCTAAGGCATCCATTCTATCTGCATCTTGTACAATCTGTGCTTCCACCGTTTTAATAGCAATATTGGCGCTAAAACTGTGTGCTGCAATAGCGTGGTGAATATCAGCAAATAGTTGTTCATCGTAACCAATAGACGCTAAAAAGTTAATCGCTTTATCGGCTGCCATTGTTGATGCTTTCGCCCTGTCTGGGTGATTTTTAGCCACCGCAACACAATCATGTAACCAAGCTGCAGGCAATACAATGGCCATATCAGCCTGCTCTGCAATACATAACTGCACAGCAACACGTACTACCCGTTCAATATGGGTAATATCATGGGCTACATCGGCATGTACTAAGGATGTAATAAAGTCTCTGCATTGCTGATTAAGTTGCTGTAATGAGGGGCTAAGGGCTGAATTGTCCACCGAATTTCCAAAAATCTATTTAAACGAGTTAATAATGGCTACTTTACCGCGATTTATAAGCCCCTTGCAAAACATTCATTGTATGTTGCGCGAGCCTTGACTAAAATACAGCGCTTATTTATTACTACAGAGAAGCCCTATGTCATCTGCCGTTTACCTGCAAGCTGGTCGCGATAAATCATTAAAAAGAAAACACCCTTGGTTATTTTCTAAAGCCATCAAAAAAATTAAAGGTAAACCTGGATTAGGTGACACGGTAACCATTCACGATAGTGAAGGTAAGTTTTTGGCCACAGCCGCTTACAGTCCTCATTCGCAAATTCGTGCTCGTGTTTGGAGCTTTGACGAAAAAGAAGTGATAGATCAACATTTCTTTGAGCGCCGTCTTCGCCGTGCTTTAGAAGCGCGTAGTCATGCGATTGAAGAAGGTGGACTTACCGGCTTTAGATTATGTGCAGCAGAATCAGACTACTTACCCGGTATTACTATAGATAAGTTTGATAATGTTCTTGTGTGTCAATTACTGAGCGCAGGTGCAGAACGTCACAAAGGTGAAATTGTTGGCGCTTTAATGGCTATTTTCCCTGGCTCTACTATTTATGAGCGCTCAGATGTAGATGTTCGCACTAAAGAGGGGCTTGAGCCTATTAAGGGCGTGCTATGGGGGAGTGAACCCACTGAACCTGTCATAATTGAAGAAAATGGCTTAAAGATTGAAGTTGATATAATGGAAGGCCATAAAACCGGCTTTTATTTAGACCAACGTGATAGTCGTGCTGCACTGGAGCGTTTTTCAAAAGACAAAACCGTATTAAATTGCTTTAGTTATACAGGTACTTTTTCTCTTTACGCCCTGCGTGGTGGCTGCAAGCATGTAACCAATGTAGATGTTTCACAACCAGCACTTGATACAGCAAAGCGTAATGTAGAGCATAATAATCTTGATTTAAATAAAGTCGACTTTGTTAAACAAGATGTCTTTAAATTATTACGTCAATACCGTGAAGACGGCGTTTTATTTGATACCATTGTTATGGACCCGCCTAAATTTGCTGATAACAAAGCGCAGTTAACTGGGGCGTGTCGTGGTTATAAAGATATAAATATGATTGCGATGCAAATTTTAAAGCCAGGTGGCACGCTACTAACATTCTCATGTTCTGGTTTAATGGAACAAAACTTGTTTCAAAAAGTGGTCGCAGATGCAGCCCTTGATGCAGGTAAGGATTTACTGATCATGGAGCGCTTAAATCAAGCAGCTGACCACCCTATTGCAGGCAGCTATCCTGAAGGCTTTTACCTTAAAGGGCTTATTTGTAAGGTTTACTAAAAACTAATTAAGTAGTTAGTTAAACTCTACAATTTCGAGCCCTGCGGTTATCGTGCCATCCTCTTCGGTGCTGGCACGTATCACCTTAACGGTGGCTTTCAATGGTGCAATACTCGGATGTGTTGATGCAATATCAACCGATAAAATTGAGTTAAGCTCTAACAAATCATCGAGTTGTAATGAAAGACCCGTTGCACTTAAATCAAGGCAGGTGCCAGTGTAACTGAGCCCAGCAACAGGCTCTATTGAGGTTAACTTTGCTGGCGTGTTAACCTGCATACGTCTATAGTTTCTCTTATCTTCGGTAAACATAATTCCCTCTACACAATATTATTAATTTTTTCTCGTAGTACGGCGATAGAAAAAGGTTTTACAACGTAAGCATCGCACCCTGCGTCAAAGCCTGCTTGTTGCTCAAGCTCCGACTCAAGTCCAGATATCATGACCACCGGAATGTTTTTTGTCTCTGGCGTGTGTTTAAGTATGCGACACGTATCATAACCATCGAGTCCTGGCATACACACATCGAGCAAAATAATATCGGGCGGATTAGCAATCGCAGATGCTAAACAACTTTTACCAGAATCAGCATAGCTCAAATCAAATGTTGATGCTAACCCTGCTTTGAGTATTTCAAAATTGAAATACTCATCATCAACCACTAACAACTGCCGCGCTTTGTGTTTTAGTAATGAGGACATAGCTATGTCATTTCCTTCTCAAGTTAGTCCCTCTGTTAACTTACTTAGCTTAATAGAGAATAAAGAGATTATTCAATTTCTTTTATCGCATTTAACACACGTTTTGCTGAAATTGGATAAGGCGTACCTAAGGTTTGTGCAAATAAGGATACGCGTAATTCTTGCTGCATCCAAAAAATAGCCTCAACATCTGTAGGCAATGGCATTCCTTTAGGTGTTTTATTTGTCAGTTTTTTATATTCTTGCGCTACTTTTTCAAGCTCTAGCACACATAATCTATCACGATTTGGGTCAACAGGTAGTTTTTCTAGACGTTTTTGAATCGCTTTTAAGTAACGAATTAAATCGCCTAGTTTGTCTGCCCCGTGCTGACTGACAAAGCCTTTAAAAATAAGCGACTCTAACTGGGACTTAATATCCCCATGAGCGGTGATCATGGTTAAATCTACACGCCCTTTCATTTTTTTATGTAGTGCATGCGCAATACTCAGTACTTGCTCAACTTGCGTAGCAATGGCTACAACAGTATCGCCTAACTCGCCGCGAATATGCTCTTTAACCGTTTCAAATGCATCACTTGTGCGAATATCACCATATTTAACCAATAGGCTATCAACGCCTGATGCGATGCAGTCATCAATCAAATCGGCAATTTTACCAAAAGGATTAAAGTACAATCCTAATTTAGCTTTGTTTGGTAGGTTTTGCTGCAGATATTTAATTGGTGATGGCACGTTTAACAGTACTAAACGACGTAAACCTTGCTGGTGCGCTAATTGCGCTTTTATTTCGTTATCGAATAGCTCTACTGCGGCCGTTGATTTTTTATCCACTAACGCTGGGTAGGCTTTAATTTCGTATTGACCTTGCTTTTTCACATACGATGTTGGTAACTCACCAAAATCCCACTGGATTAAATCGGTTTTTTCTATGCCTTTGTCGGCCACTTTAGATAAAGTGTCTGTCACTTTGCCTTGAAGCTGCGCTTTAAGCTTAGCTAAATCGAGCCCACGGGCAAGAAGTTGGTCGTTTTCATCACGTACTTCAAACTGCAATCTTAAATGAGGAGCAAGGGCTGTTAAATCCCACGCCTCGGGGTCGACTCGCACGCCAGTCATGCGCAATAACCGATTACTTAGTGAGTCGATTAACGAGCCTTGTAGAGGCTCTATGGCCGCTAACACCCCATCGGCATAATTAGGCGCAGGGACAAAGTTACGGCGAAGTGACTTTGGCAATGACTTAATTAACCCACAAATTAGCTCATGACGAAATGCCGGTATATGCCAATCAAAACCACTTTCTTGTACTTGGTTTAATAGTGCAACAGGTATTTGTACAGCAACGCCATCAACCGCTTGTCCTGGATCAAAATGATAGGTAAGCGGCAGCATTAAGTTATCTTGTTGCCATGTATCTGGATAGTCAAATTCGGTAATGCTACTTGCACCATGCTGCATGAGCTCTTCACGCGTCATGTGCAGATAGCGTTTGTCTTGCTGTTTTTGTGTTTTATACCACTTAATAAACGCAGCACGATTATTAATATCGTTCGGTATTTTTTTCTCGTAAAACTCAAATAAGGTTTGCTCATCAACTAAAATATCGCGCCTACGAGATTTGTTCTCGAGTACTTGAATATCTTCAATTAATTCTCGGTTGTATTGTAAAAACCCTTCATTGAGTCCGAGCTCTTGTTCAACCAGCGCTGTGCGAATAAACAACTCACGGCTTACTTTTGGGTCAATATTGCTGTACACACAGCGGCGCTTATTAACAATTAATAAGCCATACAAAGTTTGTTGCTCAAAGGCAATCACTGCACCGGGCTTTTTCTCCCAATGAGGCTCTGTGTAGCTGCGTTTTACTAAATGCTGAGCAAACGGCTCTACCCAGTTCACATCAATTTTGGCATTAATACGAGCATAGAGTTTACTGGTTTCCACCAACTCAGCCGACATCATCCATTTTGGACTCTTTTTAAATAATCCCGAGCCTGGGAAAATATGAAATTGGCTATTACGCGCACCTTTATATAGCTGCTTTTCGTCTTTGAAACCGATGTGACTGAGCATGCCACTTAAGAGTGCTTTGTGAATAAGCTCGCTGTCTGCAACATTAGTGGTGGCTTTCATTTTCATTTCATTGCACACAGTGCTGATTTGATAAACGATGTCTTGCCATTCACGAATACGCATATAGGCTAAAAAGTCTTTTTGACATAACTTTCTAAACTGGCTGTTGGTCAGCTCACTTTGCTGCTCTTCTAGGTAATTCCACAGGTTTAAAAAGGCAATAAAGTCAGAGTCTGGATCGTCAAAGCGACCATGTTTTTCATTCGCGGCTTGGCGTTTTTCTTGTGGTCGCTCGCGGGGGTCTTGAATTGAAAGCGCGGCAACAATAACGATCACCTCACGCAATGCACCCAGTTTATGTGCAGTTAGCACCATTTTTGCTAAACGCGGATCAACCGGCAAACGACTTAGCTCTCGCCCAGATTGCGTTAAACTGGTTTTTTGATGACGCTTAGCCGCTTTTACTGCTTGTAGCTCTTCAAGCAATGTTAAACCATCATTAATATTTCGGCTATCTGGAGCTTGCACAAAAGGAAATTGCGCCATATCACCCAGCCCAAGGGCTAACATTTGCAAAATAACTGATGCTAAATTAGTACGTAATATTTCAGGGTCAGTAAATTCAGGACGCGATAAAAAGTCATCTTCTGAGTATAAACGAATACAAATACCCGCTTCAACACGTCCACAACGCCCCATTCGCTGATTAGCACTGGCTTGCGAAATAGGCTCTATAGGTAAACGTTGCACTTTTGTGCGATAACTATAACGACTAATTCGCGCTGTACCCAGGTCAATAACATAACGAATACCAGGTACTGTTAGCGATGTTTCAGCGACGTTGGTAGAGAGTATAATATGGCGGCGCGAATGCGGCGCAAAAATACGGTTTTGCTCAGCGTTCGATAGCCTTGAATACAAAGGTAATACATCTGTGTGTTTTAAATTACGCTTGCTTAGTGCATCGGCGGTATCGCGTATTTCTCGCTCACCATTTAAAAAGATCAGAATATCGCCAGGGCCTTCGGCGCAAAGTTCATCTACCGCATCAAAAATCCCCTGAAGTTGGTCGCCTTCGGCTTCCATATCTTCTTTTTGAATATCACTAATTGGGTTATAGCGTACATCAACTGGAAACGTTCTTCCTGATACTTCAATAATAGGTGCATCATCAAAATGCTTAGAAAAGCGCTCAGGATCGATAGTTGCTGAGGTGATAATAACTTTTAAATCGGGGCGTTTTGGGAGTAAATTTTTAAGATAACCTAAAATAAAATCAATGTTTAGGCTACGTTCATGCGCTTCATCAATAATAATGGTGTCGTATTGATTTAAAAACCGGTCTTGTTGTATTTCAGCTAATAAAATACCGTCGGTCATCAGTTTAATGTAACTGTTATTAGATACCTGATCGCTAAAACGAATTTTAAAACCGACTTGCTGACCAAGCTCACATTGCATTTCTTCTGCAATACGGTTGGCAACGCTGCGTGCTGCTAGACGCCTTGGTTGCGTATGGCCAATATAGCCCTCAACGCCTCGGCCTAGCTCTAAACACATCTTAGGTATTTGTGTGGTTTTACCTGAGCCGGTTTCACCTGCAATGATCACCACTTGATTATTAGCAATGGCCTCTTTAATGGTGTCTTTTTTTTGACTGACCGGTAATTGCTCAGGGTAAGTAACTTTAGGTAGCCCAGCTAAACGCTGCTCTCTGAGTGCTTGACTGCGACTGATATCAGTCGCAATTTTTTCAAGCGCACTGGTAAGTTTTGCCTCGTCGGTGATTTTTTTAACGCCGTGAAGACGCTTTTTAAAACTGAATTGATCTTTTTTTAAGCACGTTTTTAGCTCGCCAAACAACTGACCTAGGTTTACCACCTGCATACCTTATAAAAATTAGTCAAAGAGCCCCGATTGTAGCAAATTAAATGGCTGGGGTTAATCCTGTAAAGAATATAACAATCAGCGGATTATTATATAAACCACCAGCCACTAACTAATTGCGTTTATTCGTCGCTAAAAATACCTACATAAGTTGCTTGCGTATTGGACTTACTCGCACGATACATGCCAGTAGTATTAAACGGCAGACTAATATTGCCTTTTGTATCAACAATAATAACACCGCCTGTGCCCCCTATCGGTTTAAGCACCTCATTTATTACTTCATTACCTGCTTCACCTATAGTTTTACCTTGATACTTTACTCGTGCACAAATATCACTGGCCACATTATAACGAATAAAATATTCGCCGTGCCCAGTTGCCGAAACCGCACATGAGGCATTTTCAGCAAAAGTGCCTGCGCCAATAACCGGCGCATCGCCAATACGACCAAAACGTTTTGCGGTCATTCCGCCGGTTGACGTGCCCGCCGCTAAATTACCTTGTTTATCCAGTGCCACCGCACCCACTGTGCCCACTTTATAATTAACCGGTAACGCCTTGTGCGCTGCCTGGTAATCTTTATTGGTGTTTTTGCTCGCCTCGAGTTTTTCTTTTGCTTTTAATAAAGCTTCATAGCGATGCTTTGTATCAAATATATTGTTCTCTACTAGGCTCACGCCTTGCTCTTTAGCAAACTCTTCTGCACCTTGACCACTTAGCATCACATGCACTGAGTTTTCCATCACTAATCGGGCAAGTTGAATTGGGCTTTCAATATGTTTGATACCCGAAACGGCGCCTGCTTGACGATTGCGGCCATCCATAATAGAGGCATCTAATTCGTGACTACCCTCATAGGTATATACCGCACCACGTCCGGCATTAAAATAAGGTGATTGTTCGAGTATTTCAATAGCAGTAGTCACTGCATCAAGGCTTTCCCCGCCTTGTTCAAGTACTTTATACCCGGCCTCAACAGCTTCTGCTAATTTATTGCGGTAAGCTTGCTCTTGTTCGGCCGTAAATTTACTTTTTTCAATCGTGCCTGCGCCGCCATGAATCGCAATGGCAAACGGCGTGTTTGTATTTGCACTTAACGCCTGCGCGCTCAACCCCATTAAACTTGTTGCAATGAGTCCTAATAATGATTTTTTCATTGTGTGTTCTTTTATAAATACAGGAGTAAAACCAATGTGAATGGTTATGAAACGTTTTTCAAGTGAAGTGAGTTTAATGGCACAAAAAAAGCGCCCTGAGGCGCTTTTTTAATTCTGTTTAAAATTACGCTTGTTGCGCTTTTAAACGTGCTAAACGTGCTACTTGGTGCGTAGACGTTAAGAAAGAATAGATTGGTGCTAAATAACCGCGTTTACGAAGCTCAAGGAAGTCTGCATCGCTTAGCTCATTTAGTTTTTTCTCATCAATAAGGTAAATACCGTTGATGTCTTTTTTCTCGCCTTTAATATCAACAGTTAGCGTTTGTGCTACCAGTAGTTCTTTATCAGCAAGGAATTTAGTGAACGCATCAGTTACTTGAGAAAACTCAATGAATGATACTAATGCTTCTTTACGACGCTTAAGATAATCAGTTTCTTCACCGTTTTCGAATAATGCATTACCTTCTTCACCTACCAATGGGCTTGCTTCGTCAATTACAATACCAAATTGATCTTGCTCTGGGTGCTTTACTAAACCTAATGGGTAACGCGTTGTTGCCATAGGTGCAAATGATGCTGTCCATTTGTCGCCATCAATAAATAAATTTTCACCTGGCTCTAGGCCAAACATTGCAACCGCTTGAAAAGTACCTGTTTCGTTATTTTTAACAAAAGACATTGGGAATTCATTGGCGATACGCGCAAACTCATGTGCAACTACTGGCACTAAGTGTTGAGTTTTCATAAATTCGATGTTGATGCCATTTTTAATTTTAGTGTTGGCATGTTTTTCGTTGTGTAAAGGCTGTACTTGTTGCTCCGCCATGTTACTGCTCCGTTATTTATTAATTTGATTTTTTTCTGTTAGTGGCCTAAGGCTAAAGGTTTTGGTGACAAAAAGGAAGTGAAAATTTTGTGTCATTTTGTACGTTATTAATTAACAAAAACATTATCGCTGATTATTTCAACAAATAACTAGTAAACATTACCAAAGGTGAAATTCGCACGCTTAGATAGCTCAAAAAGCGTTCTTTGACAACGCTGTCTTCGGTGGTATATTGATTTTGTGCCTAAATAAAAAATTCACACTTAGATAATTTCAGCAAAAATAGACACTAAAATAATGAAAAATTTAACTGTAAACCCAAACTTAAAAATTGAAAAACTGATGATCCCTGGCACCAAGCTATCAGCCTTCGTTGTTGATGATTTTCTTTTAGATACCAGTAGTGTAATGAATTTTGCTCACAACATAGCCTACTTTAACCCTATGTTTTCAGACAACTCCTTCTACCCTGGTATTCGCGACAATATGCCGCAACCTTATTTAAGGGTTTTACATGCATTTTTTCAAAATGAAATACTGCCTAAAATAGACAATAAAGATTATCAGCAGTCTGTTCTACATAAAAGTTTACTTTCATTAGTTTCATGCAAACCTGCGAATTTAATTGTTGATCAAAAAGTACCGCATATTGATTCTTGTGATGAGAGAGATTACGCATTTGTACATTACTTATCGCCAGAGGAGCTTGGTGGAACAAGTATTTATAAGTATATACCTCAAAACATTATTGAATTTAAACAACAGCACAAACCACTGCTCGCAGATATAGTTAATGATGTTAAAAAAGCCCCTAATGAGCATCAAGGCTATTTAGCTGGCAGCACAAGTTTATTTGAACAGGTTTTTAAAGTTGATGCTAAATTTAACCGCCTTGTTATTTACCAAGGTAACTTATTACACAGTGCCAATATTTATTCTGAACAAAGCTGCTTAGCGGATGCTAAAAAAGGCCGTCTTTCGATAGCCTCTTTCGCAAGTGTACGATGATCTTTGTGAATATAGCGCTTAAACCTTTCACAAATCATTAGATTGACTGCAGTCCATATTGTTTAATTTTATCTAAAAGCGCTCTGTGATTGGGTAGCTTATTTATTAAGTATTGATCTATCTCAGCTCGTTGTTGTAAACGTACTAAACAGTGTTCATGTTCTGCACTGGTACAAGGCGGTGCCTTAGTGTTGAAATGCATTCCATAAAGTACAAATAAAAAGTTTTCTAAGTAAAACACTTCAAACTGACTGAAAAAGTCATCTCTAACCGGAATGAACTCTTCCCACAAACTAAGCTTTTCTTTTAATGACTCAGAAATAGTGTCATCACTTTTATTGGCCACCCAAAAAGCTGAATCTGTTCTATCTGAAATACAGTAGTGCAATTTAATAAAATCAATAGTACGTTCCCACGCATACCCCATAGCGTGATTAAACCGCGTTTCTAACTGTTCAAGCTGCTCAGTTGATGATGGAAAACGTAGGGTTAAAAACTTCGCTGAAAAATCAGTTAATAAAATAGAGGTTGCCTCTAATGGTTCTAAAAAGCCTTGCGCTAAGCCAAGCGCGACACAGTTTTTATGCCAAAACTTTTCACGATAACCTACTCTCATGGGGATTTTTCTATAACTAAGACCTTGCTTACTTGCCCCTAGGTAACGATCCAATTTTTCATGTGCTTGTTCATCGGTCATGTGGTTATTTGAATAAACAAAGCCCACTCCCCGCCTATTAGTGAGCGCAATGTCCCAAATCCAGCCAGCTTGATGAGCGGTAGCAAGTGTATAAGGCGGAATATCATCGTCTTCTTTTGTAGGTACTTGCACAACTAAGGCGCTATTAATAAGTAAAGTGTCAGACACATCAACGAAAGGGACTTTTAAAGCTTTATCTATGAGTAAAGATTCAAAACCCGAACAATCAATATAAAAGTCAAATTCAAGTTCACCTTCGCTGTCAGTCACTAACGCTGCTATTGTGCCATCATTAGCAAGCTTTACTTGAGTTACATTGGTATGTACGTGAGACACCGAAAACTTATCTTTTGCATTACACGAGAGCAGTTGCGCAAATTTCCCTGCATTGAAATGGTACGCATAAGCTAACTCGCCCTCATATTGGGCATTAGTGATACTTTTGGGGGCTAAACCAGCCTCACAAATAGCGTGCTGAGAAGATAAATACTGCGCATGACTTTTTGATTTTTGCTTATCGTTTAACCAATGTTGAGTTAAATGTTTAGTATCGTAGGGGTTTGGCACATCAAACAAGTGATGAAAAAAGTTACCTTCCCCATGCTTTTTCTTGTCCATCCAGTTAACAAATTTTATCGACTGCTTAAACGTCGCATCACATTGGCGAATAAATTCATCTTCACGAATACCAAAAGTTTTTAGCGTGTTTCTTATGTCGGGTACTGTGCCTTCGCCTACTCCAATTGGCGGTATATCGGGTGACTCAATTAAAGTCACTGAAACACCTTTGCGCTTCAGCAGCTCTTTGCCAATGTGGTTTGCAGCTAACCAACCAGCTGTTCCACCACCTAAAATTGCCACTTTTTTTATATTCATAAATCACCAATGATGTTTAATCTCGTAAAAAAGCCCAGCAATGCTGGGCCTAGATTACTTTTATTAACTCAGCGTATTAGAAACGCATTGTTACACCAAGTTTATAACGTGCTTCACCTTCAAAGCTCCACACTGGGAAGTCATTGAGTAGATCAGGGTTTGGTAATGATGTTGATGCATCATTATTACCAAGCTGAATACTGTCTTCCTCTGTTAAGTTAATACCTTCGAAAGTAACATCTAAGTAGTCAGTGACAGAGTACGTTGCACTGAAATCTAGCTGTCCGTAGGCTTGATGCTCACGGTTACCATACCAACCTGGTGCTTCACGAATAATAAACTCTGAACGCCAGTTATATGCTAAACGTGCAGAAAAATCATCATTTTCATAAAAACCAACTACGTTGTAGCTATTTTTCGATGAATCAGAAAATACACCAACACGGTCCGGGTAGTTCTCTGCTGGAGCCTCAGCATCTGAATAGGTATAGTTAAATGAATAACCAAAGCCGTTATCAAACGAATCTTGAATTTGGAACTCAATACCTTCAATTGAACCACCTGTACCATTGGTAGAAGAGCTCACTGTCCAACAGTCATATTGCTGCGCGCCACATGGTGGTTCGCCTGCATCTGGGTTGGTTGTATAAACTGGGATATCAATACCAATTTGTTGATTCGTTTGTTGTTGTGTAGAGATAAACGAACTTACTTCTTTAGTAAAGTAAGTGACGCTTAACATTGCATCGTCATCAAAATACCATTCAACACCGATATCAGCTTGGAATGCTTTAAACGGGCTTAAACCAACGTTACCAGTATTTAAAACTTCATTTAAAGGGCGATTATCTGTATAGCCAGCTAGATTACGCGTTGCAAATAAGTCAGCGTAATTAGGACGAGAAATAACTTGTGCTGCCGAGGTACGTAAAATGACGTTATCAGCTAAGTCCATAACGACGTTTAAGCTTGGTAAGAACTCACTGTAATCGGCTTTATCTGTAGATAAGGTAGAATCGTAAACACCTTCATCGCTTAAGTCATAGTAATCTGACGAAATATCAGTTGAGATGTAACGCACACCTAAATTACCGCGAATACCACCTGCGTCAAAATCAGCCATCGCATAAATTGCTAAATTTTCTTCTTCAATGGTGCCATAAGCTTGTGGGCGTGCAGTATAACCTTCAGTCATTGCTAATGAATCAGCAATCATTAAATCCATATCAGGTTCAGGTATAACAAAGCCACCGCCCGCAGTCACTGTACCAGGGTAGTATGCAGATGCATTTCGCACAGGCACTAAATCTGGGTTTACAATAGCAGCATTACCATCTTGAACAACTTTATGATCGGCATATCTTAAACCAGTTTTAATAGCAGTAACCACACCAAGATCAAGTGGAATTTCGAAATCTAAGTTTAAGTAGCTTTCTTCATCTGAATCAGGGTTATATTCAGGCGCCCATGTTTGCGGACTGATGGTATCAGGTAAAATGCTCGCATCGTAAGATTGGTTTGCTAAATTAAATTTAGTCACATCACCAGTCATATCCATAGAACCATTTAGGTCACTATTATTATTAGCAAACATACCATAGTTTGCAGTTGTTACGTCACTATCAGCACTGGTTTTACCTACACGGCCTTTAAATGTGAATGACTCTGCATCATACTGCCAGTCTAAATCAACAGTATCAGACTTCATGTTTGCTTTACGCGCCCATGTTTGGAAAAAAGCAGTACCAGTGCCATCTATGTTGCGAGAGACACAGTTACCAGATGCGTTAACTTGCTCACATGAGCCCTCACCTGGGAAGATAATGATTTGCGAGTTAGCATTATTAGCATCTAACTCTAAGCTAGTGTAAGTCAAGCCTAATACAAGTGAATCTGACGGCTGATATTGCATGGCAACATTGTACGCCGTACGTTCACGCGCTTGTTGGAATGTTGTTGGCGCCATACCGCCACTCCAGCCACCTGATGATTCAATACCGTTACGTTGGTAATCTACTTCAGATAATGAGCCTGCCGCTAGGATACCAAATGTTTCGTTATTGTTTTTCCAGCTGTATAAGCCAGAAAGTTCAGGATCTGTCTCTTCAGAAACTGTACCATAATCAGCTTTTACACTTGCAAACACAGTGTTTGCGTCTAAATCTAGTGGTTTTCGTGTTTTAACGATAACCGTACCACCAATACCACCTTCAACTAGATTAGCCTGTGACGACTTATAAACTTCTAAGCCACCGACTAATTCTGAAGGTAATAATGAGTAGTTGAAACTGCGGTCTACTGCTTGTTGGTCAAACCAACTTGTTGACGCAACAGTATGGCCATCAAGTAATGTACGTGTAAGTTGTGCTGAAGCACCACGTATTGATACTTGCTGACCTTGTCCAAACTGACGAGATACACTGACACCAGAAATACGACCAAGAGACTCACCTACATCGCCATCAGGAAACTTACCAACATCTTCCGCTGTTACTACGTCGACAACAGCATTAGAAAAACGTTTTCCGTTTAAGTTTTCTTTATTTGAAGCGCGAATACCGCGTACTTCAATAACTTCAACATCATCTTGAACTTTAACTTCATCTGCTGCGAATGCAGCACCAGTAAACCCAGCTCCCACAACTAAGCCGATATTTACTGCTAATAAGCTTTTTTTAAAATTTTTAGCTAACACAGGATTCCCCTCGAATCATTTTATTGGTTTTGTTTATCATTTTGCCTAACCGCCATGACAGCGCTGTCATAGTAGTAACAAACCATACATGCTAAATTACAATTTTGCTACATTTTTCCGCGCTTTTTGTATGAAATTTAACTCATTTACAATTAAGCCATTGATTTAAAAGTGATTAATTATTTCATGAAAAAGTAGAGTTCGACTGGTAATTACTCTTCATACCAAGCATGTAAATAATGACGTTTTTTATACTTAATGTATTTAAAGTAGATGACTGTGCGGATAGCAGATGCGATTAAAACGCTATATTGCTCAATTTCAACCATGTGATAACTAATTGTTTTAATTGATAAATAAAGATTTATTCAGTGGTTTTAGGGAGTTGTAAGAGGATTTAAAAGGTACTTAGTTTTAGGGTAATATTTAAGCTTAAAAATTTTTTACAACACTTTGTTGTATAAATTAATCAAGAGTGAAAACAACTCACCAATAAAAAAGGCCAGTAGCAAAAGCGACTGACCTTTCATTAAACCATCAATTCAACATGGTTTTAAAGCAGCTAGTTTAGACTAAATTAAGGTGCCCAATACACTTCAATGTTGATCTCAGGATGGTTCAGTACTGCACGTAACGGCATATCATTCACATCACCACCCGCTAAAGCTTGTTTATACACAGCCAGCTTTTCATCGCCACTAATGAGTAATTTAACTACTTTAGATTGTGAAATTGCATTTAGGGTTAAGCTCATGCGCTCGGTAATACTCCCTGTTACATCACTCTCAATTGCATTAATGGCGCACACAAGTTGACTTGAATCTAAGCCGTTTTCTAGCCCTTGAGCATGTGGAAATAACGAAGCTGTATGTCCATCTGGGCCCATACCTAAAATAGTCACATCAAACGGACGCTTTAATGCTTGAAACTGCGCTTCACACGCATCAACACCTTGCTCTGCAGTGGCTGCTGCATTTTTCATGCTAATAAAATTAGCCGCTGCACCATGGTTTTGTAGCAAGGTACGCTTAATGAATGCTTCATTACTCTTTTCGTGACTTGCCTCTACCCAACGTTCATCAACCATAGCAACATCAACATGAGCCCAGTTTAAATCAAGGGTTGATAAATGCTTGTACGCAGGTTCAGGTGAAGAGCCACCTGAAACCATTAGCACTGCACGGCCATCAGCTTCAATACCATCACGTAAGGCCTGCTCTAATGACTGAGATAATTCATCAGTTAAAGCGGCTTTATCGTCAAAAAACTTTTCTACTATTGTTGCCATTACTTATGCCTTATCACCGGTGTTAAACCAAACATGGTTATTCTCTGCTAATAAATCATCAGCGTCTTCAGGACCCCAACTACCCGCTCGGTACAATGAAGGTTTACCCTTCTCTTGCCAACGCTCAATAATTGGATCAATCCATTTCCACGCTTGGCGTACTTCGTCGCGGTGAATAAATAATGAAGGATTATTAGCGGCCGCATCAAGCATTAAACGTTTATAAGCATCAGAATGGAAACCATTACTATATGCTTGTGACAATTCAATATTCATCGTTACAGGTTCAAGTTGCATATCTAAGTTATCAAGACGCTTTGACATCAGTGTTAACTGAATGCTTTCTTGAGGCTGTAAGCGAATAATCAAACGGTTTGGTTCAATATTGCCTACGCTGTCTTCATACACGTTATGCGATACTTTTTTATATTGCACTACAATTTCAGCGCAGCGCTTCGCCATGCGTTTACCGGTGCGCAGATAAAAAGGCACGCCCGCCCAACGCCAGTTATCAATATGCGCACGAATAGCAACGAAAGTTTCGGTTTTACTCGCCCCTTCGTTTAGCTCTTCAAGGTAACCTGGGACTATTTTACCGTTTAAATCACCAGGTACGTACTGACCACGAATAATATTATTATCAACATCTGTGTCTTCAAGTGGACGTAATGCTTCTAATACTTTTAATTTTTCGTTACGGATGCTGTTAGCGTTTAACTTATGTGGTGACTCCATAGCCACTAAACAAAGTAGCTGTAACAAGTGGTTTTGCACCATGTCACGTAAGGCACCCGCTTTGTCATAAAAACCAGCACGGCTTTCAAGCCCTACCGTTTCTGACAAGCTAATTTGAATATTATCAATCGATTTAGCATCCCACATGTTCTCAAATAATGAATTTGAAAAACGCAAGGCCATTAAGTTTTGAACCGTTTCTTTACCTAAGTAGTGGTCAATACGGAAAATTTGTTCTTCGTTGAAGTACTGTGCAATTTTCGCATTAATCACTTCGGCTGACTCACCGCAGTAACCAATCGGTTTTTCTACTACAACGCGCGAGTTAGCGGTAATTAGTTTTTTAGTTGATAATATTTCACAACAGGTGCCATAAACAGCAGGTGGAAGAGATAAGTAAAATACTCGCGATTTATCGCTGTCGTCTTCATCTAGAATTTTTTTCAATACATCCCAGTTATCATCCGCTTCGGTAACATTGCTCACTACGGGTACTAAAAAGCCTGAGAACGATTTCCAATCTTTTGCGTTATATTCGCCTTCGCTTAAAAATTCTTGTAATGCTTTGTGTGCAGTATCGATGTATTCATCGCATTTACTTTGTTCGCGCACGGTAGGCAAAATACGTGAGCCTTGCGGTAAGTTACCTTCTTGATATGCTCGATACATTGCAGGAAGTAATTTGCGTAACGCAAGATCACCACCGCCCCCAAAAATTATAATATCAAAAGGATTAAGCATAGTTACTCTCTACGTTTATGCTACCTGCCACTACCGTATTGGTAATCAGTTATAGCGGTTTATTATCTGGATAATGCAGACCTCAGCGCAAGGCCTGCTAATGTTGTTAGTTATCTGCGCGATTAAAAAATGGGTCTAGGGACACTGTAATTCCTCTCACAAAAATACAGGCCCTAGGACTCCAGCGCTACCCGTTCAAAGGTATTTGGTTACTTATTGTGTAATAAGTGAAAATGTTACTGCGTACGGTGTTGTTTGTAGTACGCCATTAAGCCCTGTGTTGAGCTGTCATGCTCATTAACCACGTTATCATCAGTTAATTCAGCTTCAATTTTAGATGCTAAGCCTTTACCAAGCTCCACGCCCCACTGATCAAATGAACATATTTGTAAAATAATACCGTGACAAAAAATCTTATGTTCATAAAGTGCAATTAATCGACCGACCGCTTTTGCATCAACCGTGTCTAATAATATAGACGTTGTTGGGCGGTTCCCTTGGTGAATTTTATGCTTAAGTAGCATTTCAATTTGTGCAGGCGTTTTGCCTTTAGCTGTTAGATCAGCCGTTATCTGCTTAGCATCAACCCCGTTCATTAGTGCTTCGGTTTGTGCAAAAAAGTTCGATAATAAAATATCGTGATGCTTATCGACGTTAACCTGCGGCTTTACAGAGCCAATAAAATCAGCAGGAACAATCACATTACCCTGATGCAGGCATTGATAAAACGCATGCTGACCGTTTATTCCTGTCATACCCCAAATAATTGGTACAGTAGTGTAGTTAACTGCCTGACCATCAAAGGTTACATGTTTACCGTTACTTTCCATTTCACCTTGTTGTAAATACGCTGGCAACATATGCAGTGCCTGGTCGTATGGTAAAATAGCTTGCGAATCAAATCCTAAAAAGCTGGTATTCCAGATGCTAAGTAGCGCCATAAGCAAAGGAATATTTTGTTCAAGCGGCGCCGATTTAAAGTGCTCATCAACTTCAAATGCTCCCTCTAGAATGTCCTCAAACGCTTCAAACCCAGCATAAAGTGCAATAGGTAAGCCAATGGCGCTCCAAAGAGAAAAACGACCGCCAACCCAATCCCACATGGTAAATACGTTTTCGTCACTAATACCAAATGCAGCGGTTTTTTCTAAATTGGTGCTTACTGCAACAAAATGCTTTGCTATAGCGCTGTCATCTTTTGCACTATCTAAAAACCAATCAACCGCTGTTTTTGAGTTAGTCATGGTTTCTGAGGTAGTAAATGTTTTGGACGAAATTAAAAACAACGTGGTTTCAGGGTTTACTTTATCTAGTACCGACGCAATTTGTACGCCATCTGCATTTGAAACATAGTGAACGTTTAATGGCTTATCAACCACTGCTTTAAGTGCTTCTGTTGCCGTTTGTGGCCCTAAGTTTGAACCACCAACGCCAATGCTAACCACATCTTTTACCGCTTTTCCGGTATAACCTAGCCATTGGCCACTACGCACTTTTTCAACAAAGGTCTTAATTTTGGCAAGTTCACTATCGACCGCTTCTGTAATATTTTCGCCGTCAACAATAAGCGGTGTATGAGCGCGATTTCTAAGTGCAGTATGTAAAACCGCACGATCTTCGGTGATATTAATTTTTTCACCGATAAACATTTTTTCACGCCAGGCTTCAATGTCGCATTCTTTCGCTAATGAAATTAATTGGGCAAATACGCTTTCGTCTATACGTTGTTTTGAGTAATCAAACAATACACCTGGAATTTGAGTAGAGAATTGAGAAAAACGAGAATCGTCTTGTGCAAATAAAGTTTTCAGATGCGTTTGTGTCATCCTTTGTGCACTATTTTCTAGTGCTTGCCAACTTACTAACTCAGAACGGCTCGCCATGTAAATATCCCCTAATTAATTAATCTATTGATTTTAAGCGTTTTATTTTATTTTTTACGACACTAAACAAGCGGTTTTTGTAAAAAGCAAAGCCCAATATTATAGCTTAAATAGTCTAAATTGCGTTATTTTTATAAGCTTTGATGCAGATGATAGCGCAATTTTTTGCTTTTGACACCGGTATCATAAAATTAAAAATTGAAATTAACAACAGTTCAACCCCTCTGAACAATGAAGATTTTATTAATTTCTAATTGAAGCAGACAAAAAAAAGACCGACACATGTCGGCCTTTTTCCTTTATTAGAGTATCAGCCTGTCAATGCTAAACCACCTGATAAGTTAAAAACACTGCTATAACCAAGTTCAATTAAATTTGCTGCCGCAATTTTTGAACGGTTCCCACTTCGACACACCAGTATATATTGATTTTTTTTATCTAGTTGGTCTTGGGTAAGTGCATAGGCCATTCGACTTAAGGGGATATTTAAAGTTTTAGCCTCGGGAACATTGAGCAATGCACTTATATTGTTTGCGCCATGCTCATAAGGTTCTCGGGTATCAATTAAATACACATTATCATGTAAGAGCATGTCTTTTGCTTGATTAAAGCTAAGCTGCGAAGTGTTTACCGCAGGCTTTGCATTAACATAGCCACAAAGCGAATTTACTCGGGCCTGTTGTGAATCGGCTTGTTGTTTTTGCACGGCAAATTCAGCATGACTGATATCACCTTTAATAAGCGCTTTTAATAAAGGTGTTTGCTGCTGTTGCACAGCCCAATTCATGGCAAAACACTGTTGGTAATCATGCCCTGAACACACCACACTTTGCGGATTAAGCTCTGCTGCTAACATCGTCAAGGAATGCGCCATTTGCATTGCATCTCCCCCATCAAGTACTGTATTACCAAGCCCTGCAGGTAAAATTAAATCACCACAAAAGCAGTACTGCACATCGCCATTATTAGCGTTTAATAAATAACTCACGCTATCTTGGCTGTGCCCAGGCGTCGCTAATTTTTCAAGTACATGCTCGTTTAGTTGCAACTGTTCGCAGTTAATAGGCCAACCTAATTGATCAACTTCGCCAGCAACTAGATTTTCTTTTAGTGCACTGCGCATTAAATCAAGTGCACAGTGACGATCTTGGTGCTCATGCGTGTTTAAAATAGCAGTAATAGTTAAATTTTGCGTATTCACTATTTTTTCAAAGCGAGGGATCAGTTCAATAATCGGGTCAATAATAAATGCCTGTTGATCGTCAGCTACATACAACCAACTGCAAGCACCTTGATGTCTAAATTGGGTAAGACCCAAAGCACACACTTCTTGGGCCACAAGGCTGCTATCAGAAATAACCAAGCAATTTGCTTGTAACACCGTTTTGAGTGCGCGAATTTGCTCACATGCATAGTCTATTTGCGCCATAGTGGCGGCAGGTCCAAATGATAAACGAATCGCGTTTTCACTTTGCCATTTTGAGGCTCCCATCGCATCAAGTACAAAACTTTGGGTTGCCCCCGTGCTACAAGCTGAGCCACCGCTCACCCTGATACCGGCAGCATCAAATAAATCAATAACTTCTTTACTGGTTAAATCATTAACTGCAAAGTTTAACGTTGTAGACACAGAACAAGCAAAATCATGGTTAAAGGTAATAGAGCCGAAGGTATCAACCAAGGCATTATGCAGTTTATCGCGATACAAATTAAGTACATCTGTTGATTTAAAAGTATCGTCTTGTTTATCAAGCAGCAAACTAAACAGCTTATTAAGCCCTGCAATACCGGGCAGGTTCTCTGTACCTGAGCGCATGCCACTTTCTTGGCCACCGCCAGCTATAAACGGCGTATATGGGCTACCTTGACGAATATACAATAAGCCGATGCCTTTGGGTGCATAGAGTTTATGCCCTGAAAATGGCGCATAATCAATGCTTGTTTCACTTAGGTTAAGTTGTTGCTTGCCCAGTGCTTGTACGCAATCAACCATCCAAGTCACATCGCTATTTCGACTACGAATCACCTTCTCTATAGCACTTAGATCTTGATACACACCCGTTTCGTTATTAACAGCCATAGTGCAAATCATCAGGGCATTATCAATATGCTGAGCAATAAAGTCTAAATCTAAAATACCATTACGGTTAACCGGTATAGCAATAATGTCAGCGTTAATTTCAAGTACGGTATTCCAATGTTTTAGCGTATTAGGTACCGCTTTGTGCTCAGTTGCTCCGTACAATAAAACCGGTTTAGATTTGATGTGATTTTTGGCGTTAATTAGCGTTGATACGATAGCAGTTTGAATACCTTCAGTAGCACCCGAGGTGAATAAAATATCGCCTTGCTGCGCGCCAATAACGCTGCGCGCTTTTTGCCTAGTTTGTTCTAATAAGTGCTTCGCTTGAATGCCTGTTATATGGGGGCTTGAGGGATTACCAAAGCAAATTTGCATCGCATGGCACACCACCTCTGCAATACATGGCAATACAGGTGTGGTCGCATTCGCATCGAGATAAACTTGATCATTGGGTTTATCTGGCAATAAAAAATCTGACATTAAAAACGCACCTTATTACTAAAAAATATATCTTATTCCCAATAATACATAGTTTTAATAGGAATGAATAATAATCTTTAGTTTTAAGGATGCGTTTACTATGCTTTTTTAGGTATCGAGCTCTTGTGCGAGTTCTTCATGTGTGGATGACCACGCCTTGATCAGCGCTTTTACTAATGATGCTAACGGAATGGCAAAAAACACGCCCCAAAAGCCCCACAGCCCACCAAAAAATAACACGGCGACAATAATAAACACCGGATTTAAATCAACCGCTTCAGAGAACAACAAAGGAACCAACACATTACCATCAAGCGCTTGAATAATGCCGTAAATAATTAAAATGGTCCAAAACTGTGTTTCTAAACCAAATTGAAACAGCGCCACCGCCGCCACAGGGATAGTAACCAGCGCGGCGCCAACAAACGGAATAAGTACTGAAAAGCCAACTAATACACCTAACAGAGCCGCATAACGTAAGTCCAATACAGTAAAGGCAATAAAAGACACCGAGCCAATAATTAAAATTTCGAAAACTTTGCCACGAATATAATTCATTATTTGCTGATTCATTTCATGCCACACTTGCAAAATTAAGCGTCGTTGGCGCGGGATCAGTTTAGCAATGCTGGCACTGAGCTCTACTTTGTCTTTAAGCATAAAAAACACCAGTAGTGGTACTAAAATAAGATAAATCAACCACGCAACAGCATCTTTTAATGAATTGAGCGATGCCGACAGCACCACTTGGCCAAATTCCAACACTTTGGTTTCTACCGTTACCACAATAGACTGCACTTGCTCCGCACTAATAAGGCTGGGGTATTTAGCTGGTAGGTCGAGTAAAAACGATTTACCTTGCTCTACCATATGCGGGGTTTCTTGTACTAAGTTACTACTTTGCTGCCAAAGCACCGGGCCTATAACTAGTATTAAAGTAAGCATAATACCAATAAATATAAGCATCACTATGCTAGTAGCGGTAAAGCGCTTTAAGCCAAACCGCTCCAAGTGAACCACGGGCCAATCTAATAAATAAGCAATGATCAGTGCCACTAACACAGGCACAATTAATGGGCCAAAAAAGTACAACATGGCAACCAGTGCCAATAATAAAAAAAGTAAAGTAACTGAATTAGGATCAGAAAACTTTTTTTCATACCATGCTTTTACATATTCAAACACGCAACGGCTCCACTAATAACAACGATTGTTGTTTATTTAACTTGTAATAATACATTTTTTTTTGCAAATATCGTTCAATATCGTCTGTGTTTTGCTCGCTTGAGATATTAAAGGTAATTGCTTGTCTTAACGATATTGCCTCACGCAGCCCTAATTTAAACTGAATAAATTGCTGTGGGCATTTATAAGCGCGCAAATCTAGCTCTAGCATACTCGTTTCGCTACCTGTTCACATTAATAATAAGTCCTATACCTGGGCTAATTAAGATTAACCGCAGTTAAATTTAACTTTTTCTTAAAACAACCTCTGCAATGGTTTATCCTTATAGCATAGTTAGCTAAAAGGATACGTTAATGTCTAATTCGCATAATAAAGCGCAATTGCCTAGCAATCCAACTCTCAAAGAAATTAATTGGTTTAAAAAACAAATTAATTGGGGGGAGCTGCCGCATTTTTATCACTTAGTAGCTTCGTCAGTAAGCGAGTGTGAAAGCATTTTTGATCATGGATTTGATAATGCCATAAAGCGTATTACCGACAAGCGCAATTGGAACCTCAAGGCGTTAGGCATAGACCCTAATGAGCTTTTTGAGAAAGAGAGCAATAACAAGCCACGAATTTCATTGCATCAGGTATTTACAGAGCGCGGCTTTGAACTACAAGCGTTCCCTTTTTCTCATGATACTGCCATCGATAGATACGCACGACATGATGAGTCAATGGAGTTTATACTGTGGGATCCATTGACCATGAAAACCGTTATTCGCATTAATCAGTTACATAAATTTATTGGCTTTTACTTAGACCAAGGCGATGAAGCAGACAAAGCGCTTATATTACATTCCCATAAAGTGGTTCATAAGATTATTGCTTTTTTACAAACTCAATTGAACATTGTTAAGGTTGATGGGGTCTCAATTAAGGCGTTTTATCAACTATGTGAAAAGGACAGCCGTTTATACACAGATGATACAGCTAGTGCCCCTGATAAAAAATAAACAAGGAATATAATGCAGCTAAAATCAGCCTTTATCACTTTATGCAGTGCAGTGCTTACATTTAGCCTACTAATAAGTGAGCCGTTAAAGGCACAAACAAATCTTCAATTGCCCGACTTAGGCACGTCTGCACTGCAAGCTTTGCCGCTCGAAAAAGAAAAAGCAATTGGTGAAGTGATGATGATGCAGATCAGAGGCTCTTCGCCATTAATTAACGATCCGGTGCTTGATGAATACCTAACAACTTTAGGCCGAAAGTTAGTTGCGAATGCCAATGATGTGCGCTTTGGTTTTTCATTTTTTTGGTTAAATAACCCCGAAATTAATGCCTTTGCATTTTATGGCGGTCATGTAGGTGTGCACACGGGCTTAATTGCTCAAGCCGATAACGAGAGTCAATTTGCCTCAGTGCTTGGTCACGAAATTGCGCACGTTACACAGCGCCACCTTGCAAGGCGCATTCAGCAACAGCAAGACAATAGCGGTCTTACTATTGCCGGTATGATAGCCGGTATTTTAGCAGCCGTTGTAGCCCCAGATGCAGGCATGGCGATAATTTCAGCCAGCCAAACACAGTCGGCATTTAGCCAACTCACCCATAGCCGTTCGGCCGAACAAGAAGCCGATAGAATTGGTATGCAAACTCTTAATAATGCAGGATTTGATGCCCGAGCTTCCAGTGAATTTTTAACTAAACTTGCAGCGCAAATTCGTTATAAATATAAACCCCCTGCATTTTTACTGACTCACCCACTTCCTGAAAGCCGCGTGTCGGATGTACGCTTACGCGCCGAGCAATATCCAAAACGCCAGATAGGTTCAAGCCTGGATTTTAACTTAGCAAAAAGCCGTGTATTGGCACGTTACGATAACAAACCCGAAAACGCAGAGGCCTTATTTAGAAAGTTAATGCGCGAAAATACCTACAATAACGTAGCACTACAGTATGGTTTAGCGATTAGCTTAGTTGATCAGAAGAAAACGGATGAAGCACAGCTTATCCTGGATAAGTTATTGGCAAGCGATCCTAAAAACTTATTTTATATTGATACAAAAACAGACTTGCTAATTGCACAAAAAAAAGCAGCTGACGCAGTTAGTTACTTAAGTGAATTAAATAACTATCGGCCAAACAACCAAGTAATCACTTTAAATTATGCAAACGCCGCGTTAGAAGCTGAGCAATATGAATTAGCTGAAAACACACTAAAGTCGTTTTTATTAGAAAAACCAGATCACAGTTTAGGTAAACAGCTTTTAACCGACGCCTATAAAAAACAAGAAAAATTAGCCGCATATCACGAAGCTAACGCCGATGTGTTATCGCAATATGGCGCATATTTAAAAGCCGCTGACGAAATACAAAAAGCGCTTAATTTTGTAGAGCCTAGTGAAAATGTAAAACAACAGCGTTTAAAAGCGTTACTCACACAATATCGGTTATTGCAAAAAGAGCTTGCAAGGCTTTAAGTCTTTGCTGAGTTCACCTAAAATAGCCGCAATTTATACTTTGGATGCACCTTTTATGTCAGTTACTATTTACCACAATCCGCGTTGTTCAAAATCGCGTGAAACACTTAACCTATTGCAAAGTAAAAATATTGAACCGAGTGTTGTTGAATATTTAAAAACACCGCTTTCTCATGAGCAAATTAGTACCTTAGTTTCTCAACTGGGGTTTAATTCGGCCCGAGATTTAATGCGCACCAAAGAAGAACAATATAAAGCACTGAATTTAAAAGATGAAAATAGCGAGTCGGTGCTTATTGACGCTATGGTCGAAAACCCAAAACTAATTGAGCGCCCAATTGTAGTAAATAACAATAAAGCAGCACTAGGTCGCCCGCCTGAAAACGTATTAAGCGTTCTATAATGAGCACAACCATCGTGGTGCTGTACCACTCAAGCCATGGCTCGGTAGAAGCCATGGCGCATGAAATAGCAGAATCAATAGAACAACAAGGCGCAACCGCCTTGCTGCGTACGTTTGTAGCTAAAAACCCGCATGACATTGTGATCAGTAAAGACGATTTAGTTGCCTGTGATGGGCTTGCGTTTGGTACGCCAACCCGCTTTGGCATGATGGCCGCACAAGCAAAGACATTCTGGGAAACCACCAGCGATCTTTGGCTTAAAGGTCAACTTATCGATAAACCTGCTTGTGTGTTCTCATCATCGAGTAGTATGCATGGGGGCAATGAAGCAACCCTACTAAACTTATCACTGCCGTTATTGCATCACGGGATGATGTTAATGGGGGTACCTTACGATGTACCAGAGTTACTTGGCACCGAGACAGGAGGCACACCTTACGGCGCTTCCCACGTAGCAGGCAGCAGTAACAGCTCTACCCTAAGTAAAGATGAAATTAAAATATGTCAAAGCGTAGGCAAACGCTTGACTCAAGTAGCGAGTAAACTTAAATGACCCAAAATAGCGAGTCTGCTAAAAAGCCAGTGACCGTAAAATTTCAGCGCCTAGCCCTATTTGGTTATTTTGGCCTGCTTATTTTAATGCCACTATGGATGTTTGTGTTAGCACCGAGAGAGGGTCACAGTGACGCCTTTCTATTTTTAGTCTATGTGCTACCTCTGTTATTACCTTTAAAAGGCATACTACAAGATAAAACCTACACCTATGCATGGGCTAACTTCATTGTTATGTTTTATTTTATTCATGGTTTTACATTGCTATGGGTTGCTCAAGATGAGTTAGTATGGGTATTGCTAGAGTTACTATTTGCCTCATCTATGTTTATTGGCTGTACTTACTATGCACGCCATAGAGGACAAGAGCTTGGACTTAAAATTCGTAAGCTTAAAGATGAACTTGCTGAAGAAAAAGCAGCGCATGAACACGATAAAAACAACTCATAGCTATCAGCTCAGAACATAAAAAACGCGCTTTATTAGCGCGTTTTTTTATAATTAAGTAAGTGGTTAAACTAACTCACTTAAAGCTGCTAGTCCCACTATACACGCTAAACCTAGCTGCGCTACCAGACTAAAAACCGACATCATTCTTAATAAAAACAACCCCCAAGGGTGCTTTACGTGCGGATACAACGAACAGCGCTTTAAATTTGTTGCAAAGAAAAAACACACCACCGCCGTCATGGTCATAAAAAGAGTGAGCTCACTTTTTATAGTGATATTTTCATCAAAAAAGAAAAACAACTGTAGCGGTAACAATAAAGCCACAACCGCATGTAATACATGCACTTTTTTAATTCGATCTAACTGCCCTTCTGGCGATAATTCTTTAATACCAAAATCACGTTCAAGGCATTTAACTAAGTTACTGGCTTTGATGCTTACAGCTAAACGGTAACAACTTAATCCGTCGTTATTACGCGCTCTAAAATCATACCCTGCTTTAAGCAGTAAAATCATTAACGATTCATTTTTACTCATCACCGCGTAATGCAGCGCTGTATTACCTTTAATGTCTACGGCTTTTTTATCTTGGTATTGCAGGAGCATTTCTACTACATTTACATAGCCTTTTTCTGCAGCCCACATAAATGCTGTTTTGTTATCTTCATCGGTCAAGGTACCCGTCGCACCTTGTTCAATAAAGCGCATAGCCATGGTTTGCTTAGCTTTTTTCTTGTTTAAATGGGCGAGTAAGGCATTTTCTAACAACACAATAGAATCAACATCAGGCGAAACCTGAGTTAATAAAGTAAAGTAATCTTTGCCTGCAGCTACCTTTTCGCTAGTAAGCTCTGCTAAATATTCAATGTCTGCAATCGACTGAGGAATATGCGCACTTAAACGCTCTCTAAAGTCGACCTCTTGCCAAATAGATAAGGTATCTGCAGCTGACAGCTTAGCACCCTGTTCAAGCGCATGTTCTATCAAAGTAAAAAAACGTTTACTAAAAAATAGGCTAATTAATGAAAGCGGCGTTTCAATGTTATTTTGTGCAGATACACTTGCGTATTTCTCCAGTCGCTGACATAACATTAAAACAATATTTTCTATGCTGTAGTCATTGGCAAAATAATGCTCTTTAAGTGCAGCAATATAGACTTGTGCATCTTCATCATATTCACAGATATGCTGAAAATAACATTCTTCGAACGGCTCTAGGGGGGTTAACCAGGTTAAATAATAAATTGGGGGCAAAACCGTGGTGCATACACCATCATCTTCTTCAGTAGAGCGACAGGCAGGCCAAGCTTCTAAAGCATCTAAAATGAAGGCACCGTTTTGTTCAACCAGTCCTTTGACCAGTAACGGGTATTCCTTTGGCCAAATTAGTACATTTTCCATTAAAACAACACAACTCCAGTGTAGCTCGGGTGAGTGGTCAGTTATAACAGTTTTTAGCTGACACCACGCTTAATCAAATAGGCTGATATTCTAACACAGCTAAGTAGCCAAGCTAGCGTAAACTCATGCAATATAGGCCAAAATACAAAAGCAGCTAACGACATACGCCATTAGCTGCTTTTACGGTTGGAGCTGTTAATTGCTAACTTTGCTGAAGTTCTGCTGTGACTTGATCTAATCCCACATCAGAAATTCGTTGAATGATCTCTTTTTGCTTAGCACTAAGTAGTGATATTCCCTCAGCAACAATATCGTATACTTTCCATTGCTGATCGTTCCCTAAGCGAAGTTTAAAGTGTAAATCTATGGTGGGTTTATTAGCTTCAATAATTTGCGTTTTAACAGTGGCAAATTTAGAGTCGCTTGCAGCGGCGTCTTGCTCAAAGATTACATCTTGCCCTGTATACTTCATTAGTGCACTCGCATAAGTACCCGTTAAGTAATGCTCTACCGCACCAATAAAGGCAATGCCCTGCTCGCGGTTGATGCCTTTAATATGTTTGCCTAATAATTTAAACGACACAAACTTAATATCAATATGTGGCATCAAACGCTGCTCAACAATTAAAGACATCGCTTCTTTGCTGGCATTACCTTGCGCATTTACCTCTCCAATATCGTTAAATAATGATTCGGCTACAGTTTGCAATAATTGTTTAGGTGACGACTGAGCTTGTGCAAATAAAGCACTACTGAAAAAAACAGCAACAACCACTAAAAGCTTTATAAGTTTCATAATAAATGCATAGCTTAAATAATTAATTTAAGCGTAATTTACGCAAATAACAGGCAACAAAAAAGGCATAAATAAGCACCTTATTAATGCCCATATAGCACCAATGTAATTAGTTAAATAAATTCAATCAGTTAAAGAGTTCAGTTAACAAACCATCTACAAGCGGATTTTTGGGCTCATTGAAAACACCAATTCACCGCCCTTATCATTTAATTACTATTTTAATTTCCTCCGTAGTTGGCGTTATGAAGACCTCATATAATATGATTTCAATTATTGTTTTTTGTTTATTTTTACTGACCACTCATGCGGCCCATGCATCCTCAAACCATGGCTATGCCGTAGACCTACTGAAAGGCGAAGGCAATGTGACTGGGGTAAAGCTTGCGTATCAGTATCATCCAGAGGGTTTGCAAAACTTTGTGGGCGATGCACGTTTTTACCTAGAAAGCAGTATTAACCTATGGCATTACCGCCTTGATCAACAATCACAATCCAACCTAGTATTTGCTGTCTCACCGGTGGTGCAATTCCCAGCGTTTAGCCTATACAACACGCCATTTTATGTGGAAGCTGGTATCGGCTTTTCATTACTTGATGAACGCTATTTTGCAGGAAAAAACCTAAGTACTCACTATCAGTTTGAAGATAGGATAGGCTTAGTAGCCGATTTTGGAGAAACCAATGTAGCACTGCGCATTATTCACTACTCAAACGCTGGGTTTAAATCTCCTAACCCAGGGATTAACTTTTTAACTTTATCGGTAGCGCAACGGTTTTAAACACCCGTTATAAACACTCAAAATATTGCGGCTTTTATTGAAAGTGGTCATAATTACTGCTTAATAAACAATAAGGTCAACAACATGCAAATTTGGCAAATCGTACTCGTTATGGTGATTGTAATGGCTGTTATTATTGGCAACTTAGCACTATTACGCCTGAGTGCAAAAAGCGAGTTTAAAGCCTCCCCCACTTCTATTACTCATAAAAAAGACACAAAAAAGCCCTGAATAATCAGGGCTTTTTCAACTAAACAGTCACTCTAGCCAACTAACCAATGTGCCATTAAGGCAATAACTGGTAATGTAACTAAGGTTCTAAGGATGAAAATAACAAACAACTCAAAAATATTAACCGGTATTTTACTACCTAATAAAAGTGCGCCCACTTCAGACATATAAATAAGTTGCGTTACACTCATGGCAGCAATAATAAAACGAGTTACATCACTTTCAATTGAGCCTGCGGCTAAAATAGACGGAATAAACATATCTGCAAACCCGACCATAATAGTTTGTGCCGCCATTTCAGCTTCGGGTACTTGTAAAAGCTCCAAGAACGGAATAAACGGCATACCTAAATATTGAAATATCGGAGTGTATTCAGCAATAATAAGTGCAAAGGTACCCACAGCCATGACGACCGGTAATACCGCAAACACCATATCAAACGCGTTATGTACGCCTTCCTCTATGGTGCCTTTTAAACCAGGTGCTTTTTCTGCTTTAGTCAGTGCAACATCAAGAGAGTGCTTAAATAAAGTTTTGCCTTCAGGGACTAGTTCGGCGTTTCCATCAGGCTGCTCCCCATCAATGAACACATCCTTTTTAAAACGCAGTGGTGGTAAACGAGGGACAATTATCGCAGCCACTACACCGGCCAAACACACGGTTAAGTAAAACGGAGCAAACAAATATTCTAATTTAACTTGGCCAATAACCACCAAACAAAAGGTAATTGAAACAGCAGAAAAAGTGGTACCAATAATAGCAGCTTCACGTTGAGTGTAGTATTTATCTTCGTACTGACGTGCAGTCATTAAAATACCGACGCTACCATCACCTAACCACGAAGCAACGCAGTTAACAGCACTGCGTCCTGGCACCCCAAATAATGGGCGCATTACTTTAGTAAGTAAGGTACCCACCAGCTCAAGTAAACCAAAATTAAGTAATAACGGCAGTAACAAGCCCGCTAAAATAAACACCGAAAACAACACCGGTAATAAATCTTTTAATACTAACAAGCCAGTATTTTCTGAGGTAATAGCATGCGGTCCAACTTGAAAATAAGTTAAAAGCACAAACGCCATACCAAACAACCGTGTTACTAACCAAATCCAACTCACATTAAACAAATGATTTAATAAGCGAAATTTGGTTAAGCTTTTCGGTTTAAAGACACTAAACACCAGCGACATAACGCCAGTAATACAAATAATGGTAGCTATTAGCCCTAGCGCTATTTCACTGAATGAGGCTTGAATTGCCTTGGCCATTACCGCGATAGGAATTGTCATTATTTCACCAGACGGTACTGGCGTCATAAACAAAAACACACCGATTAAAGAAGGAATTAAAAAAACCAACCATACTTTCAAATCATAACTTTTTTGAACGGGTGCTGGGCGTGATGAATCTAACTGAGACATATTTTCAACCTGTAAAAACCACAAAAAGAGCTAAGTGCTCTTTTTGTGGGAAGTATTTATATTTATTAAATTTTAATACCGCGCTTGATTAACGCCGCTTCTAATGCTTGTTGTAAACCATTCATGGTACCTGGTTCAAGCGTTTCGCCTTTGTCATCCATCCACGTTAGACTGGTGCCACCTTGTTTGGTTTTGCTAACCAAAATTTGGTATTGACCTTCATCAATTGGAAGCTCTGTTGGTTCATCACCCCAAATTGAATCCCATACACTACTTTCTACTTTCGCGTAATCTGCTGTAATTAAACCTGTCTCTTGGTTTATTTCAACGATAGTGAAAGATAAACGCTCTAAGAATCCAGAAAAGCGATCGAATACCGTATCGTAAGCCTGCTCAGTAACAAGTGCTGCATTGCCTTTGTTATCAAACCCAAGTTCTAGTGAAATTATTCCTTGGCGCTTACGCATATCAACTTCAAGTTGACGGTAGCGGTAATCAAACTCACTCACAACTTGGTTAAGTGCGCGCACTTCTAGCTGCTGTTTTAATAAATCAGTCAGAGGCTTATCACCTTTGAAATCAATAAGCTCAGCGGTTAAAGACGCCGTACGTTGATGCTCTTTTTCTTCAATAGTAAGTTTAAAGCGTTCTAAGTCAACACTTTCATCATCGCCCCATAACCAGCTTTCTTCTGGCTTAACAATGGCGTACCAATCTGTTTCCAGTGTCCCTTGCATTTTGTTTTGTTGTGTCGCGCTGATGTTGTTATCAGCAAGCACTGCTTGAATCGAGTCCCAAATGAATACATCTAAATCGTCAATGCCGTCATTTTTATCAAAATAAATACGTGCTTGTTTATCTGTTTCCTCAACCCAACTGCCTTTAGCAATGGTTAACACTTGCGCCGGCGGACGATAGTTTGTTGCCTCCGGATTATTATCATATTGACCCACATCCATCTTATAAACAGGATCTTGAGCGGGTTGTGATAACGAAGCAGGTGTTTTAACCGGCTCATGTGCGCGGTAATTACGCTCATTATGGGCATCACTTGTAAATACACTACACCCTGACAAACTTACCAATACACTTACTGCTAGTGCTTTTGGGATCCAATACTGCACAGATAATTCTCCTTAGCATACCCTTAATTGTTTTAACAAATATATGAGTGGGTAATACCGATTTGGTTCAGTGTAAAATCAATATTAACTTTACATTTATAATTTGCTTATCTAACTGCATTAAGCCAACAAGATGACCAACAGACTAGGCTACAAATAGACACATTTTTGCTATGGTACTTTCACAAGCTTGTAAAAACAAGAAACACTGCACTATTAACCGCCTAAAATTAACCGTCGCTGTAGTTTAACGCGGGTTTTGTGTTAAACTTTGCCGCCGTGCAACGCTACGTGTTTATTTTTTGTTGCCAAGTCGGTTGTTATCATCCAAGTAACTTAGGTACTTTAAAACCCATGACTGCATTTTCAAATCATCAAATTGTTTTAACCGCAATTGGCGAAGATAGATCGGGCATCGTTAGTGAGCTTACGCAACTCGTCAGTGATTGCCACTGTAATATAATAGATAGTCGCATTGCTATTTTAGGCAACGAACTTACTTTTATTATGCTACTGAGCGGTGATATGTCGGCCATTAGCCGTATTGAGCATACACTCCCTACCAAAGGTATGGAGCTTGGCCTGCTTACTATGATGAAACGCACTTCAAGCCATAATCAAAGCGAGTTTTGTGCAGGCTACACCCTAGAATACACTGGCATAGACACCCCTGGCACCTTGAGTAAAGTAACACGCTTTTTTGCCGATAATAATATTAATATTTGCTCATTAAAATCAGATACCTACGAAGAAGAAACTGAACTTAAAATGCGCTGTGAACTTGAATTTAATATTCCCGTTGACGTTGACATTGACCAATTTAAAATTAGTTTTGAAAACCTTTCGCACGTTTTAAACGTAGATTACATCTTTCGACGTATTCGCTAAGGAGTTTAGCATGAACAAAATTACCCCATTACAAAGTGGCGACACAGCACCGGCTTTTAGCTTACAAAACCAAAATGACGAGACCGTCGTGCTCAGTGAGTTATTAAAAGAAAAACAAGTACTGGTATACTTTTACCCTAAAGCATCAACGCCTGGCTGTACCGTACAAGCCGAAAACCTGCGTGATCAACAAGCCGAGCTTGCTAAATTTAATACCCATGTAGTTGGCATAAGCCCAGACCCAATTAAGCGTCTTAAAAACTTTGAAACGAAAAAAGAGCTTAACTTTGACCTACTCTCAGATGAAGATCATGCCATTGCTGAGGCATTTGGGGTGTGGGGCTATAAAAAATTTATGGGCAAAGAGTACGACGGTATCCACCGCCTCACTTTCTTAGTAGGCCAAGACGGTAAAATTAAACACTTGTTTGATAAGTTTAAAACCAAAGATCACCACCAAGTAGTGTTGGATTATCTAGCCGCTGAATAAAGGCTAAACAAGATAAAAATAAAAGCGTTGCTCAAGGGCAACGCTTTTTTATATTTGCTTATTTATAATATAGCTAATAACGGTGATTGTGGAATACCTACTCGAGGAAGTAGAGCCGGTGTTACCGCAAAGGCTGCTGGTAAACGTCCTTTCAATTCAGCCATTTTTATTTGATTATTTTGCTGATCGTAAATGTAGTATTTTAAAACATCACCATAAGCACTTCCCTTTAAACTATCTAGTTGCAGTGTATTTAATGCATTGTCGTAATCTGCTGCATAAATATAAGCTAATGCTAAGTTTCCAGCAGAACCTTCGTATAAGTTACCGTCAAGCTCTCTAGACAACCCCTCTAATTCAGCTATAGCCAGTTCATAACGACCTAGTTGTATGTAGGCATTAGCAAGCGAGTTTTTCGTAAAATATGGCGGGTTGCTTCCTGCTGGATACCATGTTTCGTAAGCACTTAAGATATCTTCATATTGTTCAAGTTTAGAATAAACATGAACCAGTAAAGTATAACTTTCTAATTTAATTTTTCCCTCTTCAAAACCTGATAGCACATCTCTATTTGCATACCATTTTTGAATATTTTTTGCCGTTTGTATTAGTTGTGTGGGTTGCTCACTTTTTGCATCACCAGCTACCTCTAAAAGTTGCGCTAACTGTTGGTTATACTGATTACTAGCTGCGGGCTGTTTTTGCGCACTATGTTGTTCATCCTTTGGATTTTCATCAACAATTTGTGCTGCTGCCAACGCGCTAAAAGACAGTGCAGCCAAAGCCATGACTATATGTTTACTTTTCATTGTTTTTTCCTTGTTTAACATTTTAATCCTCTGAACGTTAAAACTCTTTGAGTGTTCAATATTCAAAAGAGGGGGAGTGAAAAAGCTATATTTAGATTTTTTTTCATGCTCAGAGAGTAACAAACTGGCTAAATCTAACTGATACTTACCTTTGAGTTTACGCATACATTTTTCGTCACAACTAAGCTCTAACTGCTCTTTTGCCAAACGCGCTAGTTTTGAGCATATTGGGTTCCACCAAAAAACACTTTCTATAAAGCAAATTAGCCACGTCCAATAAATATCACCTTGTTGTAAGTGCGTTAATTCGTGCTCAATAACAGAGTTTAATTCTTTTCGATTTTCCATCTCAGGAGTAAGCCAAATAACAGGATTGACTATCCCTGTTGCAAAAGCAGGCCCGCCAATTGAGGTGAATCTAATTGGATAGATACCGTTTGAACGTTTTGAGGTTTTGTATAGACTTGAATTAACTTGTAACTTTTTCACTAATTTTACGTACAGCATGATACGTAATATAAACAAGCCGATTCCGCTAAGCAGCAATACAGTCAAAATATGCTTTAATGATGGTAACCAACTCACCGAAGTAATAATGCTACTTTCTGATGTTGTGGCCTGCGCACTGGAAGGGACTATTAACGTATTTAAAAAACTAAACTCAGCAACATTAACAGTATATTGCGATGTACTTTCAAATAATGGCAATTGAGAAAGGTATTGCCAAGGAACAAACCACGCTATTAAAGCCAGCATTATTACGTAAAAATTTAATCGTGAAGGGGCGCTTTTCATCCCTAAAGATGCAAGCAAACAAAACACGCTAATAATTGTGCAAGTTACAAAATAATCCATCATAGCCTTCTCCTTTAATCTTGCTTTTTATTTTTCAATAACGATTGTAGGTACTCAATATCTTCGTCATTCAGCTTTTCTTCTTTAATAAAATGAGCAATTAAGCTGCGTGAGTTACCTTTAAAAAAACGCTGCATAAAGCTAGGCATTACCTGTGCTGAAAATGCGTTTTGAGTGATCACTGATTTAAATACAATCGCTCTACCCTCTTGTCCGCAGCGAGCTATCGCTTGTTTTTGCTCTAATCTATCAACAATTGTTTTCACTGTGGTGTAAGCTACTTGCTTATCTTTTTGTGTATCAGCAAGTAGTGCTTTATGTAACTGGCTAGCCGTACAAGGTTCGTGCTGCCAAAGCAACTGCATAATATCTAATTCAAATTCACTAAGTTTCATTTTAACCTCTATTACTACAACTGTAGTTTTCAACTGTTACAAATGTAGTAATAAGCGTTCAGTGTGTCAATATAAATTTTAAAATAAGAAAATAAATTTAGAGGTGGGTAAATACATAAGCGTTACAAGGCATCATTATCAAAGTGAACATATATAATGAGATGTCATTTTTTGTATTTCTTGCTTTAGCCCTTTAGCCTCGTGGCCGATAGCTAAATTAGTAACGTATAACATTATGGATAATACGCAATGATACAGCTAAATAAACAATCAGCCTTTGACGTTAAAATTACAGCCGATAAAGCTAATATGGCGCAACAAACAAAAGAGCCTACAAAAAATCAGGACAACGCTGATTATCAGTTATCAGACAAAGAGCGCAATAAACTCTCCTCAAAAGGTGCTGATCAAAACGTTGAAAAAGCCACAAATTCAGAGATGCCAGAGTATATTGCAAAAATGATAGAGCAACTTAAAGAGCTCAAACAGCGACTTGAAGAACAAAAAGAGCAACTCACTCAATTACAAGCTCAATCGGACCAAGAAGACGAGGTGCTAAAGGCACAAATTGAAGCACAAGCTAATATCGTTTCAACAATACAGTCGCAAATAGTTACGCTGGTGCAAACAATTAGCCAAGCAATGAAAGACGCTGGTGTTACTGATGCTGGCGCACTTGTCAGCGCCATGGTTTAATTTTTACATCAAGTATTTAGCTTTATATAACCGATTTTATTAAAGCACTTTTTTCCAAGCACTTATTGTTTTATAAGAATTAAGTATACGCTAACTGGTAAAAAGACACGTTATGCGAACGCTTTCAATATGCATCTAACAATGCTTGCTTATAGATATTATTAAACTGTGCCAAAGGTAAATCAGCTGCATATTGATATATAAGCGATTTGTATTCATCACTTTGAATTAACGTTGAAACCGAGTGATTAAAATCAAGCATGAAGCGAATATTGTCTTCACTTCGTTGACACATTAAATGCCCAACAGTAAACGGTGTTTTTAATTTCAAGTCAAAGGAGTGAATGTCAGCATGTGTGATCTCATGCCAATACGTCGCAATATCACTTGGGTATTCAATAGAAGCGTCAAACTCTTTTAACCTAGCTAATTGCTCTAACCTAGAAAAAGTATTAATGGCTGCGCCTTTAATTTTAGATTCGTCAACATCGTCAATACGCGACATAATATCCTCAGGAAATACTCTAAGCTTTGACAAACCCAATGTTAAGCCACTGCGTGCTATAAGCTCGTTTAACATGTTTGTATTATTAAATTGACTCAAGTCTTTAGGAGAATATAACCGAGGCGCAAGATACAAAGAAAATGGCTTCGATATTAAATAACGCTGTGCTCGTTCTGGAGTGTTAATTTTATTGGCATAGCAATGATTGCTACCATACTGTACCTCGTTATCAGTATCTGGCGCTTTTACAAACTCAATTCTATAGTCACTCATTGCAGCCAAAATAAGCGTGTAAAGCTTTGCATCTAATGACTTTGCGTTGTTTGCTGAATTGAACCTAAGTAAAGATTCATCATTAGTGCTCAGTACAACTTTTATTTTATTTGCGTCAAAATTTTCAAATCGCGTATTTTTATAATCTGATTTATATAATTGCTTTAACCGTCCTGAGGATTTTAATTTTGGCATTGCTTGGTCAAATTTTTTCGCCAATGCTTTACCTTTTTTACTATTTGAAAAAGCCAAATAAATAGGCCTTGCCGGCACCACTTCCACATAACTTAATTTTGATTTGTATTCTTGTGGGATGTTGTAGTCAAAATCAACGAAAGCGTCGATGCGTTTATTTAGTAGCAAATCCATGGCTTTATCAATAGCCGATATCGGGTAATAATCGTGTTTATACTCAATATATTTATCAAAGTTATAGCCATCAAACCAGCTTAATACTTTATTGTTTAAATCAGATAACTTATTAAAGTTATGAGTAGAATTTAAAAAATAGGCATTAATTGGATAATCATAATCTAAGTACCAATGAGGATAATAGGCTAAAGGAACATCTTCTTTAGCAACACCAATTACGAAGTCATACTGTTTTTGTTCAAATAAATTGGTAATTCGTTTGTAAGTACTAAAATCAAACTCGAGCTGTTCATCTGCATAAACTTCTTTGAGTAGCTCAATATAAACGCCTGTTTCATCCGGATTGGTGTAATCAACCCAATGAGTTACGCCAACTTTTACACTCGCAAAAGCCGAGTTTATACAAACATAAGAAAAAACAATCAACAGTAGTAAGTATTTAGCCAAGCGCATTCCCCCAATCACTTAGCTTAATATATGCACCACCAGTGCACTTTGCAAACTTAGGTGTTAGTTTAGTAGTTTAATAAGATTTCTTTGTTTAAAATTAAGTGGCTAAATACCAGTCTGTTTGATACAAAAAGATAAAAAAAATAGGAGAGCTTAATTTTGAGTAAGGCAATTAAGTTTAGAGTGTATTTAGTCACTCTGATTATATGTGTTGTTGGCTTTATATTTTCACCAGCGAGTAGCCAGTTTTATACAAACCCGTTTTATATTGGCAGTTTTGTTTTTGCAATCACGCTGATTGTAATTGTTATTAATTACTTTTGCCCAAATTGTAGAAAAAACCAAGTAATACAATCAGCTGCAAACTATCGCCTGCCCACAAATAAGTGCTATCACTGCGAAGAAGAAATAAATTAAGCTTGTCGGATTGCGCTTCGCTTATCCGACCTACATGTTTGAATAAGCAGGTGTGGTGCTTGATATAAAGAGTGCTTGGAAAGAGTGAGCAATAGAGTTGTGCTGTTAGGTTTCGCTGCACTCAACCCAACTTAAGATAACTTAACGCCGAGCAGCTGATCGCTTATAGCTAACCACTTGCGGCTGCGCTTGCTCTTTAACTAATACCCAAATACTTATGTACTTGAATTGATAAGCGCCAGTTTTTGGCGATACAGGTATCAATGGCTAATTTAGTTGCCGATGCTTTTTGGCTTATTGGCTGTAGATATACCAGTTTTGGGTTTACACCGGTGGCAGTAAATAACTCTTCCAGCTCTTCTACGTGTTTTTGCATAGCAACTGGGTGTTTAATTTCATCAGCGCGTTGCATAGCACTACTGAGTACTTTATAGCCACCACGCATATTAATTTTTGGCGATACCGTAACCCACGTTTGTGCAGGAGCGAGTATTTCAAAGGTGCCGCTGGTTTCTATTTGTGTGCTAAAACCATGATCATGCAATAAATTACACACTGGGTTTAAATCGTACATGCAGGGTTCGCCACCAGTGATCACAACATGCTTAGCGGTGTAGCCACGGGATTTAAATAACTCCAGGACCTGCGCGGCACTGGCCTCAGCCCAATGATCTGAGTCGGCTTTTTTTTCTACCGTGTCATCTAGTGATACTTTATATACATTATCAACATCCCAGGTTTGTTTAGTGTCACACCACGAACATCCCACAGGACAACCTTGCAGGCGTAAAAATATAGACGGCGTACCGGTAAAGCTCGCTTCACCTTGAATGGTTTCAAACACTTCATTAATTTTGTACAAAAGAAATCTCACTTACAACCTGACGGCAAAATTGTTACTATTAAAAATCGCAAAGCACGGTGCAAAAATTGTCATTTATGCCTTGGCCGTGTAGTATATCGCGCCCTGATATAAACCTCTATCAAAACTAAAGAGCAAACCACGTATGACGCAAAAAGTAGTTGTTATTTATTCCGGCGGTATGGACTCATTTACTGTATTAAATAAAGCCTTGCAGCAAGGCCATGATGTTTATGCCCTCTCGTTTGATTATGGTCAGCGTCATGTTAAAGAACTTAAAGTTGCCGCCAACGTATGTGAAAAGCTAAATGTCCCGCACAAAATTGTTGATATATCAGCAATTAATCAGCTTATTGGTGGTTCGTCGTTAACAGACGATATTGATGTGCCAGAAGGCCATTACGAAGAAGAAAGCATGAAAAGCACCATTGTGCCTAACCGCAATATGATTTTACTTTCCTTAGCGGTAGGTTATGCAGTGTCTCTTAAAGCGAGCAAAGTATATTACGGCGCGCATTCAGGCGATCATGCAATTTATCCTGATTGTCGTCCTGAGTTTGTTAAGAAGATGGATGATGTATGTCGTATTGCGAATTACGATGCGGTAGAAATTTTTAGCCCGTATTTAAACAATACTAAAATCGATATTTTAACCGACGGTATTAAAATGGGCTTAGACTACAGCCAAACATGGACCTGTTATAATGGTCGTGACAAAGCGTGTGGTAAATGTGGTGCCTGCCAAGAACGTTTAGAGGCCTTTGAGCTTAACAACGTGACAGACCCGCTTGAATATGAGTAAAGTTCAACGTTAATACACTAAAAGGCTACCAAGGGTAGCCTTTTTTGTTGCGATAAAACGTTAAAGCCAGCGTTTTACTCGTGATTTATAATCGTCAAATTGCTCACCAAATAATTTGTGGAGCGCCCGTTCCTCTGGGATTATTTGAAATAAGGTAATGTAAGCAATAAACCCTGCTACACCTAAAAAAGCCCACATTGAACCCAGCCACACGCCCCAGCCTGCTAATATAAACGCAAAGCCTAAATACATCGGATTACGAGAGAATTTATAAACACCTGAGGTAACTAAACTAGACGCTTGTTCTGGTTTGTTAGGTAGTACTGTTGTTTTAGCAAACCGGAAACTCACGACCCCAGCAATACAAAATATACACCCAGTAGCGACAAGTGCTAGCGAGAGATAAGTAATAAATGCGCTAAAATCAATCACGGTATAATGTGCAATCAGTGCCATTACAGCAGCAAAAAACACCACAACCACAACCGGTGGAATTTTATTATTTAACATACCTACTCCTTGTATCGATTAAAAAATTCATAATTATTATATGGTGGCGTCACAAATAATAACAATGACTTATCGAATATTTATAAATACAAATAAAGTTACAATAAATTAGCTTTATGAGCGCTTAATTATGGTTATAATTTAAGCTTAAATAAAAGTTAAAGGAAGTAATTATGTCTGGCACAACAATGATAGTTCTCATTGTACTTATTTCTGTAGGTTCGGGAGTTATTTACGATATGTATAAAAAGCACCTTGAATTTAAACATAAAGTACAGGACAACAATCAAGACGCACACAAACAACTAGCTGAGGTAACCGCTCAAGTGAGTGAACTTAAACAACGAGTACAAACACTTGAAGCCATTGTTACCGACTCGAGCTACAACGTAAAACAAGAAATAAACAAACTTTAATGTATACGTTACAAGTAATTTGGGTATAAATGTGCGTTTTCAGGCTGCTCAATGCCATGGGCAGCTAAAAAACCACCAATTGCTTGACCACACCCTTGTGGCGCACGGCCACTGTCTATCTCAAAGTTTAACTGATTCGCCTCTTGTTTACCCATTGAGCACAAACTAACTGAACTTGGCGAACGCATAGAAACACTTAACTCGCCTATTTGCTCCGCCTGTACATGCTTACTAAAACGTGTAAAACCTTGGTATTTAAAATGCTCGCTCACATAATCATTGCTTATAGCAACCAATGCGGCAATAAAACTATGTAAAAAGCTATTTGTTGTTGTATCCGGTGCTAAAAATGACAAAGTTTTGTTATTAAACTCACTCAGCTGGCAACTATCGCAATGAAGTTTTACCGTATACACCTGCTCACCGGTGATTATAGCTTGGCAGTTAATTAGCTCTATTTGGTTATCCGCAAACACAAGGCGATCTATCAGCTCGTTCAATGAAATATTTTTAAACGATGAACTTTTAACAAGCTCGGGATTTTGTGCCATAACGGGTAAGTCATGATGATTATTAAATGGCGTACTGGTTGCGCCTTGGTGCTGCAGCTGGAAAAGCTCTCTAACCTCATGTTCACGCGCCACTTTTAACGCTAAGAATGCGGTTTGAATAAGCTCAGAAGTAGGTAAGTTTTGCTCTACTGGCCAACGGCGACCAAACAATAGTTTTTTTGCTTTATTATCAGCACGGTAATTGTCGGGGCTAAGCACTGCTACTTGCAGATAAATATCACTGTTTTTTTCTGCCGCTAACACACTAAAGTGGTTAGAAAAGCTAATGTCGTTAAGCACTTCATTAACACTCGCTAATGTGTGCTTGTAACGCAAAAAATGCTGCGGAACAATCCAATTTTTATTAGCCAGTTGTACTAAGGGCGCATACGAAATCGGTTGCTCGTAGCTGTGTTGCCATTTTTGCCCATCGCCCAATAATGACTCAATTTTTGTATTGTTATCTGACATATATAAACCAAATAAATCTGCCCAACGGCAAGATATTAACTATGAAGCACTTTACGTAGTTAATCATTAAAAGCGATCACACTTATTAGTAGTATTTAGCGTTCGAATACATGTTGATACTCCGTTATAACTTTTTGATAGTAAAGTCTATCTTTATTGAGCATTCGAGTATAATGGTCAAGCAATTGCTGCTGATATTGATGGTGTTGAGGGTTATGTTTATCCCACATATGAGCCCCCGTTTTAGTAATAGTGCCGGTGGCATTAAAACTGACTTGTAGCACTTCGTAAAAACGCTTGTTTTCAACAATAATTTGCTCGCTATCGAGCTGCAAATTACAGGCTTTTAAACCCGCACGTACTTTATAGAGGTGCATAATAGGGCAAATAATAAAACTTAGTTGTTTAAGGCTGTGCGGATTATTAGCAATAATTTGCTCAATTAGCTTTAAGCATAAATCGCCCCCCACTCCAGCAATAACGATTACTTGCTTGGCATCTGTTGGCAGTTTAATTTGCGCAACATCTTCGCAGCGCACTTGCCATGAAGGCAAAGACTTTCCTTGCTCAAATTGTTGCAGCGACTGCTCAAGCGCTTCCATTAACTGTGGAATAATATCAACAAAGTTTATTTGTTTGGCTATGCCGCGCTCAAGTAATGCCATACCTAAAAAGCCATGATCGCAGCAACAATCCCAAATAATATCGAGAGGCTGTGTAATTAATGAATTAATGGCGTTTAAACGTTTACTCAGTTTCATTTAACTCACTATGTTTTTGTTTTGTACACCAATGCTTTTAAGCTTTTATCGCTATCAATTTCAATAAAGCGATCGGTAGGTTCAAGGCGTTTAACAAATTCAATAGCACCTTGAGTATGCTCTTCAATAAGTGCTTTAAAATCGTTTTCTGTAAGCTCTGGACTATTAGCACATAGCAACAGCTGTGTGGCATCGTTTAATAGTTCAGGAAGTCTACGCAGCACTTTTTGATAGTCTTTGGTTAAAATAAAACTTCCTTTTTGAAAACTGGGCGGATCAACAATAATTAAATCAAACGGTGCGGCTTTTTTTAGCTTACCAAACGACTTTAAAATATCGTGCGGTAAAAAACTGACCCCACGATCGACATTATTGAGTTGGTGGTTTTGCTTACCCACTTTTAACACACCTTTGCTCATATCCATGTTCATCACATGATCTGCACCGCCGTGCATAGCCGCAACCGAAAAACCACAGGTATAAGAAAACAAATTAAGCACTTTGGCGTGCTTACTATTTTGCATGACAAACTCACGGCCTTTTCGCATATCAGGAAAAATACCGGTGTTTTGCTTACTCATTAAGTCAACCAAAAAGCGCACCCCGTTCTCGGCTACGCTATGGCGAACTGGCAGTTGCCCATGCACTAGGGTGTTATGGCTTTGTAGCCCCGCTCGCTGCTGATACACCAATGCAGTAATTAGCTCTGGATGATGTTGTTGTGCCCACTGCCATAACGTATCGGTAAGCGTAGTGAGTGTTGCCTCATCAATTTCACTGTATGACACCAAAAACAAACTCGGTGGATAAAAGTCTAAGTTAATATGGCTAAGCGCTTCAACACTGTGGCCGCGTCCATGAAATACGCGGCAAAGCTCGTTATCGGAAAAAGGCGTGTCTGCCAAAGCATTTATAAGTGGAGTAAAATCGGTTGTCATTTAATTAATCAACTGTTGTTGTAGTTCATGTATTTCGTCGCGCACTGAGGCGGCTTTTTCAAATTCTAAATCGCTGGCATACGCATGCATTTTGGTTTCTAACTGCTTAATTTGCGTTGCAATTTCTTTAGCACTGAGGATTTTTTTAGATTCTTTACGAATAAGCTGTAGGTTGTCTTGCGGTGAAGCATCTTGGCCTACATCCATTACATCAAGTATCTTTTTAACTAATGCACTAGGTTCAATACCATGCTTAACATTATAAGCATGCTGTATTTCTCGGCGTCGGTCAGTTTCCTCAATGGCTTTAGCCATCGATTTAGTCACTCTGTCACCGTATAAAATGGCACGACCATCAAGGTGGCGCGCCGCACGGCCTATCGTTTGAATAAGTGAGCGTGCTGAGCGTAAAAAGCCTTCTTTATCGGCATCTAAAATAGCCACTAGTGCCACTTCTGGCATGTCTAAGCCTTCACGTAGTAAGTTAATGCCTACTAACACATCAAATACACCTGCACGTAAATCACGAATAATCTCTACTCGCTCTACGGTATCAATATCAGAATGTAAATAACGTACTTTTACATTGTGCTCACTCAAGTAGTCGGTTAAATCTTCAGCCATGCGTTTAGTAAGCGTAGTTACCAGCACACGCTCTTTTAATTCAACACATTTGTAAATTTCTGAGAGTAAATCATCAACCTGATCGCCTACCGGGCGCACTTCAATAACAGGATCAAGTAAACCAGTTGGGCGAATAACCTGCTCTGCAACTTCGCCGTTGCTGCGCTCTAATTCAAAGTCACCCGGGGTGGCCGATACATAAATGGTCTGTGGTGCAATCGCCTCAAATTCTTCAAAACGCAGTGGCCTGTTATCCATAGCTGAGGGCATTCTAAAACCGTATTCAACGAGGTTTTCTTTACGGCTTCTATCGCCTTTGTACATGGCACCAATTTGCGAGACGGTTACGTGCGATTCATCAATAATCATTAATGCGTCGTCAGGTAAATAGTCCAGTAATGTTGGCGGTGGGTCGCCAGGTGTACGCCCCGATAAATAACGGCTGTAGTTTTCAATACCAGAGCAATAACCAAGCTCGGTCATCATTTCTATATCGTATTGGGTACGCTGAGCTATGCGTTGCTCTTCTACTAACTTGTTTGCGCTGAGCAATTGTGCTCTGCGCTCTTTGAGTTCGGCTTTAATTTTTTCTATGGCTTCGAGAATTTTTTCTCGTGGCGTTACATAGTGAGTTTTAGGATAAATAGTGGCACGCACTATGTGTTTTTCTACCGCACCGGTTAAGGGGTCAAAAATACTTAGGCGTTCAACTTCGTCATCAAACATTTCTACACGCACTGCATAGGTGTCTGATTCAGCGGGGAATATATCAATCACTTCACCACGTACGCGGTATGTACCACGACTAAAGTCAATATCATTTCGCGTATATTGTAGCTCTGCAAGACGGCGCAGCATATCTCGTTGGTTGACCTTTTCACCTACTTTTAAGAGCAGCATCATTTTCATGTATGAATCAGGATCGCCCAAACCATAAATTGCCGATACTGAGGCAACAATAATGGTATCGCGTCGCTCTAAAAGCGCTTTAGTGGCACTGAGTCGCATTTGCTCTATGTGCTCATTAATAGATGCGTCTTTTTCGATAAAGGTGTCGCTGGCTACCACATAGGCTTCTGGTTGGTAGTAATCGTAGTAAGATACAAAGTATTCAACCGCATTGTGTGGAAAAAACTCTTTCATCTCGCCGTACAATTGCGCCGCTAGGGTTTTATTGTGTGCCATAATAATAGTAGGTCGGTTTAAATCACTAATAATGTTAGCCATAGTGAACGTTTTACCGGTTCCCGTTGCGCCTAATAAGGTTTGCTGAGCAAGTCCGGCTTCTAAGCCTTCACACAATTGAGCAATAGCGGTTGGTTGATCCCCTGCGGGTTTAAATTTTGATACTAGCTGAAAATGATCGCTCAATGACTACACTCCTGAAATGCTTGACTGCTTAACGCTTCAATTTCTTTCATAAACCACTTGTAGGCTACAAGGGCTGTGAATAAATTACCAATGGCCGCGCCAATAAACAAGCCGATTAAGCCTGCGAGTTCGTTTCCGATATACGCAAAGGGAATATAAAAAACAAACAATCGAATGACGCTCAAAACTAAGGCGTTCATGGGTTTGTGTAAAGCGTTAAACGAGGAGTTTGATAAAATGATCACTCCTTGTAAGCCATAACTTAAAGGAATGGTATAAATAAACAGTTTGATGACATCAACAACCGCTTGCTCTTTACCAAATATTTCACTGATAACGCCTGAAAAAATAATTAATACAATATAAATAATGAACTGCCACAACATTACAAACTTGAGCGTACCTAGGTAGGCATCTTTTACACGAGAAAAGTTACTCGCTCCAAAGTTTTGGCTGATAAATGGTGGCAATGTCATCGACAAAGCTAATACCACTAAACTCGCTATTGATTCTATTCGACTCCCTACTCCAAAAGCAGCCACGGCTTCGGGGCCATGATGAGCAACTAATGCGGTCATAATGGCCATAGCAACTGGGGTGAGCATGTTAGCACCCGCTGCAGGTAAACCAATTTTTAAGATTTTACGGATTGCGCCAATAACGGTTTGCTTGCCCGCTTTTAAACTAAGCAACCGCTTTTTAATTATTAATATGTATAAAATAATTGCCACCGCAACTGCCCAGGCTATAACACTGGCAATGGCAGCCCCTTTAATACCTAATGCGGGAATGGGACCAAAGCCAAAAATAAGCATCGGATCGAGTACGGCATTAATAAGCCCAGCTCCGCCCATAATAATGCTTGGTGTTTTAGTATCACCACTGGCACGCAGTACTGAGTTTCCAATCATGGGGGTAATTAAAAACACACTACCCAAAAACCAAATACTAATATACTGATGAATTAGCGGGAGCACCTGCTCCCCAGCCCCAAGCAAGGTAAATATGGGATCAATCAATAAATAGCCACAGGCAGATAAAACCAATACTAATACTATCGCCACCAACAACGAGACACTGGCATCAAAACGCGCTTCTTCAATATTGTTGCTCCCTAAGGCCCTTGCAATAACTGCTGAGGTCCCTATACCTAAACCAATCGCTAAACTAATGACGGTAAAAGTAACAGGAAATGTAAAACTCACCGCGGCAAGCGGCTCAGTGCCAAGCAAACTAATAAAAAAAGTATCAACAATATTGAACATCATCAGGGTGATCATTCCAAAGATCATCGGAACGGTCATTTTTTTTAATGTAGGCAAGATTGGGGCGGTGAGTAAATCAGGGCGAGTATGTGATTGAGAATGTGCGCGCATAAAATAAATAAGCCTCTTTTACTGAACGGCATATTTTAAAGCATCTGGGCTGTTCAAGCCATGCTTTATTAAATCTAAACAATCAAACTAACCTTTAATCTAAAAACTGTTGTTTTTATGCTGTTGTAAACAAATCTCACACAAACACAGCAAAAACCAAATTAAATACATTTTTATAACTTTTGCAACATTTGCTTTTTATGTTTTGTTGCTTTATTACACAGTAAGCGATGATGTTTTATCGTCACGAAAAATTTTATTTATCGTTTAGATGGCTATTCAAGCTGAATCATAAGTCTTTGTTTTTTAATATTTAAAAAAAAAGCTTTTTAATACTTGAAATCGTTGAAGCGCCCTACACCGCTGGGGGCGACGATGTTCTTAAAGTTTCATAAACAGAGTTATCCACAGAAACCGTGGATAACTCATTCAACCCCACGTTTATAAAGGGCTACAACGCGGTGTAAATTTAACAGTCCGGTTGATTTTTTTCGTTAGCAATATGGAAACAGCGTTAAATGGTTTTGTAACGACTTAAAACATCGTTATATGTTTATTTAGTGCTAAACCGCATTCATGCTGCATAAATAGTCAACCCATTGATTGCCTTGTTTTTATACAAACTCTCGAAAGTTCAGCAACCATTCTGCTTTGAACAACATATAAAACATCATTACGGTTCTCATCTAGATTTAGTTCAACAAACTTTAACGAAGGTAAAATAAAAGTGAGGTAATTATTTTAAATACGTTTTTTAAGACTTTATAAAAATACAGGAAATAGAACACTTTTTTATCACTAAAAGCTGCTTTATTAAATTTTACTGTAAGTTTTATTGGTTAAAGTTACTCACTTGATTCAAATATTGCGCTGTTTTTATAAAACAATATCACTGCCTTTTACTCAAATAGAGTCACAAAACGCGCAGATTGCACATAAAAACAACGAATAGACCTCTTTTTTGAATTTATGATCTTTTATATGTTGACACTTTGCTATGCGGTCATTAATATTTCGCCCCGTTGAAAGGCAAGACGCTTCCCCCTTAGCTCAGTTGGTTAGAGCGACGGACTGTTAATCCGCAGGTCCCCCGTTCGAGTCGGGGAGGGGGAGCCAAGTTTTTCAGCCATAAACGATTCCCCCTTAGCTCAGTTGGTTAGAGCGACGGACTGTTAATCCGCAGGTCCCCCGTTCGAGTCGGGGAGGGGGAGCCAAGTTTATGTTTATGATGTAGTTCCCCCTTAGCTCAGTTGGTTAGAGCGACGGACTGTTAATCCGCAGGTCCCCCGTTCGAGTCGGGGAGGGGGAGCCAAGTCATATAAGTACATTTTAGTTCCCCCTTAGCTCAGTTGGTTAGAGCGACGGACTGTTAATCCGCAGGTCCCCCGTTCGAGTCGGGGAGGGGGAGCCAATTTACTACACTCCCATAGACATATCCTAAAAATTGCACTACCATTTCTCTTTTAAAACAAAAACTTTTTGCTTATAAAACTAACTATTTGATAACTTTACCTATCAAGCTATAATTAGTTTAATAATCATGAGGTTGTGTCCTCCCCTTTGACATATAAAGATTAAACAATGGCAGCTTTTAAAAAACTTATTTTTATACAACTGATGGCTTGGTTGATTCTTGTAACCGCTGGCTGTTACTTTATAAGCCAAAATTTTGATAGCGCTATCGGTAATGCGCAAAAAAATGCACAAGCTACTGTTGAGCAATACATTAAAAACTTATCCGCAACTGACATTTCTGCTGATAACTTAAAAAGCACACTTGCAACCAGTGAAACATTTTCACGTTTTACTCTACGTGATTATCAAGGCGCAGAAGTGTTTTCAATTAGCAACACACCCAAGCTGCCTTTTATTGCTGAGCTTATTCAATCTAACTACAACTCGGTACGCCCTCAGTACGCCACTAATAATAATGCCGATATAAAAGTTGAATTTAAATTAAACATTGCTTACTTGGCTGATCAGTTTCAAACCGCATTTTTTATTGTATTTGCTATAAGCACCCTACTCGCGTTGATCCCAGTTATATTAATGAAGTCTATTGTTGAACACATTAATACCAATGTGTGCATGGGCGTTGCAGATGTTATTGACATATATATTAATCAAAACCAACTCAGTGATGATTTCGCAACTAAATTTGATTCTAGCCAATTAGAAAAATTAGGAAAAAATTTAATCCCCAGTTTTAATCGTTTATCGTACTTTTTAAAAAATAAAAACGACGATATTAAAACCGCCGCTCACACTATTAAGCGCGAAGCATATAAAGATGGCATTACTGATTTAGGTAATCGCAACATGTTTGTTGATTACTATGAAAAGCATATTGAAAACACTGAAGTGAGTACTTTTGGCTCATTGGCATTGGTGCGCTGTAGCGAGCTACAGTCAATTAATCAAAGCCGTGGCTATCAAAAAGGCGATGAATATATTAAAGCTGTTGCTGATATTATAAAAAGTATTAGCGGTACCTATACCAGCAGCCAGGTATTTCGAGTAAACAGCTCTGACTTCATAATTATACTGCCAAACACCCCACTAAAAGAAGCCGAGAGATTTGGTGAAAACCTACAATCTCGGTTTACGCAATACATGCAAAACCAAGAACTTAGCTCGGTTGCAAACACGGGGATTGTCGGTTATGAAAAAGCCAAACCACTAGGCGAACTGCTCTCTATTGTTGATAATGCAATGAGTATGGCGCAGTCAAAACAAGTTAATGCATGGCACGTACAACGCGATACTGATTTATCCAATAATGTAAGCGCAGGTTTTGGTAATCAAAACTGGCGCAAAGTGATTAATGAAGTTATTGAATCTCGAAGTGTGCATTTAGTAATGCAAAATATCATGCCTTTGGGCAAAAGCATTAAAGCCTATGCTGAAATTCAAGCCCGCTTTAAAACAGAAGAAAATCAAGCTTTGCCTACCGCTTCATTTTTAGCGATGGCTGAAAAGCTCGATATGGCCATTGAAATTGATAAGTTAATAATAGAATCGTCATTAGAAAGAATAAAATCGAGTAATTTATCTGAAAAATATTTTGGCTTAAATATTACTCCTTCAAGCGCGCACAGTGACCAATTTATGATTTGGTTAGAGCGTCGCTTACTTAAAGATACCCATATTGCTTCTAAGTTAATTTTTGAGGTGAGTGAATTTGGTCTGCAACAAAACATTAAAGCAAGCAAACGCTTTATTGACATGGTGCATCGCGTTGGTGCCAGAATTACTGTTGAACGCTTTGGTGTAGGACTCACCTCATTTAAGTTTTTCAGAGACTTAAAACCAGACTTTATTAAAATGGATGCAAGCTATACCAGAGGTTTAGAGGACGATAAAAACAATCAATACTTTATGCGTTTAATGGTCGACCTCGCTCATAGAATTGGCGTTAGTGTTTTTGCAGAGGGCGTTGAAAGCCAAGAAGAAAAGCATATTGTAGAAACCCTATGCCTTGATGGTGTCCAAGGTTACTATATTGAAAAGCCTAAAGACATCTAACTAATTACCCTATTTAATAATAAAAAAGAGCATTTATGCTCTTTTTTACTTTTTAAAGTGTGCTTTTATGACTGTTCAGCCGTTAAAATGCTGACAGTTTTTTAATTGCAAACACCCTTAAATTTAACCCTTTACAATTAGCCCATTATTTAACGTTGTTTATTTAACTGATAATCACTCAACGTGTTGTTAATCGCAGTAGAAAAAAGGATAATACACGGGATTTTATTAGCGTGAGGCACACATGACAGAATACGTCTTGTTATTAATTGGAACAGTGTTAGTTAACAACTTTGTATTAGTACAATTTTTAGGCCTTTGCCCGTTTATGGGTGTATCAGGAAAACTTGATACAGCCATAGGTATGTCTTTAGCAACTACCTTTGTGCTAACGCTTGCCTCTGTGACCAGTTATTTAGTAAACGAGTATATTTTATTACCACTAGATATCACCTACCTGAAAACAATGAGCTTTATTTTAGTTATTGCAGTGGTTGTTCAATTTACTGAAATGGTTGTTAGAAAAACCAGTCCAACGCTATATCGTTTATTGGGAATATTTTTACCTTTAATAACGACTAACTGTGCAGTACTCGGTGTTGCTTTATTAAATATCAAAGAAGATCACACCTTTTTACAATCTGCCGTCTATGGGTTTGGTGCCGCAGTGGGTTTTTCATTAGTTTTAGTTTTATTTGCGGCATTACGCGAACGCCTAGCCGCAGCAGATGTTCCCACTCCATTTAAAGGTGCTTCAATCGCAATGATCACGGCAGGTTTAATGTCAATGGCCTTTATGGGTTTTACTGGATTAGTGAAGTTTTAATATGACCTTGTTGTACGCTTTAATAGCGCTGGGTTTACTGGCGTTAATTTTCGGATTAATTTTAGGATTTGCAGCCGTACGTTTTCGAGTTGAGGGTAATCCTGTAGTAGAGCAAATCGATACCATTTTGCCACAAACACAATGTGGTCAATGTGGTTATCCTGGTTGTCGCCCTTATGCAGAAGCCATTGCCAATGGCGATGAAATAAACAAGTGCCCACCCGGTGGTGATGCGACAGTTAAAAAGTTGGCTGATTTGATGGGTGTTGAGGCTAAACCTCTAGCCGGCGGCGAACAAGCCGAGCCAGTTAAAACAGTGGCCTACATTCGCGAAGATGAATGTATTGGTTGTACCAAATGTATTCAAGCCTGCCCTGTTGATGCCATTGTTGGTGCAACCCGACAAATGCACACCGTTCTAATTGACGAATGTACAGGCTGTGACTTGTGCGTTGAACCTTGTCCGGTCGATTGTATTGACATGCTACCAGTTGCACCAACAAAACAAACTTGGAAATGGCAACTAGACGCTATTCCTGTTACCCAAATAGATTAGAGGTTTGAGTGGAAAAGTTACTTGAACAAATAAAAAAAGGCACCGTTTGGGCATTTCCTGGCGGCGTACATCCTCCGCAGCAAAAGTCATTATCTAATAATGCGCCTATTGCGCGCCTTCCTTTGCCTGAAAAACTCGTTCTACCTTTAAAGCAGCATATTGGCGCTAGCGGCAAGTTAATTGTAGAAAAAAGCCAGCACGTATTAAAAGGTCAACCATTAACAAAGCCTTCTGCTAACTGGTCGGTACCCGTGCATGCACCGACTTCAGGTACTATTACTGATATAACGCCTATGCCATCAGCGCACCCTTCTGCCTTGCCTGAATTAAGCATTATTATTGAACCCGATGGCAAGGATACCTGGTGTGAATTATCGCCTTTAGCAAACCCAGCCACTGCATCACACGATGAACTGGTTGATGTTATTCATAATGCGGGTATTTCTGGCATGGGAGGCGCAGGTTTTCCAACCTACGTTAAAGCAGATATTAAGCAGCCGATTGAGTTTTTAATCGTGAACGCGGTTGAGTGTGAACCTTACATTACTGCTGACGATACCTTAATGCGTGAACATGCCGCTGAAATAGTCAAAGGTATTGAGCTCATGCAACAACTGCTCAATCCGACGCTGTGTATTATTGGTATTGAAGATAATAAGCCCGAGGCTATCACAGCCATGACAGAAGCGGCGAAGCATAACGAGCATATTTTAATACAAACCGTGCCTACTATTTATCCTTCTGGCGGTGAAAAACAACTCATAAAACTGCTGACAAACCGTGAAGTACCTAATGGTGGCATTCCTGCAGATATCGGTATTTTAGTGTATAACACAGGTACTTTATTTGCGATACAGCAAGCTGTATACGAAGGCAAACCGTTAATTGAACGTGTAGTTACCGTTACCGGCAATACCATACATAATCCAGGTAATGTATGGGCGCTATTAGGTACTGAAATAAAACATTTACTGGATTGCCAAGGTTTTTCACCCGTACCACAACAGCGTGTCGTTATGGGCGGACCTATGATGGGCTTTACCTTACCCACGGTTCGAATTGGCGTTGTTAAAACAACAAACTGTATACTTGCTCCAGATCATAAAGAATTAGCAGAGCCAGGCCCAGAAAAAGCCTGTATTCGCTGTAGTGCTTGTGCAGATGCGTGCCCTGCCTCATTGTTACCACAGCAGTTACAGTGGTTTGCTAAATCAAAAGAATACGACAAACTCCAAGAACATAACTTATTTGATTGTATTGAATGTGGCGCGTGTGCCTATGTTTGCCCTAGTGAAATACCACTCGTTCAGTACTACCGTGTAGCAAAAGTTGAGATTAAAGAGCAAATTGCCGAGAAGATAAAATCTGATCGTGCTAAAGAACGCTTTGATGCACGTAAAGCGCGTTTAGAGCAAGAACAAGCTGAGCGAAAAAATCGACACAAACGTAAGCCTGCAGCTAAATCTACCGAAGAACAGCAAAAAGTAGCCGATGCCCTTGCCCGCGTTAAAGATAAAACCAGCGGTGGTGACAATAAATCAGCTGTAGCAGCGGCAATTGCGCGTGCCAAAGCTAAAAAGCAAGGTGACGAACTCGAGCCAGATAACAGTGAAGTTGCAAAAGAACGCGCAGCACGTAAAGAGCAAGCTCGCCTTTATAAAGAGCAAAAAGCACAAAATAATGGTGATGACGAAGCTGTAGATGACAAAAAGTCAGCAGTTGCAGCCGCTATTGCCCGCGCTAAAGCTAAAAAGGCAGCACAAGCTAATGAGCAAGCACCAAGCGATGACACTGCAGGTGAATCACCTGTCGCCGCAGATGATAAAAAAGCCGCCGTTGCTGCGGCTATTGCCCGCGCTAAAGCCAAAAAAGCAGCACAAGCTAATGAGCAAGCAGCAGCTGATAACACAGCAAGTGAATTACCTGACGCTGCCGATGATAAAAAAGCTGCCGTTGCTGCGGCTATTGCCCGCGCTAAAGCCAAAAAAGCAGAACAAGCTAATGAGCAAGCAGCAGCTGATAACACAGCAAGTGAATTACCTGACGCTGCCGATGATAAAAAAGCCGCCGTGGCTGCGGCTATTGCCCGTGCTAAAGCTAAAAAAGCAGCGCAAGCTAATGAATTAGCAAAACAAAGTGAAAACGCTGAGCCACAAAGCAACGATGAATCTTCAGAAGATTCACAGCAAACTGCTCAAGAAAAAAAGAAAGCCGCCGTAGCCGCGGCTATTGCTCGTGCTAAAGCCAAAAAGCAACAAAAAGAAGGAAACGATCAGTCATGAAACTAACCATGGCCAGCTCACCCCACAATCATAGTCACAAGTCTGTGACACGGTTAATGTTAACTGTGATTGCGGCTTGTATTCCTGGTGTTATTGCACAAGTTGTATTTTTTGGCACCGGTGTCCTTATCCAATTATTATTAGCGTTAGTGTGTGTAAGCGCGTTTGAAGCAGCCTTTATGTTAATGCGTAAGCGCCCTATTTGGCCTGCATTAAGCGATGGCAGTGCATGGCTTACCGGTGTGTTATTGGCAATAAGTATTCCGCCTTTAGCGCCTTGGTGGATTATTGTTATAGGGTGTTTGTTTGCTATTGTTATTGTTAAACAGTTATATGGTGGCTTAGGATTTAACTTATTTAACCCCGCAATGGCAGCCTACGTGCTTTTATTAGTGTCGTTCCCTGTGCAAATGACTGCTTGGTTACCCGTTACAGAATTACTTAATACGGGCATTACTTTTAGCCAACAACTAAGCCTAATATTTAGTGACTTTACTGCATTAGGATACAGTTTAGATCAGCTTCGAGTCACAATAGACGGCAGTACAATGGCTACCCCACTTGATACCTTAAAAACAGATATTGCTCATGGGCTAACGGTGACAGAGAGCATGCAAAAGCCTATTTTCAATGAATGGGCTGGCCTAGGTTGGGGATGGGTTAACTTAGCCTTTTTACTTGGCGGCCTTTACCTGTTAAAAACAAAAGTAATTAACTGGCATATACCAGTGAGCTTTATTGTAAGCTTAAGCCTATGCGCAGCAATTGGTTATATTGCCTCGCCTGGTACAGAGCCGGGTGTAGTGTTTCACTTATTTAGTGGTGCGACTATGCTGGGGGCCTTTTTTATCGCTACCGATCCTGTATCAGCTGCAACTACTAATCGAGGTCGCCTTATTTATGGTGCAGCAATTGGTTTAATTGTTTATTTAATTCGCACCTTTGGTGGTTTTCCTGATGCAGTTGCATTTGGGGTGTTGCTAATAAACATAGCGGTACCGCTTATCGATTACTATACACAACCAAGAACCTATGGCCATGGAGCAGTAAAATGATTATTTCTTCAATGGTAAAAAATGGCGCAATATTGTGTGGGTTTGCGTTACTAACAACTGGACTCGTTGCCACAATTAATACACTTACCGCTGATAAAATTGCAGAGCAAGAGCAATTGCAATTAACTAATCAGCTTCAAGAAGTATTGCCGCATTCCGAATACAGCAATGAGCTATCGCAAGATTGTGTAATTATATCTGATCCATTACTAGGGCCATACGATAACCAAGTTATTTATCGTGCCCGAAAAGATAACGAACCTGTGGCATTAGTCATTCGTCATGTCACCCCTAGCGGCTACAGTGGTGATATAAACTTACTCAGTGCAGTATATCGCGATGGTACCATTGCGGGTGTAAGGGTAACCAAACATGAAGAAACGCCAGGTTTAGGTGATAAAGTTGAAGTAAAAAAATCAGACTGGATCACCACATTTAATGCAAAAACAGTACAAAGCGAAAGCGACAATCGTTGGGCCGTTAAAAAAGACGGCGGCCAGTTTGATCAGTTTACTGGCGCTACAATTACACCTCGTGCCGTTGTAGGCTCAGTCAAAAACGCGGTACTTTATGCACAAGATAACTTTGATGCTCTGTTCGCAGCAGCAAACGCATGCCCAGAGGTAACGCCATGAGCGAATTAAAAACCCTTTACAAAGAAGGCTTATGGAGAAATAACCCCGCCTTGGTACAGTTATTAGGTTTATGCCCTTTACTCGCTGTTACCTCTACAATTACTAATGCGCTAGGTTTAGGCTTAGCAACCTTATTGGTATTAGTGGGCTCTAATATTACCGTATCAATAGTGCGTAACTGGGTACCTAAAGATATTAGAATACCTGTATTTGTGATGATCATTGCCGGTTTTGTAACAATAGTGCAGCTGTTAATGAACGCTTACACTTTTGGCCTCTACCAATCTTTAGGGATTTTCATCCCGTTAATTGTAACCAACTGCGCCATTATTGGCCGTGCAGAAGCGTTTGCCTCAAAAAACCCAGTACATTTATCTGCCTTTGATGGCTTAATGATGGGCTTAGGCTTTATGTTGGTTCTGGTTGTACTTGGCGCTATGCGAGAGCTGATTGGGCAAGGTACATTATTTGATGGTGCCGATTTATTACTCGGGCCTTGGGCTGCTATATTGCGCATTGAAGTGTTTACCTTTGATAGTCAGCTTTTACTGGCCATTTTACCACCGGGCGCATTCTTAGGGCTTGGGCTGCTAATTGCCGCTAAAAACGTCATTGATGCACAAATAAAATCAAAGCAAGTCGCACCGCCAGAAGCTGAAAAAGGCCCTCGAGCGCGTGTTACTAGCTTAACTTAAGGGGAAAACGCATTAATTTAATAAAGCTAATGCGTTTTAAGTTACATGAATAAAGAAAAACGTCACCAAATACTTACTCGCTTACGCGACGACAATCCACATCCTGAAACGGAGCTTGAATATTCAAGCCCGTTTGAGTTACTAGTTGCCGTTACGCTCTCAGCACAAGCCACCGATGTTGGGGTAAATAAAGCCACTCGTAAATTATTTCCGGTTGCTAATACGCCACAAGCCATTTTAGATATTGGCCACGACACACTGCGTGATTACATAAAAACCATTGGGTTATTTAATTCAAAGGCTGCCAATGTTTATAAAATGTGCCAAATATTGGTAGATCAGCATAACGGTGAAGTGCCAGAAAATCGTGAAGCCCTAGAAGCCCTCCCTGGCGTGGGCCGTAAAACTGCTAACGTAGTATTAAATACAGCCTTCGGCTGGCCGACAATCGCTGTAGATACGCACATATTCCGTGTATCAAACCGTACCAAGCTGGCTATGGGCAAAGACGTGGTTGCTGTTGAGCAAAAGCTCGAAAAAGTGATCCCCAAAGAATTTAAAGTCGATGTACACCACTGGCTGATACTGCATGGCCGCTATACCTGTGTAGCCCGAAAACCTATGTGTGGTAGCTGTATTATTGAAGACTTGTGTGAGTTTAAAGATAAAACTGAGTAGCCATTTGACAAGTGTTCCTTTGCTAATGCATTCTATTTCTTGATGTAGGTGCCAAACTTTGGCACCTTGCACTTTTCTATACTACAAATTTATTAAATAAACGCCTATACCTGCCCCCTTGCGAAAAGCAATTATTAGAACATTTTCAAAGTATTAATTTCACAAGTCTCACTCCTTTAGTTATGCTATTGAGCATTATAAAATTATAGTGCGAACCCTCTATGTTACCGTTACTTCGTATATTACTAATTGAGCAAGACCCTACCACCTTAAACGAGCTTTCGACGAATCTGTCGAAAACAATTCCTAATTTCGAGCGAAGCGATATTCACATTGACATTATTGAACGCCTTGAACTTAAACAAGCATTAGAGTGCGTAGAAGAAGATGGTGATATTCAGGCCGTTGTACTGAGTTGGGATGTACAAAACAAGGTTGGTGAGAGAACCTATAGTCGCTTTATCGAGCAGTTAAAAGGGATCCGCCTTGAGTTACCCGTTTATGTTATCGGAGATGATACAGAGGGGCTGGAAATCGTTAATGAGTCGGAGGAGATTGAGTCATTTTTCTTTAAAGATGAGGTGATTTCTGATCCTGAGGCAATTTTAGGCTATATGATCAATGACTTCGATGACCGCTCAGAAACGCCATTTTGGACAGCGTATCGCCGATATGTTGGCGAGTCGAACGATTCATGGCACACACCGGGTCACAGTGGCGGTTCTAGTTTTAGAAACTCCCCTTATATCAAAGATTTTTATCAGTTTTATGGCCGTAATGTGTTTGTGGGCGACTTGTCGGTGTCGGTTGATTCGTTAGGCTCATTATCAGATAGCACCAATACTATTGGCCGGGCTCAAGAGTCAGCCGCTGCGACGTTTGAAGTTAAGCATACTTATTTTGTTACCAATGGCTCGTCTACTTCGAATAAAATCATCTTGCAGACACTGCTGCGCAAAGGCGACAAAGTGATCATCGATCGAAATTGCCATAAATCGGTACACTATGGCATTTTACAATCAGCCAGTTTACCCATTTATTTATCGAGTATTTTAAACCCTAAATATGGTATTTTTGCACCACCGTCGTTGGCTGATATAAAACAAACAATTGAGCAAAATACCGATGCGAAATTACTTGTGCTAACAGGGTGTACTTACGATGGACTACTGAGCGATTTGAAACAGGTAGTCGAGTTTGCTCATCAACATGGTATTAAGGTGTTTATCGACGAAGCGTGGTTTGCTTACTCGCTGTTTCATCCAAGTTTACGTTATTACTCTGCGATTCATGCTGGGGCCGATTATGTTACTCATTCAGCGCATAAAGTAGTGTCGGCATTTTCTCAAGCGTCTTATATCCATGTTAACGATCCTGATTTTGATGCTGACTTCTTTAGAGAGATTTATAGTATTTATGCCAGTACATCGCCGAAATATCAGCTTATCGCTTCTCTTGATGTGTGCCAAAAGCAATTGGAGATGGAAGGCTACAAGCTACTCAATGCCTTGTTAAACCATGTAGACGAATTCAAGCAACAGATGGCGTCGCTCAAACATATTAAAGTGCTGGGTAAGCAAGAGTTTATGGAAATATTCCCACACTTTAGTGGCGACAATATGGGTCATGACCCGCTAAAAATTCTCATCGACATTAGCGAATTACCCTATTCATTAAAAGATATTCATAAGTATCTGCTTGATGAAATTGGCCTAGAAATAGAAAAATACACCCACAGTACTATTTTGGTGTTACTAACCCTTGGCGGCACGCGTTCAAAGATCATTCGTTTATACAATGCATTGAAAAAACTCGATAGCGGCAAGGTTAAACTAGCCACATCAACGCGACGTTCTCGCTTGCCGGAAAATTTACCGGCCATAAACTTAGCCTGTATTCCAAGCGAAGCATTCTATGGCGAGCGCGAATCGGTGCCTATTAGTAAAAGCAATAACCGCATTTGTGCCGGTTTAGTTACGCCCTACCCGCCAGGCATTCCACTTTTGGTTCCGGGGCAGCATATTACACAAGAGCATATAGACTATCTTAAAGAATTGGCAGGACAAGGATTAACGATTCAGGGCAGTTTTGATGGCGAAATATATGTTCTTAAAGGTAAAGTTGAGAAGTAAAGAATTGTCTTAAAATCCATAAAAACACTATTCTAACGGCAGCGTCTAAAGGCGCTGCTGTGAATAATTAGAGACCCAAAAACATTTACCCTAGTTTGTTATCTTAACGCCTATATTTTAATTTTTTAATCGCATAAATAAAAAATTAGTCTATTTAATATTAGCTATTACTTTATAAAACAGAAATACTTCAAATATTTATGATGACCATTCTTAAAGAATCGCAACAGAGATACAACAATAACAAAGGTACATAAACACTAAAAAATCGTAGCAAAAGCCGAAAAAGGAAGGCAGCTATGTTATTAAAAAGCTTGTGAAAAATTAAGAAAAAAAGAATTACATAAACAATTACCTAGTAATCTTTCGTCTAACCCTTTTCACATATTATAAAACCATCAAAAAACAATAGCTCTTAAGTACTATCCTTTTTTGTTTAAATTCAACTCAACTTTGTTGCAAAAGTCTAAGTAGTCATTTACATTCACAAATAACCACAATAAAAATATGGTTATTTGTTTTTTTGCAATAAATAGCTGTCTTAAATAAAAATAATAAAAGAATGGATACTTTATGAGAAAAAATTTACCAATAACAAATACAGAGGTAACGTTTCCTTTATCTGCAAATATTTTATCTACCACCAATTTACAGGGAAAGATCACCTATATAAACCAAGACTTTATAGATATAAGCGGGTTTAATGAAAATGAACTTCTTGAACAAAATCATAATATCGTAAGACACCCCGATATGCCTGAAGAAGCATTTAAAATGTTTTGGTCTGACTTAAAAGCAGAAAAATCTTGGATGGGTATTGTAAAAAACCGCTGCAAAAATGGTGATCATTACTGGGTAGATGCATATGCAACACCAATAAAAAACAATGGTAAAGTCAAAGAATTTCAGTCCGTTCGAAGAAAAGCAAAGCCCGAATATATAGAACGTGCGAAAAAGCTTTATACCGCGTTAAATGAAAATAAAACTTTTAAAAAAATAAATAGTGACTTATCTATTTGGCTAAAGTTAACCATTGTTTTCCTATTAAATTTAACACTGCCACTTTTAGTAAATATTATATTTAACTCACAAAGCTTATTTATTATGTCTTCATTATTAACCGGTGGAATGTTTTTATTAGCTTTATTTACTTTATCTAAGCCATTAAGAAATACGTTGAAACAAATAAAAAAAATAACTGACGATAAAGTTGCTCGGTATATTTTTACTGGGCGATCTGATGAGGCTGGTTCAATTCTTCTCGCAATTAAAAAGTTGGAATCAGAGAATGCAGCACTAATTGGTAGAATCAATGATATGTCTTCAACCTTAAGTGATAGTACTCAAAATCTCAGTGTAGCTGTAACACAATCTGAAAATGGCACATTACGACAGTTTGAACAAATAGAGTTAGCTTCCACAGCAATAGAGCAGATGACAGCAAGTATTAAAAGTGTTGCTGATAATGCAAATGAAACGTCTGAAGCCTCAGTGAAAGGTGTTGAAATTACCAATAAAGGTAAGAGGATAATAGATGAAAATGAGCATACTATTTCAGAGCTTAAAACACTTATAAATTCTGCAGCTGTGATTATTAATGAGGTATCACAAAGTAGTAATGAAATTGAAAGTATCCTTGAAGTTATTCTAAACATAGCAGATCAAACCAACCTATTAGCGTTAAATGCTGCAATAGAGGCTGCAAGAGCTGGTGAACAGGGACGTGGGTTTGCCGTAGTTGCTGATGAAGTACGTTCTTTAGCAAATAGAACTCAGGATTCGAGTAAAGAAATCAGCAATGTGATAGAAAAATTACAAAATGGGGTCTTACAAGCAGTCGAAGCAATGGAAATTGGTGAGTCGGCTGCTGAAAAAAGTGTACTTAAGAGCCAGCAAACAGCAGAAACACTCGAACAAATCATTCAAGCAATTAACGCTATTTCTAAAATGAGCGAACAAACAGCGAAAACTGTTTTTGAGCAAACACAAGTATCAAATACCATTAGTGAAAATGTGATTACCATTAAGGTTAATGCACAAGAAAATTTAGAGGCCGTTAAACTAAGTAGTAAAACAACTGACGATACATTAAGGATCATCAAAGGGTTAGATCAACTAACTAATCAATTTTGGGAATCACAACAGGGAATATGACATGCTGCAGTTATCACATAGTTATTCATCTGATGAAAGTTTATATCGTTTTATTGAAGAGCATTCACTGGAATCCTATAAAGGAATAATACAAATTTTTTCAGGAGTCTCTCTAGAAACAGTTAAAAATGTTCAGCAAGAATTAAAATGTAGGTTACCACTATTTACTATTATCGGTGCCTCCACTGCAGGGGAAATAATTAATGGAAAAAATTATGATGATAAACTTGTAATTAGCTTTCTTATTTTTGAAAAAAATACGTTTGCAAAACCATTTTCAACCTCTCTTTCGCTTGATAAAAAAACTCAAGCTACATTAATGCTAATTGCACAAGAGAAGCCTAAAGCAGTTATTTTCTTCGCAAACCCCTTAGATGGTAGCCCCGATGAAGTTTTAGATAGTTTTCATAAACAATTACCAAACTGCGTAATTGCTGGTGGAAATGCAGCCGATAATATTGAATTTGTTGGAACATATACATTAATTGAAGAAAAAGTTTATCAACAAGGTTTAGTTGGGGTAGCAATATACGGTGATGACATTCAAGCCTGTCAATACCGTACTACAGGCTGGCAGCCAATAGGGCAATCCTTCAAGGTAACACATGCTAAAAGTAATATTCTCTACGAGCTTGATGATAAACCTATATTAGAGATCTATAAAAAATATTTAGGTGAGCATATAACTGAAGATTTTCCTAATTCTGTAATTGAATTTCCTCTTATGATAAGAAAAGGAGAGCAATCTATTTTAAGAGCTCCTGTGGGTATGACTCACGATAAAAAAGGAGTTATTCTCGCTGGTGATATTGTTAATGGAGATACAGTCACATTTTCATTTGCTGATGGGCAATCATTAGTAAATTTAACTAAAAACCTTAAACACATCACAGATACAACTATGTTTATTTATTCTTGTGCAGCAAGAAAAATATACCTAAATGAACATATTCAGAATGAAATCTTTAAGCTAGGTAGTAGAAATGATGCTACCGGTGCATTTTTTTATGGCGAGTATTGTAGTCTGGACAACGAGCTTTCGGTGCTTAACTTATCAACTACATTACTTTTTTTATCAGAAAAAAAGCCATTAATTGAGTTGGAGTTTGAAAACCATCAAAGTAAAATATGCACTCCCAATGCACTAAATACACTTGCTCATCTTGCAACGACAACAGGTAAAGAATTAAATGATGCATTTAGTTTTTTGGAACAACATCAATATGCTGTAGACCAAAGCTCGATAGTATCAATTACCGACGTAAATGGTGTAATAGTTTATGTTAATAAGAAATTTGAAGATGTGAGTGGCTATAACGCTTATGAATTAGTAGGTAATACACATCAAATTATAAAACACCCCAGCACATCCCAAAAAGTATTCAAAAGTTTATGGCGAACTATCACTAAAAAAAAATCTTGGCATGGTTTAATTAGAAATAAAAAGAAAGACGGATCGTCTTACTTTGTAAAAACAGTAATTGTCCCTATCCTAAATGAAAAAAAACAGGTTCAGCAATATCTAAGTATTCGTAATGATGTTACGGATATTATGAAAGCTAGAAAAACAATACAAATACAAAATACTGATATACTGACTGGGCTTCCTAATAGAACTCGTCTTAATACTGAAATTAAAAATAATGATATAGAGCAACTCGCTATATTCGATATAAGAAATTTTAAATTATTAAATGACTTCTGGGGCGTAGATTTCGGTGATGCCGTAATAACATACTTATCTAAACTATTTACCGAACAAGCCTCATTATATAATTTCAAAGTTTATAAGTTTAATGGTGCATCTTTTGCGCTAAGATCACTTAGAGTAATTTCAATAAATAATTTTTTATTAATATGTGAAGAATTAAAAGAGAAACTAGAAAGTTTAAAAATACAAATTGACAATAATACCCTAGATATAAGCTTAACGGTTGGAGTCGGTGTCTCTAAAAATAGAATAATCGCTATAACTGAATCCGCTTTATTTGATTCTAAAGCAAACTACTCTTCATCCGTTGTCTTAAAAACGGAGGAAGAACAATCAAGTAATGATATTTATAAATGTATTGAAGAAGTCCGTCTCGCGCTAAAAGAAAAGCGTGTAATCAACCTATATCAGAGATTACAGCCGATACAAAACAAAAAACAATATATTGAAAAATTTGAAGCCTTGGTCAGAATAGATCAAGGTAATGGAAAGTTACTCAGTCCCGGTGTGTTTTTACAGCATATAAAAAAGACATCTCTTTATGGTGATTTAACACGAACTGTTTTATCTAACGCGCTAAAAACAGTAAATAAACTAAACTGCATTATTTCGGTTAATTTATCGATTCAAGATATTCTAGATAAGCAAACTAAAGCGTTCTGTAGTGGCATAGTTAATTTGGCCACCCATTAAGAAAGAAATGTTATGCTAATAAGCATACAAATTTGGGTGAAAAAATGACGAAATTAAAACGCGCAACGTATTCTGCGGCAATCAAATTAGAAAC